>JBAQLI010000280.1:0-87828 GCA_049301735.1 Candidatus Methanoperedens sp.
GATAACACATTAAATAATGTAATATATTAATTCTATAAACATTTTATGAAATTTAAAAATCAAGACGCTGCGAGGCATAATTAATTAGAGAAAACTCTAAATGTAAAGGTACGGAATGTGGGTTGTATTCGGTTCAAGACGAATGTTAATTTGATACAATTGCATGTTGGTACTTGTTTTTGTTAGAATTACCTTCGCCGAATCAGTTACACTGAATGATCCGATCCCATTTGTATAGAAAGCCAAGGTGATCTTCCATAATCAAATCCACCATTTTTAATAACATTTATGGACTTTGCTGCCGATATTATCTATTAATGCGCTAAGACGAGTCGGAGCGGTTTCGACATAATAGCCCTGAAATATATCGTTCGTGCCTATATGCAATAGAATGAGATTCGTTGGGGTAGCGTTGAGCCATTTTCCAATATTACTGGAAATATAATCTATCCTTTTTCCCGGATAACCGTTGTGGTTTTTATCCGGAGTCGGATCATAGGCGGTAGATGTAGAGCCTACAAAATCAAAATCAATGCCTTCATCTTTTAGCAATTTGACAATAATCTCATTACCAACCCGGATTTGCATTGGAAAACAACATCCGGTTGTCATGATCTAACTCTTCCTTCTTAACATATTTTCAACAAGATATTGCCATATTTCATATGGTTTACGGTAATAATAATATTCTCGGACTTCCCGGTCATTTGTTTTTTCTTTTCTTCTTATCCAACTATTAATGTATCCGGATAAATATGCAAAACCTAAATAATATGGTCTTTTAAAGCAATATATAAAACCTTTTGAAATTACAATAAAAGGATTCATATCAAGGTAGTATTCGGATGTACCCTTTAGATAATACCCCTTTTTCAATCCTTCCGCACTGCCAGTATCTCTTGTATGAATTATTTTTATAGAAGCAAATCTTTTTATTTTCCACCCTTTTAGCTTTGCTTTTACCCTCATTGCACTCTCCCATGCATGAGAAATTGGAATGCCGTCAATTTCCTCAATGCACTCCCTCCTGCACATCATTTCACCCCCCGAAATAGTGTCAGATCGACCATTTGCATTAAATAATTCACCCAAAGCGTTCAGGTACTGCATTTCACCGCTGGCAATTCCTAAATTCTCATCCTTTTCAAACTCACTGATAAGTTTTTGAAAAAATTCAGCATCATCTATGACCATATCAGCATCAAGAAAAACAATATAATCGAAACGAATTTCATGATGCATACAGAAATTTTTTGCAAAATCAAAACCTGTTTTGATTACATCAGATATGTGAATTGTTAAATCCCTGTAACTTTTTTTTAAACTTATGTTCTCTGCCCATTGATGTTTATTCTCTATATCCTGAATTATTTCAAGTGTCTTATCGGTGCTTCCATCATCTATAATAGCCCATAATACCGGAGTGATAGATTGCTTTTCCAGTGACCTGACAAGACCAGGAAGGTTCCTTTCTTCATTTTTACATGGAGTGATAATTATATATTGCTTCATGATAATAAGTTCTTTTTCAATGATCAGGAGTTGTTTATGTTTTCAATAATATCAATTAAAAGTTCATTCACATCTGTACTATCTTCAAGCATCTTGAGTCTTTTCAATTTCCAGTCTTCTTTGCTGCTATTGCTTTTTATTAGCTCCAGCGCTTTATTTAATGCTATTAAAGGATCTGAATACAAGTGCATCAATCCATACTTTTTCTCCATCTCCTCAAAATTCCCCATATTGCCTGCCAGTGAAGATATATATATCGATGGTGTTCCCAATATTCCAGCCTCAGTAGCCATTGTACCGCTCTCCCCTATATACAAAGCCGCATAATATAAAATACTATGTATTTTTATTGGGGATAATGTTATCTCATATTTCCTTAACTCAGTCGGAAGCTCATTTTCTGATGATATGAAGATCTTCGCATATTTTTCAAGTTCTCCTATTACTTTTTTCAATATATCCAGGCTCATGCCTTTATGCCCAATATCATGATGTGCATGCCATGCAACTAACCTGATAACAATATATTTATCATTGCTATTTATACCCAGCTCATCTAAAACAGAAATATCAGGCTCAAAATTATCAGGATGCAGATAAGCAAGTTCAAAAAATCCAAAAAAACGCTGATGCTTTTTGCCCAGATCATCTTTATAGCAATTCGGCGTTATTATCGCATCTGCAAATGGTAAGACAAAACTATGCAATCGTCGTGCAATTTCCGTATCTTCACAAACGATGAAGGGTCGATTCAAAATTGCACTTACATGTGCCATGGGAGGAAAAGCCTGTGCTATGAATACTTCAGGTTTAAATTTAAGGGCGATTTTCAGAGTTCTGTATTCCAACATCGGTAGACTAAGTATCTTTCTAAGTAACGTGGGTTGGTTTGTTCCAATAAGCTGATATTGTAAATTAAATTGTTCCAGCAGGAATCCAGTAATTTCTTTTTCTACCATTATTATTTCAAATTCATGGCCCTTGGCTTCCATTTTCTTGATAAGATTCTTAAACATGAATACATGCTTTGGATGCGAAATCCCAACTAATATTCTCATGGAATCATTTCTCTTGATGGAGGTAAGAATAATATTCTACTCAAGTATCTCTTAATTTCTCCATGAATTGATTCAAGTGGTTTTGAAGTGTCGAACACCTCATAACCACATTTTCTGGCTAATTCCAGGTAATCATTTCTTTCCTGGGTTAATTGTTCATAGGTATATAAGATATGATTATTCCTATCGTCTATTGTGTCTAAGGATTTTTGTATCGGGGCGTCTAACACCAAACCGATATCAACTTTAATGTTCTGCCAGATTGGACGAAGCCAATCTACATGATAATTTAAGGCTTTTGATTTTATGAGTGTCGCACATACGAACCTGTCGAAAATAATTACGTCATAGTCTTTAAATTTCCATTTGCTATAGTAGAACATCAAGATGTTGTCAAGCAAAGCCACTGGCGGTTTGAGTAAAGCTGGCAACGAATATTTTTTAGGGGTATATGGTCTTAAAGAGTCCGAATTTCTCCCACTATCCACATATTTCCCGATTCGTCTCTTCAGTACGTCGGCAAACATCCATTTATGAAATGGAATAATAATGCATTTAATTTGATGTTCCTGAAACCATGAGCTTAGTTTTTCTGCGTGTGTTGATTTTCCAGTACCATCTACACCAAGAAACGCAACCGTTATTCCTTTTTTCGCCTCTATTTTATTTTGACATTTGCATTTATTTCTCTTCATGGTATTTCACGACTGAAGTAATATAATTATACATATCATTATAAACATTCTCGTTATATTCCAGGGGAATTTCCACCTCATAAATTGGCACATTCTCCAAACTCTGTTTTAAATTTTTCCTCAGGTTATCCCAGTGTATAGCTACCTGGCTATTAGGGAAAATAAATGAATATGCGAGCATGTATTCAAAAAATGGATTAAAAGATATGCCCATAATATTTGGCATATAAGCATGATTCATTTCCATTTCATTATTTATTACCATTTTTTCGACAGCGTTCTTTAGGTTATATTTTATATGTATTAATGACTTTCTTTCTGATTGCCTGGTAATAAAAAATATAGCACATAATCTGGAAGTATCGGCAATATTGACACTTAGTTTATCTAAATGGTGATAATTGCTCAAATTATATTTAATTAAATCTATTTTGTCTTTGAAATTCCTCTTTTTTTCCGTTGGCAGGTGTCTGCACCTGTAATCAAAAGACACTATACCTATTGGGTAACTCCGGACATTACCGTCATGCAATATAACACGTTCATCTCCAAAAAAACCAAAGCCCCCCTTCCTGGTGAAATCCATAGCTAACGTGGTCTTAAAAGCTCCACCCATCCCGGCTAATATGAATCCTTTGTTTTCTTTGCCAAGTCCTGCGCAGTGCAGTAAGAAATATCCTTTATTAGACAATTTATAGTCAATCAAAGGACTTAAAAAAAGATTATGGGCACCTAAAATTGGGAGCAAACCCCTTATTCCGGGAACTTTGACATCGAAATTTATTATCGTATTTCCCGAATCAAATCCAAATATTTCTACCTCCATGTTTGTCCCATCTACGGAATCCTTACAATAAAAATAATTTTCCTTTATATAATATTTATTATCTACGATATAACAATCCGTATTTGACGGAGTAAATTTGCCAATGTTAAGTATAATGTCCGGTTTGTCCACAGTTTCTACTTCGAAAAATCGATGTTCAACATTAAAATACTCGAATAAGTTGAATTTCTTTTGTAATATAATCTGCAACTTTAATATATTATGAATATTGTAACTTAATATTTGTTTCATCGTTTTCATTCCTTTCTGAGAATCTCTTTTATAGCTTGATACGAAAACATTATACCAGGCAAAATGTCTTCCGTTGACAAAGTATCATAATATAATTCTTTTTCATAAAACTTAAAAAACTCCCTTAATGTTCCATAACGATCATTTGATTTCATAAATTTACTGGAAAGTGAAAGTATGTCTTTATATATAAATCGGGTTTTCACACCGAGTTTATAGTTGAAAACCGGTTTAACATCTCCATTTATCGCCATTTCATATAAAAGATATGGAAAATCCACTCCCGCTGCAATTGCCTGGTACACTGATCCCCAGAAGCGTGGATTGACTTCAAGAAGAACTGGTTTATTATTCCTCTCATCGAGCTTGAATTCAACCATTGCAAGGCCGTGCCAGCATACATGATCCAAAAGCCTTTTGGCCATTCTTTCCATTTCCGGATGTCGAACACTTATTCTAAATGTACTCGGACCACCCGTAATTGGATATTCCCTGAGCCGTTTGTGTGTGAATATTGCCCTGATATCGCCATGATTATAGAGCATGGACACACCATAACCAGCGCCTGGTATATACTCCTGTAAGATAGGATAATTAGAAGGCTCGAGATTAAATTTTCTAATTGTTCCTTCATATTTTCGAATTAGCTCCTCAGCCGAATGAGCATAAGATAAACCAACACTACTCGTTGCATTTCTCAGTTTAATAACTGCAGGATATTGAATTGTCTTTGAGATTTTGCGAAGTTCAACAATATTTTTGGTATTGTAGGTTTTTGGCATAGTTATGTCGAGTTCCGATGCAATCTTCATCGTTTCATTTTTATCATTTAGTTGCATCATCTTATCGATATCTTCAAAAGGAACCTTGGTGTATGGTGTAAATTTTTCTTTATATCTTGATATTATAAGAGTCTCATTGCTATTTATTGGCATCAAAACATCAATTTTTTTCCTTTTAAGATAATTTTGAATTGAATTCACAAAATCAACTGGCGATTTTACAGGATCAGCATAAATAAAGTGAGATTTGGAATATTTAGAAAAAAATGCCGGAGATAAACGATCACAATCGGAAGTTGTAATTTCTATCCCTTTCCTACCAAGGCTTTGGGTGACTACAACACCTTTTGGCGCGGATGCATTTGTCAAAAGTACAGACATACTTGGAATACCATCCGATTATATTAAAAGGTTATCATGAAAATAATCATTTTCTTGCAACTATATAAAAATGTGATGATAAGTATGTTATATTCATCATTTGTAATAATTTGTATATATATGTGCCAGTATATCTAGGATTATTTGATAATCTAAATATTATTGATACATCTCTAAATCCAGCGCTTCTTAATTCTTCAAATATTTTTTTGTGATTTAATCCACCAAAATGTCGCTCTCCTGTACCATGGTCTTCAAAATAATTTTGAAAGTAAGTAATTTCCCTTGTTTTATTAAGCAATTTTGCTTTAATTAATTTAATTCGTACATATATTTTCATAAAAAATATATTTTTATCTCCATCAGTATATAATATCCCATTTTGTTTAAGGCAACGATGACTTTCCTTAAAAAAATCCATTTGATCATCAAGATGATGCAAAAAAGAATATGCAGAAATCAAATCGATCGAATTAGATTTTATCGGCAAATTTGATCCATCTGCTTTTATTAGAGAATTCTTATCAATTTTTTTTTCAATTGCCAGACTTAATGACATATCAAGACCATAACATCTATTAAAACACTTTCTGGAAATATTAAAAACATTTCCACTTCCCATACCAACATCCAGGGATATCTCTCTTGGAATGGTCTTGCTACATTCCATAATTAAGTTCTCAATTCTTTTTTGATTTTCTTCATTGAAAATACCATAATTATTTTCATAATCCTTAATTTTCTTATTATTATAAGTGGAAATATTTTGTTTTGTTGTTGATTTTATTTCAGTCAATTTAATCCCTTCTTCTTGCAGCATTATACATTATTTTTGCAGCATTTCTAAATTTTTTTGTAATAAATTCAAATATCCACTTATCCATTGAATCATTCCATCTATCCGGATGGGCAAGCAGGTATATTTGTTCATTAAAAGTATTATTATTTCTGAAAATATCGATTATATTATCTGTATTATTTATTTCCACAGGTAATCTTAATGAATTTTGATCGATAGTATCTTTTATTCTGATCTTAGAATTATTCCATGATCCACCAGAATCAGATAGATATAAGACTTTCTTAAAATCTATAGAGATATATGCTTCTCCGATAATTCCAAAATCCTGAAAATTATATGATTTCCAGAGATCACGATTATCCCATTTTGAAAGAGAATTGCCATGCATACATATTGTCTTGATATCACAAATTTTTCTAAAAATAGCCAATTCCTTTTGAAAAATTTCAATTGCCTGCACAGTATTACCTTTTGCCTTCACCAGGGCTTCATAATGGTACCCAATTTCATGACCAAGGCTATATATTTGTTTTATAATATCTGGTCTGAAAACATTCTTAGTACTTCTGAAATAATATGTGGATTGAATTCCAAGCTTATTTTCAATTAATGCCATTTCCAATGCATTTTCTGGCATTTTATCAACATCGTGGCGAAGAAGTACATATTTATCTTCTGAATTTGTGCTTTTCATCAGGTAGTCTTTTATTGTTATCGGGATATAATCTGAAGCAATTATTGCTTCGCACATCTCATGATATTTATAAAACGTGAAATCTAACCTTGATGATATATTTTTATTCAACTTTGGTGTCATTCCATCCTCTATTAAATGCATGTTGTCTTCGTTCTTTTTTAGTAAATGAACTCAGACTTTCCATCATAGTTCCAATAGCTGGCAATGGGTCATTTAGAGACAATAGATCATCGTCTATCCCCCAAACATCTAAAAATTCCGGAAGCTTTTTTAATTTATTCTTAGTGCTCAAAAACAATAAAATATCCCCTAAAAGCCATCTCACTTTTTTTCCAATCTTATAGTCATTTATTGGCTCAACATCTCCATTTATTGCCATTTGATATAATAGATATGGAAAATCAACACCAGAAACAACTGCCAACTCTAATGATCCCCAGAATCTTGGATTTATTTCCATCAATTTAGGTTCATTGTTTCGAGCGTCGATCCTGAACTCAACCATTGCAACACCATGCCAGTTAATCTTTTTTAATAATCTTGCCGAATATTCCTCTATTTCAGGATAACGAACACTTTCCCTTAATGTGCTCGGACCACCTGATTCCGGGTATTGTCTCAGCCTTTTATGTGTAAAAATAGCTCTTGGTTCTCCCTTATTAAAAAGCATTGATACACCATAAGCTCCATTATATGGTATAAATTCCTGTACCATCACGGGCCCAAATTCAGAAACAACGTTATTATATTCGATTAGCAATTCCTCGAATGAATTGACAACCTTAATCCCTCTTGAACCCGAACTTGTATATGGTTTTATTACCAGGGGAAACTCAAGCTCATCTCGTAATAGTAATAAATCATTTGGATTTTCAGGAAAATAGGTCTTTGGACATGGGACATTATTTTCTAAGGCCAATTTTATCGTTTGTGACTTATCCCTTCCTATACAAAGAGTCTCATAATCTGCAACAGGAATCTTAACAAAATCACTAAATAAATCCTTGTATTTTGAAAGAAGAAGTGTAGCATCATCTCTCACAGGAATAATTGCCTCATATTTCTTCTTCTTCACCAGATCAAGAATACTTTTAATAAATAGTTCGGGTTGTTTGTCGGGTGGAGGGTAGAAAAATCTTTCTGAATATTTAGAATAGAAAGTCGAACAATTAAATGCTTCTCCGCAAGTTACCTTTAACCCATGCTTCCCAAGAGATCTTACAACGGCAAGCGATGCGCGGGAACGCCCATCTGTAACAAATACCTGTGGCATTATTCTCACCTTCCCGGTTTACCCAGAATTTTCCTAAATATCTTTTTTCCGATTTTAGAAAGGCTCTTCTTTCTGAAATTTCCTATCGCAGCTGTATAATAATGTGAATATCGTGGAGATTCCGTGCCAATGACATTACATTTTGCCAGCACTTTTTCAATGTTATCTCTCGTTACTGTTCCAATATCACCATTGAATATTGTTTCCACTCTTCCCACATCCCTTAACAAATGTGCATCACTTCCACCCGTAAATAGGAATTTCTTTTCAAAAGCCAGCTCTTTTGCTTTGTTATTTAATTCATTTGAAATTCTTCCATTATAAATTTCTATGGCATCTATTCTCTTAAGAATATAATCAGGAATGTTGTCATGAGTTTTATATGGGTGTGGTAAAATAATAAATCCATCCTGTTCACGTATCTCATCTATTACGCAATCGAATCTTCTTGATTTTATTTCTTCATTTAGAAACAATCCTATAATATCACCTTCATCAGTTTGAATTTCACTTCCGATAATAATTTCTATTTTCTTATCTATTTTTGATGCTTCGAACGCACCTTTAATTGTTTCATGATCCGTAATTGCTATTCCATTTAATCCCCGTTTCTGTGCCGTTCTTACTATTCTCTTGGGAGTTGACAATGAATCATATGAAAATATTGAATGTATATGGAAATCAAATTTCACACATCCATCATTTTTAGAATTTGATTCAAGTAAATTTTTAATCATATATACATTTAATGCATAATATATTTTCCAGTCTGGATTATATCTCTTGGCATATTTGAAGAGAAGAGCTGCAAGTTCCTGATCAACTTATTTTCGTCTTCAAAAATAGCATAGAATGATACAGTATCGCCAGCAGTAACAACGTTATTTTGTATTTTCCACTCACCGACCTTGGTCCAATTTTGTGGAAGACCTCCATATTTGTCATACCATTGGTCATAAACTAACGCAATCTTTACTTCTTTTCGGTTAGCTAATTCGCTTATTGCTTTAGTATCATAACTTCCTCCCATTTTTGCCTTTGCTACCTCCAGACTTCCCAGTCCCTCTAAATCTAATAGTCTGACCTCGCCAAAATAATCAATTGCACCAATGTCATTAGCGGCTACATATTCTCCAATATAATAATTTTTGAGAAACAAACCCATCTGATACTGCTGCTCATAAATATTATTTGTTGCTTGCGGAGTAATTACCAGAGATGTAAGTCCTCGTTGTACGAGTGGAAAACTAATTATAAGGATAACTAATATAATCAAAAATTTCTTTAGTGGTAAACTCTTAGAAAAAATGACTGATAACCTTTCAGGAAAATATTCATGCAAATTTATACCAACTACAACTATTCCAAGAGCTACGAGATATGCTTCATATCTGAAAAACCAACCAGTACGAGCAAAAATCATATGTAAGAGAGTTGTCACGATGAAAATAACAAGCATAATTGTAGTCTCTTTCCAAAAGTAGTTATGCTTTTTATATTGAAAAATCAAGAGAACTAACGCCACAGCAACAAGTACGTAAATATGAGGAGTTTTTATAATTTGCCCAACAGAATGGATTAAAAACCTGGTTATACCAGGATACAATAATACATTACTTTTAAGGAGAACAGAATTTGGCAAGAAATACCACCCTTTTGAAATTGAGATAATTCCGTATATCGCTAACGGCATGATCCCAATTGTTAACAAAAAAGAAGAATATAACCATTTTTTTTTTACGATAAATAGAATACTCACAACAAGAATCAGAAAGAGCCCTTCATATCGTGTGGCAGTTATGAAAAATGCTAATATTAGGAGAAGGGAATATTCTAAAAAGTCAGGTTTTTCTTTTGAAAGTATAATAGCTGAAAAATAAACAAAGAAAATTGTAAGAAGTATCTGCAGCGTATGCTCCATGCCACTAAATATGAGTGCAGGCAAAGGTGTGAAAAATATTACTGATAATAAGATTATGAAGCTCCAACAAGAATTCAAATTATATCTTCTGAGAATAATAAATACCAAAAAAATCGTAAGCGTTGCAAATATTATATTCAATATAAAAGGAGCAACTTCATTCACCCCCGTTATGAAGTAAATAACTGATATTAATAATGTATAAAGTAATGATGAGGAAGATGAGGAAAAACCATATTTAGTAATGCCCCAAACTCCATTTTGGGCAAGGTTTTTTGCAATAGCCATGTGAATATAAGTATCATCAATAGCATAAACGATATGTCCCTGATTTTTTTTGACAGATATGACCAAAAGTATCACTACAATTATCCAGAGTATAACTATCGATGTAATTAAAGACAATTGTTTCTTTATATAATTCCCATTTGCACCAGTCATAACTTTTTCCTTGGTCTACTAAATATTTTTTAGATACCAAATAGTATTTTTTCCATTATCATATAGCTTACCCGACCTATCATCAAGAGTATTTGAAAAACCGGTATTGTACCTCTGATCTCTTATATAATAAAATATATCAAACCTTTCAAAAATAATATTCTTCCAGTAGCCATCATAACCCTCATCTCTCAATTTATACCATAACCAGTCAGTCATTCCTGTTGGATTTTCAATCTTATAAGGACCTTCGGAATAGAATAAGGTCGAAAATGGTGATCGCTCCGATATATTGAAATCCCATAAGTTCCCCTGAATAAGAGTTGCTAAATTATTTTCAGTGATCAAATTAGCTCCTGAATATGCCAGCATTCTTCGGCTTACAAAGAATTCGTCGGTCATCATCGTTTTTTCTGTATATGATTTTGTCCAGAGTGCGGCATTGACGATACTGTCTTCTGCCCAAAATGGGGTGAGTGTTTTTTGATCATCGGAACTGGTTCTACCAAACTGATAGAACTCTGCAAGACCAATAGAGAGTGAAAAGAAGATTATTATAATTAAATAAACATATTTAGTATATTTCTTTGTTTTTGATATCTTAATCAAATTCATAATACCATAACTTACCAATAATACTTCAAGAGGTATCATGAAATATTTTGAATATAATACAATCGACAAGATGGGTGTAAGGAATAATAAAGATATGATTAAAAACTTTTCCTCGAAAGTTTTATTGTTCTTAAACAAAAGAAAGACGAACCCTCCGATTGCAAAAACAATCACAACTCCGGTATATCTTGCATAAGAGAGAATTATATCATATATCACGACCTTTCTCACAGATAACTGTATTAAAAAAATTACGAATAATAATAATAATATGATTCCTCCATACAAACTTGATGACTTTATTTGAATTTTGCATATTACCAGGGTAATAAAAAAACCCAAAATAATTGGACCGGTTAGATAAACCATATTGTGTGTAGTTAAAAGTAATATCCAGATAATAACAGTAAATATGCCATATTTTATTTTAGAAAAGCGAGATTTGATCAGAAAATAGATGAATAATGGCAGTAAAACTAAGAACAATCCTCTTCCTGAGGCACTCCATGTCGTATAAACCAATATTCCTGTTGAAGTTGAATAAATAAATGCTGTAATGAATTTAAAAATTTTATCGTCTCTTATAGCTCCTGCCATTAAATATGCAGTAAATGCGCTAAAAATACCAAAAATCGATAGAACAACCCATATTGTATGTTCCATGTCCATTGACATGATTTGGGATGCACCCGATAAATAAAAAGGTAAAGCACTTGACATAGAATAAGGATATAATCCTACTATTGAAAGTGGATTTAGCCACCATTTTGCATTACCAAATTCTGATATCGAATCTGATATGAAGTGCATCATGAAAGAATCATGACCAATTTCATGTGGTGTTAACGGAATGCGCATAATTACATTCAATAGGATCAGGCAAATCCAGAGAAGAATCCATATACGCTTCGAGAAATAGTTATTCATTTAATCAAGCCTTTTTCCATGATTTATAATAATCATCAACTGTAATAAATTCAAATCCAAATTTCTTTGCATCACAAAATATTTCATCAAGAAGTTTGAGGGAAGGAACACCCATATTTAGCAGTTTAAGTCTATGACGAATCAGATCTGCAAATATATATTTAATTGGATTTTTTGTTCGACGTGTGGAAATCACTTTATCTTCAATATCCAAGCACTCATTTGGATGGAATAAAAATACAATTGGTTTTCCTGTTTGAGCTGATTCTTTAAATAGGAATTTCCCTATGAATTTTGTGATACTAGGACTTATTCTCATAGTAGTGCCTATAAAAGGAAACACCGCCGCTGATATTGGAATCTCTAGAATAGCGGAATTACCTTCCTTAGTTATGGATTCATAAGATAATCGATAAGGTAGTCTTGGTGCTCCCAACCATTTCATTTTTTCATTTGCACCAAATGTAAATGGACCATCAAACCGCTGTGAGCAAACAGAACTATCTGTGGTGAAACCTGTGTCTTCAAGTGCTCGAACAGTATATTCATTTACACGCAGTGCGGGAGCTCTGAATGATGATATTTTTCCAGCAATAGGTTCTATAGCTGATTTTGCTTTTTCAAGTTCATTAACCTGCTCTTTATAGCTCAACATGTCAAAAGCCATATCTGGCGAATGATCATACCCATGACAACCGATTTCATGCCCATGGTCGTGCACAAGGTCCACTGATTCAGGAGATTGCTCACAAAACATTCCGGTGAAATAAAAAGTACTGGTTATGTCGTGTCTTGAAAGCAAATCTAATAATCTGGGTAGTCCCACCCTGTATACCAGATCCACAATCTTAGGATCTTCCCGGTTTAATGAAAGCGAATGAGCTTCCACGTCATTTGTCATTAAAAAGTACATTCTATCATTCTCGCTCTAACCTGACATCCATTTAAAGTTGAGTTCTTCTTTTCCAATACCATACAATTCCTGCTTTTCCAATGTTTTTAATTTTCTGTGATATTAATTCCCTAATCCACTCAATAATATAATCATGCCAGCTGTGCGGGTGCGCCAGTAGACAGATTTGCGGTAATCGTTCTTGTTTTATCAAATTGATGACATCATCCGTCGTTGAAATATTCCCACTCAGAAAATTATTTGCTTTAAAATTCTCATTTCGGATAAAATCTTTCACATTAACATTCTCATTGGCCCAAGTACGACCCGTATCAGTAAGGTAAACAACACTTTTATAATCAAGGGAAAGATATGGTTCACCAAGTATCCCAAACTCCTTGAAATTATAGTTTTTCCAAATATTTGAGTTCAACCATGGGGTCAAGGGATTTCCATGCATACAAGCTGTCTTTATGTTGATATACTCTCGGAGAGTTTTTAGTTCTTGTTCAAATATCTTAATTGCTTCAACCTCGTTACCTTTTGCTTTATCAAGTGTTTCATAGTGGTAACCGATTTCATGTCCCATAGAGGCGATTTTTTTGAAACATTCCGGCCTAAATACTCTTTCTGTCTTTCTACAGTAATAAGTAGAAACTATATTAAATTTGTGTTCGATATCAGCCATTTTAAGGGCGTTGCCAATATTTCTATCTACATCATGCCGGAGGAGGAGGCAATTTTTTGAAAGATTTTTCTGACTAAGACTAAAATATTGCTCAAAAGTTACTGTTGTGTATGAAGATTTCGAAATTGTTTCACACAATAACCCATATTTTTCTAATGTGAAATCTTTCATATTTCAATAAGGATTCCAATCCTTCACCTCTGTATATTCCGGAAGCTCCCCATAAGGATATTTATTGAAAAGTTCTCCCCATTCAGTTTTCATGAATTGCTCAATATTCGATTTACCTTTTGTCGGATACCAGAGAGAATCATGGTAAAATTCCGATGCAAAAATAAAAGCTTTAAATATCGGTGAATAAAACAAAAGATTATGTAAAGATTTGAGTTTCGCCGTTTTCTTTCTTAAGATCTGGTCCCATTTGATGATCGGACTTTTCTTAACCTCGAAACCAAAATTTTGTTTTTCAAAATCTTTCCTGTCCATTCCGACTATCTCGATCTGGTCAATATCTCCCATCCCCAGGCCCCTGTCATGCGCCAGTTTAATATAATCAATTTTTAGGGGATCAAATCCCATCATTCTTGAAGCCACTGCATCTATTGCGACCTGATCGTTGCTTGCCAATATAGTATTCCCGATAAAAGGCTCCATGGTCCTGGGACCTGCCCCGTTTCCGCAAACACAGCCATCTATCACTGCAAAAATCCCTTTGTGGACTTCCTTCTGGATTGACAAAAGATCCACAAGAATTTCATGGATTTTAAGATGTGCATGATGCCTGTATTTTGGGATCAAACCTCCGAATGCGTTTTTCATCGCACCAGTGGTTGTAGTATGCCCGTGAGTCTTTACTGTGGGTAGGTGGAGAACATTGCTTCCTTTAAAGATCTTTGGAATTAAGATCTCTTCGAAAATATCATGCATCGCCAGCATATCAGAAGCTGGTTTGAATGGCACCCACTCAACGTCCGTAAGAGGCTTAAAATCAATCCCGTGTTTTTTAAGGACAGGAAGCCATTTGTTACCATAAGCGCCCTTCCATGGATGAGTGACAACGGTTTGATTCTCTACCGAGAGAATATCGTTATATCCATCCTGTTTCATTGTTTTTAATATTCCATCCAGCTGCCAGGGCTGCGTAGAGCATGCAGGATAGAACAAACTCCATGAAAGATTCAGTTTTAGTATGGTCTTATTCTTTTTTGGCAGGATTTTTTCGTATTCTGCTAGATGCATAAGATCATTATAATCTTCAATTACACTTTTTGGGGATGTTGTTAATACTGCGACTTTTGACATTTTTCACCTATATATCATTTGCTTTAATTATTTCCCGGTTTCCTAATCTCTTGATTTTTTTATTGAACATAAAATAAACTGATAATCCTATGATCGTTCCATACCACAGCGTTACAGATCTAACAATGATCGTTATTGCCACAGATACCGCGGGTTCTGTGCCAAAATATTGCAGCATGCCTGAGATAGTCCCCTCAGCAACACCCAGCCCCCCTGGAACCATGCTCACTGCTCCAGCCAGGGATGCGAAGCTGAAAATGAATGTTGATAATGTTATGCTTATGGATTGCCCGAATCCAAGAATGGCAAAATACATCACAAGACACTCAAAAAACCATGCAAATGCGCTCAACAACGACATTGCAAAAAGACCCCTGGGTTTCATTAATCTCTCAAATGTCGCATGCATCGTCTTAATATTCTCGGCATATTTTCCCATTCTTTTTTCCAGAAGCATGATTATCATCCCAGAAATAGTTTTAGATCGAACTGCAATAAGAAATCCTGAAAATAATAAAAGCAACACTATAATGATGTATATCCCGTCCATATAATATATAATACCCAGCATAGAAAGAAAAATTAAACCCATGACATCTGTTATCCGGTCCATAATTACCACTGGTACGGTTTTATTTAATTTCTCTCCATTGATATCCTTTATTAGCCATCCTTTCCAGACCTCACCCACTTTTCCAGGTGTCATTACCATAGAAAAACCACTCAAAAAAACAAACAGGTTATCCCGGATATTTAACCGGATATCAACACTTTTCAAGAATAAATCCCATTTAATAAATCTGATAGCATAACTAATGGTTGTAAAAACAAGCAATAATATGAAAAAATCCCAGCGGAATTCATCCATTATCGATACAAGGCTTCCGAAATCTGCGTATATTCCCATTAATATATATACAGCAGCTGCAAAAAGGATGATTATATAGATGAATTTGTTTTTCGCCATAATTTTAATCCCTTAGTTAATCCATGATTTATAAATGATGATCTTTTTCCGAAAATTTCAATCTCTTTTTTCAGAAAGGCTTCTCTGATATCCTCTATTTCTGTAATTATTCCCGCATTTGCGATTTCATTTATAAAGTGAGCATCGCTTCCTGCAGTTATCGCCATATTGTGTCTTTTTGCGAATTCCTTCGCATTTTTATTATACTTTTGAAATAAGCACCTTGAATTAAATCCTTCTATACAGTCAACGAATTTAATATCTTCTTCTGCGGGTTGAAACGAAGAATGACGCATTTCATCAAATGGGTGAGGTATTATAATGATACCATTTTGATCCCTGATATCATTGATAACATCCTGAAACATGCCGGATCTAATTTCTTCTGAAAGAAAAAGCCCGATCACTTCACCTTTTTCTGTCATGATCTCTGAACCTATTATTACTTTTAGACTATCTATTTCATATTTTTTTGCTTCTATACCCCCTTTTATCGTATTGTGATCCGTTATTGCTATTCCATCCAATCCCCTTTTTATTGCAATCTTCACGATTTCCTTAACATCCAGAATACCATCTGAGGAATATTTAGAATGGATATGCAGATCGTATTTCATAACTAATCACGAATAATAAAATCCAAACGTTTGCATCAATATAGTTTGAACAAATACCAGATACATTAATACGTTTCTCTCTTTTAAAGAAATGTTAGATCTTTGTAAATAGGAAGCAACAGGGAATATTAAAAACGGATATATGAACAAAGCGGCTCGAGCCGTCTCAGCTGTTCGAAATGCCCCGGTAGAAAGCATTGCCAAAAGCGAGAATATAGCAAGCCAGGTAATTGTCAGAAGATTTGATCTAATTCTTTCCTGTGTACGAAGACCCAGCACCATTAACAGACTTAAGAAGGGTCCAAAAAATAGGATGATTTCAAAGATCCCTTCTATCCGGGTGAATAAATAGGAAATAGGGTTTGAAATAAGCAGGAAACCGGATCGATTTTCTAATACTGATGCTATCATAAATGAATTAACATAATTATAACTGAAAAATGTGCTGATCAAAACATAGATAATTCCCATACCCATAATTATATACCCTGATCTTAAAAAGTCCTTTCTTATAATCAACTCATATCCAATCATGATGGGAAGAATAAAGACAAACGTGAATGTTAAAAATGAGGCTAAGAAAAGAAAAAATAAAGAACTAAAGATATTGAAAAAGGATCTTCGTTTTAAATAGAAATATAATGATCCAAGTAAAAAACTACTTATTAAAGCATCGATCGTAGCCACATAGAATATCTGAATACTTGGAATTAGAATGAACAGAAAGGTCACATATCCGGATAGATCTTCTTTAAATTCGATCGATAATATTTTATATAAGAAAAATGTGGAAAGGGATACAGAGACTATGCCGATAGCGATTGATATCAGAGCTGGGTTTCCAAGAATTTTTAATAACAGATATATTATTAGAATTCCCCCTGGGGGATGCGTTCTGGAATGCACAAGAAGGAATGGTTGCATCCTTTCAAAATTATTTAGAAAATAAACCGCATCAGTAATTTTTATTGCATCATCATAGTATTGGTTACCAATAATGGAACTGCCCATGATGGGAACAACAAATCCTGTCTCCCAACCCTTACTCTGGAGAAGGTTATTTCCTTCAAAGCCCTGTACTTGAAGTAAGTTAGTACCCAGGACTAAAAGGATACCGAATATCACGATAAATTCAAGTCTGAATTGGGTTCTTGACAGGTATTTGAGAAAAAAATAGAATATCAAAAAAATAGCTAATGCAGCAATCAAATGCTCCCAATCTGGTATTTGGGGTATGAAATTGCTGATCGGCCAGAATGGTGTGCTGCTAAAATTAACGTATCTAAGAGCCGTCTTTACAACGATATGCATAGATATAATAACAATAATAAAAGAAGATGCTATTATGAATATATTAATATAATTGAAAATTTCGTTTTTACTTGAGCATACTATTCGCGAAAAAAATTCTGGCCACTTTGCCAATATAATTCCGAAAAGGATGATAAAAACCCCAAGGATAAAGATTGCAACTCTCAGGGATTGTAAAATCTGGATGAATGAATTTTTTAGTTCTATTCCAATTAGAATATAATTTTCAACAAAATATGGAGTAAGAAGAAACGCAAGTAAAATAAAATACAAACCTATTAAGCAAAATGCGAAAGACTGCCACTTAGACTTAATATAATTTATCAATTTCCCCCTCCACTGATTACAAACCCAATTTTCCTATATAAAGTACTCCAATGGCTGTCACTCCCCACAAAGCAATACATATCTGCATACCTCTGTCCTTGAATAACATTTCAGCTTCTCCCCCGAAATTACTTAAATGAACCAGTAGAAGATATCTAAAAATGCCATAAATTGCAAAAGGAATAGTAAGCATCATATAATAGTTGTTTGAAAGGAAAGTATACATTGAATAAGATATTATTAATGCAGCAGTCGCTATACTCATCATTTGATCAAGTACCATTGTTGAATAATCAGAAAGGATCTTTCGGTGGTTTTTTCCCTCATCGCCAAGTAAGACCACTTCATGCCGTCTTTTTGCAATTGCTAAAAACAATGCCACCAAAAATGTGCATACAATAAGCCATGGCGAAATGAAAACATTGATCGCCACTCCACCTGCGATCGCCCTGATAACAAAACCAATAGAAATGACCAGCATATCCACAATGATGATATGTTTGAGTATCAAAGAATATAACAAAATCAGAAGGATATATGATATTGATAATATCATAAATTGTATATTAATAAAATATGAGGCAATCAAACCTCCGATAATTAATATAATCGCAAATAGCAACGCATGATTCAATTTTAAAATTCCGGAAGCGATAGGTCTTTTCTGCTTTTTAGGATGATTCCTATCCTTTTCACGATCTATAATATCATTGATTATATATTCTCCCCCGGATATGAGACAGAATATGAAAAAAGCTGAAGTCGCTATTGACCACATTTGCAGATTTTGAATATTGAGCGAAAAAATTATACTAACAAATAGAACCAAATTTTTGTACCACTGGTGTGGCCTCATTGTTATTAAAAGTTCTTTGAACATACGTTTTCCAATTATTTCTTTTTCTTCATTATGAACAACAATGCTATTATGGTCATAATTGGCAGCGCTAGTGTTGGATATTCAGGAATTTCGTCAGCTTTTGGAGTTGTTGGGGTTGATGTTGAGTTTATTGTTTGCTGAAATCCGGTGATACTTCCAGAACTGACACGACTGCCACATGGAGGTACTTCTACTTGTCTTTCTTCTCCATCACCTGAAACTAATTTTAATGTAGAAGTTCCAGACAAAATAAGGAGATCTTTCCTCAGTATCTGTTCAGGCAACAAATCCAAGGTAATGTTTATGGGAAAAATGGAAATGGATTTATTTTTAGCCTCAAGATTAGTTAACCTAATGTCAATACTCTGTTCCTCATCGGTAAGATTAGTACAGGTCAGAATCTTTCCGGAAAAGTTCAATTCCATTGTTTCTGGCCCTGAAGAGTTCTGGATTTCTTCAGGGGTTATCATAGGTGATGAGACATTTTCAATATTCAGTTTTTCAAAAGATTTGTTTTCTAAAGTTACATCGGATACAGGAACAAATGCTTCTATTACAAATATACCTGCTAACACAAACAATGAAATTGATAACAATATTAGTCCAATGTTTTTAGGGATCATATTTACTACACTAATTCTTTTTCTTGTTCATATATGTATCTCAGTTGAAAAATTATAAAAGTGCTGAGTATACTTATAATTATCATTCACTAACAAAAAGCTCTGCTGTGTCAACCGATCCTCTTATCATTGGTTCAATTCAGATACGGTCCTATAGATATTGCTGGATAATCCTTTCCGGAATATTATAATATTTTTTAATTATCTTGATAAATGTTTTTTCCTGGACGTATTTACTCATCGAATAGTTATCTTCGAAATCCTCGATATTTTCAAGTTCTTTAGCCACAAGACGCATCCGGATACTTGAGCCCCGGAGCTTGAGATGTTTTTCCATTTGGGATAATGCATTAATAAAATACCCTACTCCCACGGCCCTATCTGATCCTATATTTTTTACCATTCCACAATGGATGCAATAGGGGTGGGATTTTAAAACCACAGGAATACCTCGTATAGTATACGGGAGCCACACTTTTTCAATATTTCCGCAGTCCTTATGGTCGCATTTCATACATTTCCCTGTTATGCAGCCTTACTACAACCCATGTAATGTATTTATCTGCCGATTAACATGCTGATTATGATATATATTATGATGACGCTTCCAACTCTCGTGAATATTTGGATTTGAATAGTTTATACATATGGCGAAAGCCCAACGTCAGAGCTGCCAGATAGGTTATAGATATCATAGACACAAGTTTAAGATTAATATTTTTATTGAGGATAGCGACAATGACGATCAATAGAAAATATACCAATAAATAATATATAAAACTGAAAGCAAGTGCCTTCTTCCATGGTTTCATAAGAAATTTTAAGTCAAAATGCAGTTCAATCATTTATTTTCTCCTTTAGCCGTCAGGTTTTTAATACGGGTATCTCTTAAGGGATGAACATCAAAGAGATTCTCAAAGAAATTCTCTTTTTGCGGATCAATAAGGCAAATGAATCCAAGATATGGATAGCCTGTGACATTATTGGACTCAAGATGCGAAATTGCCGAAATGAGTGTGGCCGAATCCCCCATGAGACGTACAGCCTTTGCATCATAATGATCTTCTGGTAAAGAGTGGATAAGTGTAGCAGCAGGAGGCGCCACAAGTCCCATCATAAATGATCCAAATAACTTTGGTGCAGGATCATTAAAATCCCCAAATCCTGTAAATACCGCACCCCAGCGAATTGCATAAGCAGACATAGTCATGGCTCCAGCGATCAAGGCAACAATAGTTCTCTTTCGTATCGTATTATCTACCTGCACAATATTATGTGCAAGTACTGCTTCGACTTCATCGCTTTTTAATAGGGCGGATAACCTTTTTGGAATAACAATAGAAGTCTTATTCACATTCCTGCCAATAATAAAGCTGCCTGGAATCTCGAGATCAGTAATATAAATGGATGGAGAAGGCACACCATGTCTTTTAGAAAGCATCAGTATCTTATTCTGGATTTCAGACAGTTCTCCGGGAAGGGGAGGACGCACATTGTAAAGACCCAATATGAATTTATCTGCATTAATTATTATTAGCAAGAAGCAGACCCACAATGAGATAAAAAGAGCAACTAAAAGGCCAACCAACCCATATAATATTCCAGAAGCGGATGGAATAATTATTAGAATTATGAAAAATAGAATTTTATTGAATATAGACATTAGAATTAACATAATTAATGCATAAATTATATATAGTTTATCCTTATATTATGTTTTACCCACCAAATTTTATTAATATGGCTCATAAATATATTCTCGATAGTCAAAAAAACAATATCCTGATAGTCTTACTAATACTGGCTTTTTTTACTGGTGCAACAATTCAATTTGGTGAAGGGTCTGCCATCTTAGGAATTGTAATGTTCCTTATAGCCCTAGGGCTTACAACTCAGATAAAGCTCCAGGGAGCATATATCACAAAAAGTTCAAAATTCTATGTCGTGCTTGGAATATTCATGGTGCTTGCCGATATTGTATATAATTTGAAGGCATTTAACCAGCTTGGCACCCTTGACTCTATGGCTTTTTTCATGGGCATTTCTTTTATCGCGTATGGTACAAGCAAGTTCAGGCGCATGGGCGAATTCGGAATATATATGTCTGGAACCTTCATTGTATTATTCCTTTTTTTCTATTCAATATTGCCATCGCTGCATAATAATTTCATTCATGATTTTGACCACTATTTTGTGCTGATCCCATCTCTTTATATTGTGAACACCGTGGCGAATATGGATATACATATAATTGCCACTGAGACCGTTCATTTTAATGGTTTAAACGATTCAACCATTGTCATAGGCGGACCATGCTCAGGCATCTATTCAATGCTGCTGTTATTAGGCATTATTGTGGGATATGTTAAAATGGAAAACCTCACTGATAAGAAAAGGATCTATTTATTGATATTTGCAGCAGTAATTATTGCTTATTTTTCCAATTTGATAAGGGTTTCAATATTATATATTGTAGGCTATTATTATGGTATAGAAAAAATGATGTTTGTCCATGTATACATTGGGTGGTTTATTTTCATTATAATTAGTTTTGGTATAATGACGGCTTTGAACCGGATCAAGTAGAGATATTCTTTGGTTCAAAACCAAATATATATTTTTCAGAATAAATGCGCAAAATAAATTGAATATATTTTGCTTCTTCCCTTACAGGCTCAAAAAATATGTCCCCTTCTATCCTGGCAAATGGAGCGATAGTAGTTTGTTCTATCTGAGTGCTCCTTTTGATATTCATCATCTCATATTGATTGCCAAGATCATCAATGAGTACTGGAGTTAAATTATATTTAAATTGTTTATCTTCAGTATCAATATTCCTGACTTCGATATAAACGCGGGAATTCCAGCCAGGGGTATTTTGAAAGCTTTTTAGCTTTATCTCAAATCCTCCCTGGGTGAGTGTTTCTCCCATGGTAGCATTAATTGGAATATCAGCTGATATGTTACTAGAAAAATCCTTATCTTCTAACATTTTTGATTCAGCATTTAAGCCAAATTCATACTTCTTCCCGTTCAAATAAAGGATCACCCTGAGATATTTTGCATCAGGATTTATTTCCTCGAAAAAAATCGAACCTCTCCTTACAACTCCCGGATATATAGGAGTTAATTTTATCTGGGTGCTCCTCTGGATATTAACACCCTCGTATTGGTTGCCCAGATCATCAAGGATTATTGGAGATGGTTGGAAGATAAATTGCTTTTCTTCATTTTCCATATTTTTGACAGCAATATTAATCAGGGAATTCCAACCGGGGGTATTTTGAAATCCCTTTAACATTAAAGCAAATCCATCTTGAGTGATCGTATCTCCCAAACTAGCATTTATTTTATCCGATATATTGTTGGTAAAACCCTTTTCTTCTAATATTTTTGCTTGCGCTTTGAATCTAAATTCGTATTTATTCCCGTTTAAATATAGAATCAACCTGAGATCTTTTGCATCAGGATTTATTGGCTTGAAAAATATCATACCTCTTCTTATGACCCCCGGATAAATATCGGTCTGTTTTATCTGGCCGCTTCTCTGGATTGTAACCATCCCGTATTGGTTGCCAAGATCATCGATAAGTATTGCAGATGGATTTAATTTAAATTGTTTCGCTTCATTTTCTATATTCTTGACAGCAATAATAACCTGGGAAATCACATCAGGTGTGTTTTGGAAGCCATTTAACATGACCTCAAATCCGTTTTGAGATATTATATCTCCCATAGTAGCATTTGTAACCGATATGTTTCCATCTTCGCCTGATATTTTCGGTTCGATATGGTAGTTGAATTCGTACTTCTCCCCATTTAAATATAGAATCAACCTGAGATCTTTTGCACTATTATTGATCGGCTTGAAACTTATCCTACCTTCCCTTAAGACTCCGGGATAAACAGGTGACAGTTTTAACTTATCGATCATTTCTAATTTTACCCCTTCATATTGATTGCCAAGATCATCGATTATAACAGGAGCTGGTTTTAAACTTATATTTTTCTCTATTTTTCCAAGGTTTTCAATTACAAAATCTAATGAAGATAAGTTATCCACAGTCGAAAAATCAGATAGTTTAACTGCCAGACCATTTTTTTCCAGAGTATCTCCTAATTGAGGCAATCCGCTTTTAAAAAGTTTCAGTTTTATATTATCCCACAAGACCGTTCTTGTGAGATCATCGGTTGAATTACTATATACCCGAAATGCAAGAGTATTCTCCCCCGACAACAGCACCGGTACTTCGATGTGCTCCCAACTGTTATTATTATTTCCTATCCTTGTTTCCCATATGACCTTTCCGTCAAGTAATGCCTGCTTGAAGGCAATGGATGATGTATTTGAATACTCCGAATCCATGACATCAAAGGAAAGCGTTGCCAGGACTTCCCCCTGGGTCGTTAAATTCTGATATAAAACTCCAGAGGAACCAGGACTTCTTGAGCTATAGTTTACTTCATAAACCCTGGATGAGATTGTTTCATTTATATAGCTACCTTTGATATCAGGACTGCTTCCAAAAAACAACCAGCCTTCATTTGATTCCATATCACCGTTTATGAGACCGGGCAGTTCTGAGAATTTAACTGAATCCAGGTTGGTACTAACCATAAGATGGACTGATCTGTAAGATTTATTGTCTTTAAAAAGCTCAAATTCTAATTTTGTTTTATTTCCACTCGCGATAGAAGACGCCAATTCAGGTATAACTGTTACATTGTTTAACCATCTATTGTTATGATCGAGAATAACAGGATATTCTTTCAGGATTTTTCCTCCGAAATTCACCCTGAGCGTATAATTTACAGGCGCATACTCATAATTTTCTACTCCTACCAATATTGTATAAGGTTCACCAATGCTGACTTCAGTCAGATAGTTCTCGGCTTTTCCATCGGCGCCAAGGATATAAAGAGATGTAAATTTTTCAGGTTCCGTAGTTACTTTTTCATAGATCAGCATTGCACTGACAATAAGTATGGATATAATCATTGTTTTGATCAGCATCTTTTCAAGGGCATGATCTGGCCCGGTTTCCGGCTCTTTATTTTTGAGGGTATAATAAAAAGATCTTATGTCAGAAAGAGTGAAGCTGTAACTTTCTTTCCCATATCTCCATCTCTGGATAAATGTTAATAAAGAGAGAATCCCAATAAGTAATGATAAACTTATTGTTATCGAATCGGACTTAAAACCCCATCGGGTATAGTTAAGGCCAAATCCGTCAAAAACAGTTATCGCTATGCTAAAGCTGGTGCTAAATGTGAATCTTTCAATGGAACTTAATTCCCCACACTTTGGGAATATTACTGCAATAAGCATGTATCCGGGCAGAAAGAGTAGCAAGGGCAATGCAAAGATAATTCTCAGGAATCCCTGGTTAAAAGGGGGTATCAGGACGAAGATTATCGCTAAAATAACAAGTATCGGGATAAAAATTAAATCCAGATTATTAATTAATCGATTTTTAAGGTATTCAATTATCCTGATCTTTTTCATTTAGATGTACCTTATTTAGTTGATATAGAAAAATTCCTGTTTCTTATACATAATTTATCTTTTATAAAGATTACTGCTTGCGCCATGATAACTCCTGTGCTATCCGCAGCTAAATCCCAAAAACTTGCTGTTCTGCCAGGGACGAATGATTGGTGGAATTCGTCACTTGCACCATATACCGTTCCAATAATTATCGCAAACAACAGGGCATGGTTACGTGATGTTGAGTTTGGAGAGTTCTTTAAAGTATAATATAACAAAATTCCAAATCCTGCATAAAGAATTAAATGCACCAGCTTATCCGGCTGCTTATAGAATATATAAAATGGAGAGAGCAGAAAATTCAAATCAGAGCTTGAAAGATAATGAAATATATTTCTTATAAACTCAATATCCAAAAAACCTGAACTCAATCCTGCGTCCCCAAAACTTGATCCGGAGGAAAGGTAAAAAATTAACATTGAATACAGAACAGACACTATCAGGAAAACTTTAAATTGAATATTCATATTTTTAAGAGATTTTTTTTCCATTATCGCTATTCCATTTAACTTTATTATTAATTAACCTTGGTATTGGATAAAGTATGATGTATTAAACGAGTGAGAAAATATCCAAGTAAATGATTATGATAAGCATAACGATGATTTATTTAATCTATTAAAAGAGATACATATATATTGAATAGAATAGTATAAACGGTTAATTTACTCAAAGGCTATGGCGGCTTATGAGTTGGAATGTATAGATTAGTGTATATATAAGAGTGATTAACATAACATGAGAACTAAATTTATAACGATTACAACGTTAATCGGGGCGATGATAGCGATGACAGGAATTGCACTGGCTGCTGGCATAGATGCAAATCCCAATCCGATTTCATTAAATATAAATGAAGGCAAAAGCCAAACGGTAAATGTAACTTCTGATGGGCCTGCTATTTTAAAATTTACAATCGATGGAGTTGGGTTTAATCCGACAGATAAATTTACAATCTCAATCCGGGATCCTGATGGGATTACACATAATGGATCAGAGATAGAAAATTCAAATCCGTTGGGCTGGGCAAGTCCAGCAACTTTTATTGTAACTTATAATAATAATAAATTAGAATCAAATGATGATTATCTATTGAAATATAAGATTTTTTGGGTTGGTAATCCAGATCCTTATGATGCAGATTCAGTAATAAGAGTCCAAATAACACCCACCCCCGAATTCCCTACTGTAGCCCTGCCGGTAGCAGCAATTATCGGCCTCGTATTCTTATTCCAGCACAGGAAGGACAAAGAAGAATAATTTACCTCCAATTTATACGTCAGATAAATCTATTTCATTTCACACAAAGACTAAATATTTCTTGCTCTATTAAACCTCTGGATCGTATGAATTTCTATCATATTCTTGAAATAAGTCTGGTATTCCTGTTTCCTTTCTTCATCATATTAGTTACCACACCTTATCTCATACGAAAACTAACTAAAAGAGACCTGGTCGTAAAGGACTACTATAAGAAGGGCAACCGGATGGTTCCGACAGGCGGCGGAATTGCAATTATGCTTGCTGTCCTTTTCTCGATGTCCATCAATTCAATTTTCTATAATTTTGATGCTGTAAATTATGTATTATTAAATGTAATACTTCTATTTGGCCTGTTTGGCATCCTCGATGACATGATCGATATTGGAAGACCCGCCAAACTTGTTCTTATGTATTATTGTTCATATCCTTTGATGCATTATGCGACACATTCCCTTATTGTAGTCCCATTTATTGGAAATGTGGAACTCGGGATCTTCTATAGCCAGCTGATAGTCCCAACTTTTGTCCTTGTGACAGCAAACCTTGTGAATATGCACTCAGGGTTCAATGGTATGTCATCTGGCCTTTCAGTCATCGTTCTTGTTTCCCTGATAACAAAATCCATTATAAATGGGCAATTTGATAATATAGTTTCAATTTTTTCAATAATCGCCCTGACAGGTGCAACATTCGGGTTCTTTCTGTTTGAAAGGTACCCATCACGGATATTCTGGGGAAATGTGGGCTCACTCACAGTCGGATCTGCAATTGGCGTTCTGATAGTCATGCAAGGCTTTATTGTCAGCGGTTTTATCATGCTCTTGCCTCATACAATTAATTTTCTGATGTATGTTTACTGGCGTGCCAGGAAGTATCCGCAGGTCAAGTTTGGGAAGGTCAGAGAAGATGGCACACTTGAAGTGCCGAATAACCTGACATTAAAATGGGTACTACCATACTATAAAAAGGTGAACGAAAAGCAGGCTACTTACGCAATGTATGCAGTCACAGCGATTTTTAGCATTATCGGGATTATGATCCCTGGATAGTAATCTATGATAAGATCTGAAAACGTTAAAATATATGGAAAAAGTTCCATTGGAAAGAACGCAATAATTGGCGATGGTGTCATTATTGGACACCCCACAGCGAATCTCCTGAAAATTGCCGCATCTTCAGGGTCAGATATCAAGAGCATGGATTTCAAAGGCGCTCATATCGGGGATCATGCTGTGATAAGGTCAAATTCGACAATTTATTCTGATGTTGATATCGGGAATAACTTCCGGACAGGGCACAATGTCATGGTACGCGAAGAGACACGGATCGGTAACGATGTGCTCATTGGTACAAATACTATTCTTGATGGACGCACAATTATTGGAAATAATGTCAGTATCCAGGGAAATGTATATATTCCCCTGAATGTTGTTATTGAAGACCATGTTTTCATTGGACCCTGCGCTGTGCTTTCAAATGATAAATATCCAATAAGGACTAAATCCGGCCTGAAAGGGCCGATACTTCGAAAAGGCGCTTCCCTTGGCGCAAATTCCACAATTTTACCAGGCATTGAAGTAGGCACAGGTGCAATGGTCGCAGCAGGCGCGCTTGTCACAAAGGATGTGCCTCCATGGAAATTGGCGATAGGTTTTCCAGCCAGATTTAAAGAACTACCAGAAGAATTAAAGATCTTAAATAATATTTAGGTATATATGATCCCCATAGCAAAGCCCATAATTGGTGAAGAAGAAATAAATGCCGTTGTTGAGGTAATGAGATCAGGTGTAATTGCAGAAGGCCAGAAGGTCAAGGATTTTGAATCAAATTTTGCTGATTATGTCGGGACTTCCTATGCGGTTGCAGTGAATTCCGGGACTGCTGCACTGCATGCTGCACTGTTAGCTCATGGAATCGGGAATGGGGATGAAGTCATAACCCCGCCTTTTACTTTCGCAGCTACATCAAATTCAGTTTTATTTACAGGCGCAAAACCCGTTTTTGCAGATATAAAAGAAGACACTTTTAATATTGACCCTGAGAGGATCATAGAGAAAATAACTCCCAGAACAAAAGCCATTATTCCCGTTCATCTGTATGGGCAATCAGCAGATATGAAAAGCATAATGGAAATTGCACAGGATAATGATCTCGTAATTATAGAGGATGCCTGCCAGGCACACGGCGCAACCTTTGAAGGGAAAAAAGCAGGTTCATTTGGCACAGGTACTTTTAGCTTTTATCCCACAAAGAATATGACCACGGGTGAAGGCGGGATAATTACAACGAACGATAAAACCGTAGCAGAAAAAGCGAAAATGATACGATCGCACGGTTCAAGACAGCGATATTACCATGAAATGTTAGGATATAATCTTCGCATGACAGATATTGCAGCAGCTATTGGTTTAGTCCAATTAAAGAAAGTTGATGAATTCAATGATTCAAGGATAAGGAATGCACAATATTTATCAAAATCATTGAATAATATTAAAGGAATAAGCCTTCCCTATGTTGATAGGCGCTGCAAACATGTATTTCACCAATTTACCATAAGAATAAGAAATGGAATTACCAGGGATGAAATTGTATCTTTATTGAACAAAAGAGGGATTGGAACAGGAATATATTACCCATTGCCCATTCATAAACAACCGTTTTATAAAGACCTGGGATACAACGATTCTCTTCCGGTCTCGGAAAAAGCATCCGAAGAGGTCATTTCTTTGCCTGTTCATCCATCCATCACCAAAACTGACCTGGATACTATTTCACAAACGTTACGAGAATTATTAAGTTAATACAAAATCTAAACTGAACTTACCGCGCCTTCCTCAAATCGAGGGGAGGTGTGAATATATGTTTTGATGTTATTAAAATGCATGTTTGAAAAACGACACCCATAATCATCTTCATATTGGTCGGCCCAGCTTTTATCAAGTGCGTCCCAGTCGATATTTGGATGTACGTTATGTTTCTCCTTTTGCATAATGAGTATCACCATTACATGATATTACCTCAAAGTTATTTAAACTTTACTCATCAAAATTATTATTATCATAGACGTTTTGAAGATCCATACTGATATGAACTCTATAGATCACAGATACAATCATATATTTAAAAATCTATCAATAGATTATGACGGTCCAGATTGATGACCAGGGATGGGGAACACCCATAGGAGGTGTGGGGATAATCGTTGTCAGGAAAGAGACGTCTGAGATCTATTACGATATTATCCCGATAGAATATTTCAACCTGGAAATGTTCAAGAAGAAAACATATCTTGCAGGAGCAAAAAATATTGTTGAAAAAGGCATCAAAAAATTGAATGTCAGCAAGGATGAGGAAATTGAGATATGCTCAGGCTGTATTCATGATAAAACAGCACAATGGTTAAAAAATGAGGACTATAAATTCACGGTCCGGAAAATTGACGGTATTGCCCAGCAAAAAGGAGAAGAGATGTTTATTGAATATCTTCGAGGGCTTGGTGTTCCCGATCCGCCCCCCATTATTGAGGAAACAGTGGACGAATATAAAGCGCAGTTCTTCTATCTTATGGATTGGGTAAGAGAAAATCCGATCGGAAGAGTTCATCTTTGTAAGACCGGATGGCCATATTTCAAGAAAAAAGGAAAGTTATGCCTGGAAAAGTAATTATTGTTGCGTCTTTGAACAAGAATAAAATAAAAGCAGTCAATGAGGTCTTCAATTCGTATCAGGTAACAGGCGTGGCATGCACGTCCGGGGTCAGTGAGCAGCCCACGAGCCTTGATGAGATTATCAAAGGCGCAATTACGAGGGCAAGATCGGTTTTCAGAGATTGTGAATATTCGGTAGGGATCGAGGACGGTATATCTCACGTGCCTGAAGCCATAAGCGGTTATATGAACTTCTGCTGCTGTGCCATCTTTGACGGCACACGTATATATCTTGGTCTTGGACCTGCTTTTGAATATCCTGCAGAATGCACAAAGCGCGTCGTGGATGAAGGAATAACCATCTCAGAGGCATTTATTCCTTTAACGGACAAACCGGATATCGGGTACGAAGAAGGTATTATCGGATGGTTGACACATGGGAAAATAAGCAGGACAGAGTATACAAAACATGCTGTAGAAATGGCAAAGGTACAGATCGATAATAAAAGTCTCTATTCACCTTGTTCCTATTGATTGATTTTTCTATCACACGGGGCAGACCTCTGCTGCGCAACCTCCTGAATATTCAGAATCCACAGACACATATTTATCCATAGAATCCCCCAGGTACAAAACCTGCCTGGATTTACTTCCATACCTGTATACGGTGATCCCCTTGCATTTTAATTCATACGCGAGCATGAACGCCGTCTCAACTTCCTTGATATCTACATCATTCGGGAAATTTATGGTTTTTGAGACCGCATTATCACTATATTTCTGGAATGCAGCCTGCATTTTCACATGCCACCGGGGGGCTATATCGAAAGCGGTCACAAAAACCCGTTTCACTTCATCAGGTATCTCTTTTATTCCTGCAAGTGTTCCAGTCTTTGCGATTTTCATCATCAATTCTTCACTATAAAATCCCCTTTCTTTAGCTACGGCTTCAAAATAAGGATTTACTTCAATGAGTTTTGTGCCCTCAAGTACATTCCTGACAAAAGAAACAGCAAACAGAGGCTCGATACCGCTTGAACATCCACCTATAATGCTTATTGTGCCTGTGGGCGCAACTGTTGTTACTGTAGAGTTGCGTATTGGTTTTTCGTATATACTGCCCGGGAAATTTGGAAACGCGCCTCGAACTTGCGCTAATTTTTCAGATGATATATGTGATTTTTCCTGGATGAAACCCATTACTTCTTCTGCGGCTTTCAATGCTTCATCGGAGTCATAAGAAATCCCCATTTGAACCAGCATATCGGCAAAACCCATCACCCCAAGGCCGATTTTCCTGTTGGCTTTTGTAATTTCCTCGATCTGAGGAAGTGGATATTTATTGATATCAATTATGTTATCAAGGAACCTGACCCCAATATTTACGGTTTTTTCTAGCTTTTCCCAATCTATAGAACCATTTTTCACAATTTTAGCAAGGTTTATCGAACCCAGGTTGCAGGATTCATACTGCAGCAAAGGAAGTTCACCGCATGGGTTCGTACTTTCAATCTCTCCTATGTGGGGCGTGGGATTGTGCCTGTTGATCTCATCTATGAATATAATTCCCGGATCCCCTGTTCTCCATGCCATCGTTATTATGAGGTTCCAGATATCACGCGCTTTAACTTTCTTCACGACTTCCCGGTTTCGGGGATTGATCAACTCATAATCTCTATCCTCCTTGACCGCATTCATGAATTTGTCATCAACAGCTACTGATATATTGAAATTTGTAAGGAAGCCTTCCTTTGTTTTTGCAGTGATAAATTCAATAATATCCGGATGATCTGACCTCAGTATTCCCATATTTGCGCCGCGTCGTTTCCCTCCCTGTTTGATTATGTCAGTTGTGGTATCAAATACCCGCATGAATGAAACAGGACCTGAGGCCACTCCTTGTGTGGATTTTACAATATCTCCTTTTGGTCTTATGCGCGAGAATGAAAATCCTGTACCTCCGCCTGATTGCTGGATCAGCGCCATACTTTTCACTGCATCAAAAATGCTCGTCAGTGAATCTTCTACCGGAATCACAAAACACGCAGAAAGTTGCCCGATGTCAGTGCCTGCGTTCATAAGAGTGGGTGTGTTCGGAAGAAATTCAAGGTTCACAAGTATGTTAAGAAATTCTTCCTCAGATTCAGGGTCAAGAGCCACAGCCTTTGCAATTCGCTCAAAGAGCTGCAAAGGAGTCTCTATAACTTCCCCTTTATCATCTTTTAACAGGTAGCGCCGCTCAAGGACATGCACAGCATTTACACTCATTTTCAGTTCATCCCGCACACCAAAGAATTCTTTGGCTTTCCTGATCTGGGCCCGCTTTTCCCTGTATAATATGTATGCTTTTGCAATGCCAGTATACCCATTTTTAATTAAGACTTCCTCGACAGCGTCCTGCACATCTTCTACACCAGGAATCCCAGTGATTCTTTTATCAAGAAGTTCCACAACCTGGCCTGCAAGATCTTCTGTTCTTTCACCATCCTGGCTTTTTGTTGCTATAAATGCCTTAAAAATAGCTTTAGCTATCTTTGATCTGTCAAAATCTACTATTCTTCCATCTCTTTTCCGGATCTTCTGCGGCAGAAAAATCACCCCATTTAATAAGAATTAATTACCTTCATATTAACACTGGAGTATATGAGTTTATTATGAATTAAGCTTTTCACAGAAATCTATTTACTTTATGAAATTAGCATCTGGTGCGTGCAATCAATAACACTTTTGATCCTTGGATGCCTGGTCGGTTCTTTGATAAAACTTGCTGACGACATATCAGATAAGAACCTGCGAATAAATCGACTTTTTGCCATACCTTTTGGAATTATATATGGATCTTTGATGGGATATATGATGATCGCTGATATTGATGCAGCCCTCATTTTCGGGGGTATCAGCCTCGGATGTCTTGTATCGGGAAAAATAAACAGCAACGGCCATTATTTCGGCCTTGCTGCGATACTTGCAATAGTATTTTTTAACGGAATAAAACTCTCACCCCTTGTATTCATGATCGCTGCTTTTGCTGTCTTTGACGAAATGGGAGAGATAATTAAAATTTCAAGTATGCATCTTGTATTCAAATACAGGCTGTTCCTGAAAATCGGAGTATTCCTGCTTTTTATTCTGGATTTGATCGGATTGAATGGATTAATTCTTCTTTTTGCTTTTGACTTTGCATATATTTTAACGGGACGACTTGATTCGAGGCCGGTTCATGAAATATGATGTGGCTATAATAGGTGCAGGTCCTGCAGGCTCAATTGCAGGTGAAAAACTATCTTCATCAGGCCATAAAACCCTGATAATTGACCCATGTAATAAGAAAAAGATATGCGCCGGCATACTAACTGCCCAATATGCACGAAAGTATGAAATAAATGGAATTTATGTGGAGCGGGAAATAAAGGGAGTTAGATTATCTTTTAAAGGGATTACAGGGGAAATTTCTTACAGGAACACAGTTGAATATTCCATAAATCGCGATTCTTTTGATGCATTCAATCTTGCCTGTGCGGTAAATAATGGAACTGAATTGAAAAAAGAGCTTGTACTATCGATCAATGAAAAGGACTCATGTGTAATGATCCAAACAGAAAAGGACATTGTACTTGCAGATTATGCTATCATTGCTGCTGGAGTATCGGAACTGAGCCAGCTTTACGGGGGAACAAAGCAATATGCATATTGTACCCAGCAGATAAAATGCCAGGAACCAGGTGATTTTTTCGAAATGGATCTTTTTCCGGGCGGATATTCATGGATCGTGCCAAAAAAGGAAAATGTCGTTTCAGGAACATCCTCAAATAAAGGCTATCCTGATATTTCCGGAGAAAGAGGGCTTATTCCGATAAACGGGCCTGTTAAGAGGACATTTTCCAACCGGACACTTCTTGCGGGTGATGCTGCAGGCTTCGTATCACCTTTTGATGGGGAAGGAATATATTATGCGCGACGCTCAGGAGAAATAGCTGCAGAAATCCTGTCTCGTGCCATTTCAGGAAATAATCCATTATCAGAATATGAAAATATCTGGAAAAGTGAATTTGATTTCCTGTCAATGGTAAAAATTTCAAGATTATTATCTAGCAATACAATCCTGGAAGCATTTGTACGGGAAATCAGGGATAATGAGAGATTTAATAAGGTTGTAGAGGATATTCTGACAAAAGAAATTGATAAAAACAAAACCGGATATATATTTTCATTGATCCGGAAATTGATATGATCTCAATGAAATATATATTAACTGGCAGTATGAATAAGTTGGGAACATGATGAAAAATATCATCTGGCTGGCTCTTGGATTGCTTGTTATAGCTTCGCTTATCCCGCTTCATAATAAGATCAAACTTCCTCTTGCAGGAATTAGCTGGCTGTTTTTTTCAATACACTGGATGTTCCAGTGGCAGCATTATTATGAACTGGAAGATTATGTCAATGTATTCTTGACGATCTTTGCAGCGTTTTTTAGCATTTTCATAGGTTACCTCATGATAAAGAAAGACAAGAGATTGTTTGGTAAAATAAATGGAATAGATACACTGACCTCTATTTCCATGATGACCACAGCTGCCGCAATTAGTGGTCTTTCTTATTTTCTCTTCTCCGAGATCCCTTCAATGAATTCATGGATAATCACGACAGTTACCGACCAGACCGTATGGATCGGATCGTTCCTTGGAATAACGATAACAAGGCTTGACTGGAACCTGATAGCAGTGAACGGCTACAAAGTGGAAATAATCCTTGCATGTACGGCTATTGAAAGTATAGCATTATTTATTGGGATAATAGCAAGTGTCAATGCGCCGATTAAAAGGCTGGCCTTTGCTTTCATTATCTCTGTTCCGGTAATATATGGTTTAAATCTTATAAGAAATGTTTTTGTAGTTGATGCTTACGGGATGATGTGGTTTGGCGACCCGGATATAAGTTTTTATATCGCACATACCGTGATAGCAAAAATAGGTTCACTGATAGCATTATTCCTGATAGCTTACGCTGTCCTTAAAATCCTTCCGGAGATAATCGATATGATCGATGGTGTTCTGAACCTTGTGGGAGGAATTTTTAAGAATGATGGCTAAAGGTTCGTTTCCATGGATTTCAGGAATTTTTCTTTTTACTATCGCTTCATGGATCGCTTTTAATAAAGTATCCGGCTCGTTTGAGCTATCAGTGATCTTATTTTTGTTATCTGTTATCGGGTTTATCCTATCAATTTTTTTCATTATATTCTTTCGGGACCCGGAGCGAACACCACCCGGGGATGAAGATGATGCAGTGTCACCTGCTGATGGAAAAGTGATATCTATCCAGAACAGGACGGTCTGTATTTTTATGAATATCCATGATGTTCATGTGAACCGTGCACCACTTTCGGGTACGGTCACTCATATCGATTATAAGCCAGGAGGTTATATCCCGGCATTTAACAAGGATTCTGATGTAAATGAAAGGAACCATGTTGTTTTTAATACGGCAGCAGGGACTCTTGAATTGACACAAATCGCAGGTGTCCTGACGCGAAGGATAGTCTCATACATAAGCGAAAGGACTTATATTTTGAGGGGGGAGCGTATCGGAATGATACGTTTTGGTTCCCGTGTGGATGTCACGATACCGGAAGGATATGTTTTTACAGTCGGGCTGAATGATAAGGTAAAAGCTGCCGAGACTATAATTGCCAGGAAAATAAGATAAAGAACATAAGCTATAGAAAATAAGGAAAAAGACATGGGACAAAATATTCTAAAACTCATTAAACCGGCAGATATCATAACGCTTATAAATGCGTTACTGGGATTTTCCTCAATTATAATGACCCTGCGTGGAGAGATAGAAATTGCACTCATGTTGATACTTCTTGCAGTGATAGCTGACGGCGCTGATGGTGCAGTAGCAAGATTTTCAGGAAACGGTGTTCTTGGTGCGAATCTTGACTCATTATCCGATGTCATCTCGTTCGGGGTTGCGCCAGCGGTTGTTTCATATGCTACTCTTTCAAACCTTGGAAATTTCGCGCTGGTTTTTCCTGCTTTTTTCATGGTTTGCGGCACATTGCGTCTTGCCAGGTTCAATGTCTCAGGGAAAAAGGATGGATTTGAAGGAATTCCCATAACTGCAGGAGGATTCATAGTAGCATTATTTCTCATGGTAAAGGATATTGTTCCGTATTTTGAATATACTTTTTCAGCACTTCTTATCATTTTATCATTATTGATGGTAAGCACCATAAGTTACCCCAAAATAAAAAATCCCCTTACCCTTGCACCTATGTTAATAGTCCTTGTGTTCAATATTGCCGCTTTTTATCTCGGATTAACCGACTTAGTAAAAAAAGGTTCATTGCTCCTGTTTATCCTCATTATGATTTACGTTTTAAGTCCAATAGGTGTGAAATTATATGACAGAAATAAATAATCGTGACAGTGCTGTTTTTGAAGCCGGGATAAAGCTCGGTGCATTGTATCACCAATTCGTTGGTACTCCGATAAATACGGAAATGCTTGATGGTCTTTCAAGGATGATAGAAGAAAGCATAGGAGTCCAGCCTTTCGTAAGAAGTATCAGCGTTACTATAGACAACGAAATGGTTAAGAAAAAACAAAATCCCGGATTCGTATATTGTGAACTGGAAGGACGCATGCTCCATGTAAGTTTACAGGTGCTTTATAAAAATGTAATTGTTCATGCAGAAATGCTTTATGATGAAGAAAAAGATTATCCGCTTATGAGCATCAAGAAGATCGAGGAAATGTAAGGATCACCAGAATTTCCACCATTTTTTCTTTTCAGTTTGTGGGGGTGAAAGCATTCTTTGTGTCTGGATATGAAGGACCTGTTCCTGGTGAAGCAGCTTGAGAAGGTCATCTATTTTTGCTCTCAGGAAATCTACCTCCTTTTTCATTCTATTCATTTCATCGCTTTCAACCTGTTCCAATTTATTGACACTACCAGGGCTTTCAACCGGGATCTCCTCTTTGCTTGCATCTTTCTGTTTCTTGCTATCAAAATATAATTCAAGAGCCTCAATTACAATATCCACTTTAGGCCTGCCACTTTCTTCTATTTTTTCTTGCAGTTCTAAGGGTATCCTCACATTTAGCTGCTTCTTTTCACCCATGCTTATATAAATGAATATCTATATTATAACTTTTTCTATGCTTAACTTTCGAATAGTACTTGTCGAACCCATCTACAGTGGAAATGTAGGTTCTGTTGCGCGCGTCATGAAAAATTTTGGATTTAGTGAACTTGTACTTCTGAATCCATGTGAAATTGACATGCCAGCACGCGTTATGTCGGTTCATGCCTATGATATTATCGAGAATGCCCGAATTGAGTTTACTTTAAAAGATGCCCTGAAAGGTTCTAATATCATTATCGGGATGACAGGACTTCCAGGAAAAACGGATAATAAACACTTCAGGATCCCTGCATATAGTCCCAGGCAATTGAAAGAAAAACTTTCCGGGAATAACGGAACAATATCGCTTGTTTTTGGAAGGGAAGATGCAGGGCTTCGAAATGAGGAACTGGAAATATGTGATATCATAGTAAATATTCCCACAAGCCCGGTTTATTCAAGTATGAATCTTTCCCATGCTGTTGCTGTTGTTCTGTATGAACTCAGCGATATAGAAGGGGGAGATAGATTTTTAGCCGATCATTTTGATATTGAACTTCTATACGAGCATATTGATGAAGTCCTGGATGATATAGAATATAAAGAACATAAAGAAGACAAGACAAAGCTTATGCTAAGCAGAATATTAGGACGGGCGCAATTGACAGCACGCGAGGTACAGACCCTTCGCGGGATACTGCGCCGCATCCAGTGGAAATTAAAGACAGGTGAATATGGAAAATCCGGTTAAATTTGTAATTGGCTGCTTTTTTGGCAAAAAGCCAAGAATTGCCCAGAGTCAGATCATCAAACCGTCCGAACTTAAAGGGGACATAAAATTAGGCGAATTTATTCCCTTTTTCATAGTTGCATCTATAGAAGTCGGGAATACTACTACTAAATGTATCCTGACAGCTACAAATATGAAAGACGGGCGCACGCGCGTTTTGAACAAGACCGTTAAAATGACTCGCGACGTGAGAAAACCGAAACCCAATGAGAGGATTTTTGGTTCGACCCTTAGCGGAGTATCATTGACCAGGGAATCAATTGCCGAACTCGTGCGGGACACGCTTATTGAGGCTCATGAAGCTGTGAATCTTGATATCACAACAGACCTTGATTTCGCTGTGAGGTCAACAGGTGTGGTCGCGGGTTTTTCATCGCCGCACGAAGTTGGGGAATTTATAAAAGCGCTTGCAGATGGATGCCTGCTTGCAGGAATCCCGCCAAAAAAAATGGTGCCTGCCATGTCTATCGATAATGTCCCGCCAAAATTCAAAAACAATACGCTGATCGATAAGATCGTATTTACAGGAGCTGTTGGAGGTGTTCTTCCTCCTGTTGGTTCAACTGGCGTTGAGATCGTTGCAAATGAAATGGAAGGAGAACTTGCAACAGCAGGTATCAAAGAAGGCGCCAAATGGTCGGGTGTGGATTTCAGGAACCCTGTTTTTTCAATGGATTTCGGGACAACCCTTAAAGGACGAATTACAAATGACGAAATCCCTTATGCAAGAACTATTGCCAATCTTTGTGGGTTTGCAGGTGCGATTCCCGATGCTGTCATTAAGGGAACTGGTCTTGTGGATAAGAGATACGGTGCTGCCCTTGATCTTTTCAAAGACACTAAAGAACGTATGATATGGCTTTTAAAAGGCAATATTATCAGGAAATATGCTGATGAGATACATTCCCGGATCAAAATTGAGATCGTACCTGAGAATGTGAATAAATACGGAAGCGTTCCTGTTGACCCCACAGCAGCAAAAGAGATTGGCGTGATCCTTATAGGATGCGATGTTGGGGAGAACGGCAGTCTTTTGCCTGAATTGACAGGTATTGGATCAGAATTATACACAAAACACGGTTTAAAAACAGTGTTTGCAACTCTGGACCTCGTATCTGCAAAGATGGTTGGCCGCATCGTGAATCTGGCAATCGAACATCAGCTTGTATCCGATAAGACTTCCATTGGCCTGACAGGACGGGCTGCCATTACAGGCTGCAAACCTTACCTGATATTGAAAAGCATTGAAAAGCTGAGGTTTTTTGACGAACCCCGGGAACATGTAGTGTTCGTGGATGATGGTCTGGCCCGCGGCGCCGCTGTCATGGCACGCTGCATGAACTCCATGGGAGTCCCGAAAAACCCAATCGGAGGCATAAGAGGCGGCGGATGTGTCCTGAAACAGCGCATTGACTATTATGAAAAATCAAAAGGAAGGAACGTATGAAAGCACTTTTTATGATGGGATGCCCTGAACTGCCAGTTCAGACAGCAGCGGCATTGTACATAGCAAATAAATTGAATAAAGAAGGATTTGAAGTCACATCAGCCGGGAATAAAGCTGCTATAAGCCTTCTTCTTAATTCAGATCCTGAAAAACATTATATTAAAAAAGTAATGGACCTTGACAGGTGCATCGGCGCTCTTGCTGAAAAGACAATTGACTTTGACCTTTGTTTTGTTTTTATACACAGCGACAGCGGGATTTCATATCTGGCAACGATAAAATCAATTTCAAAAGCAAAGACAATAGCCGTGATTTTTGGGAAAGAGATCGAACCCCTTATCGAGGCAAGCGGGGATTCTATTATCATTGCTGCAAAAGCTGTTCATAATCCGACACCACTTCGGGCACAGATAGACGGGGTGAAGTCATGGGCTGCATTGACGAGATGAATTATGAAATATTGCTCCCAAACAGCTCTTTTAAGGAATGTGCCGAGTACATAAAGAAAAATTTCAAAGAGATTTATTATGTGGATGCGGGGTACAAGATTTTTGATAATTATCTCGTGGGAGTCCCACCGATACCGATAGCTGTTGATAATGATGATATTATCATGCCTTATGTGAAGCCCTGCCACGGGTGTTTTGTGCTGAGGATACCGGGAAAGGAGGAAATCGGGGTATTGAGGAAAGGAAAACTATAGCTGCGCTGAAATTATCAACGCATAACATATGTCAATGATTTAATGGCCGAAATACGAAATCCTTGTACTTCTTTGCAGTAATTTTATCATATTAACTTATGACTGCCATCCGCACAAAACCGCGCTCTCCCGAAAAAATTAAAATGTTCATCGAGATAGCAAAGCTCCGGGTAAAAGAAGGAGTCATTTTTGAGGGAAATAAAATTAAAGAGATCTTGTCTTGGAAGAATTAAGCATAAAATCTGTCATTCTTCGACTATCCGCCTTTTGACAAAAACGGCATCAACCAGTCCAAGAATAATAACTCCTGATACATGAAATAAGCCTTGTCCTAATTTTTATATACATTTTTTCTGTGTTCTACAACTCTGATAATGACTTTACCAGGGTTATAATATATATCGCATAATGCACGATAGTCACCAATACGAATCTTGAAACCATATTCATGTTCTTTCAAAATTTCTAATCCAATCCCAGTTTCACCAGCCAATTTTACCTTTTTCACTATTCTGGAAGATATCTGTTTAGGTAGTTTTCGAAGTTGTGAAACTGCTTTAGGATCCCAAAAGATCTCGAAACTCATAGAAATTCCATTTCAACTTCTTTTTGAGATATCATTTTTGAAATTGGTGTTTTTCGTGAAATTTCTATTTGTTTTTTTATTTCATCTGAAAGATTAAGATCATCTTCTTCAAAATATTTCTTTATTTTATGTACATCTTTTTTAATTGATACCAGATCTTTATGAATTTCTTTCAGAGTAACTTCAGCCATATTAATCAATTGAATTGTAGGTTTTGTTATATAAAATGATTTCCAAATATTACCCGCCTTTTGGCAAAAACGGCATCAACCAGCCAATGAATGAGTTCATGCTTCTTGTTTGCAGATAAAGAGTCCCTGTTCCCCGAAACTCAGCTACAAGCCCTTCGCCGCTGAATATTGTTGATTTGAGGCCGCCAACTCTTTTTACAGTATAATCCAGTCCTTCGGTGAAAGCTACCATATGGCCGGTATCAATAGTGAAAGGCTCTCCAGTCAGTTTGACTTCATGTATTGCGCCGAAACTGGAAATGAAAGCGTCGCCAGTTCCAGCCATCTTCAGGAGAAATAAACCCTCACGCGAGAAAAATGATTTTGCTCCACCCCATTTGGTATCAAGGCTCACCTCAGGTGAAGAGGCAATGTAACTGCCATTCTGGACAAAAAGAGTCTCACCATTCAACCTGTGATGGGCGATATCTCCCTGATATGGAGGCGCAAGTCCCACGATACCTTTTGATCTTGCAGTGAAACTGTTTGTAAAGAATGACTCGCCTCCAAGTAAACCCCTGGTAAGCGCGCCAAACACGCCGCCTTTTGCTTTTGTTGCGATCTCGATCCCTGGCGACATATATACCATAGCACCGGATTCAGCTTCTATACGTTCCCCTGCTTCCAGCTTTACCTCAAGCAAGGTATAAGCCGGTTTATACATTATTTCATGCTGCATAATTTACACGAACATTCCCGCAACTTCTTCTCTTGACTCCTTGATGATCAGCTTATTATAGGCATCCTTGAAGTCCTGCATGGTGACTGCTTTTCCTTTCCGTCTTATTACGAACATGCCAGCCTCAGTGACGATCGCCTTTAATTCGGCGCCGCTCAAACCGTCCGTTATTTCTACAAGCTCATCAATATCCACATTTTCAAGTTTCATGTTCCTGACATGGATCTTTAATATTTCTTCCCTTCCTTCTGCATCAGGCGAAGGTATTTCGATGATCCTGTCAAACCTTCCCGGTCTTAAAAGAGCAGGATCAAGAAGATCGATACGGTTCGTAGCAGCTACTATTTTAACATCCCCGCGTGCATCAAATCCATCAAGTTCAGAAAGTAACTGCACCATTGTCCTGTTCACTTCTGATGAACCCGTAGTACCATCGTATGTCCTTCTGCTTCCTACTGAATCGATCTCATCGATAAAAACAATACTTGGCGCTTTTTCCCGGGCCATATCAAAAACATCTCTTACAAGCCTTGCACCTTCACCTATATATTTCTGGACAAGTTCGCTTCCGCTCATCCTGATAAAAGTCGCCTTTGCCCTGTGAGCCACAGCTTTTGCAACAAGTGTCTTGCCGTTCCCTGGAGGGCCGTAAAGCATAATGCCATGAGGCGGTTCGACCCCGACATCAATAAATAGCTCAGGATTTGTTAAAGGAAGCTCAAGAGTTTCTATGACTTCATTTATCTGTTTTTTTAACCCACCGATCATATCATAATCGATATTCGGGCTTTCAATCAGTTCCATGACCCGCGCTCTTACGTCTACTGATTTTGATAATATCTGGACGATTGCAAGATTGCCAGTGACTGCAACACGGGCACCCGCTTCAATATCACATATCATATCATCAGGGATCTTTGTAACTATTTCCTGGTTGCTGCCGTGCTGTCTTAATAGCGCCATATCCCCAAGGACCTCAACGACGCTGCAAATAAAAAGAGGCGGCTTTTTCAATTGTTCTATCTGCGCCTGATATTCCTGAATAGTCTGGATGTATTTATTGTTCAGGACCGCTGCTTCAAGAAGCCTTGAATGCATGTCTTTGACCTGGTCCTTCATTATTTGAACGGTTTCCTGCAATTGGGCTATTTCGTTATCAGGATCTTTATTTATTGTCCCCCCTGCAACCGGGGACTTTGCTATCGCGTCATTCATATATGCTATACTGCTGGCTAATAGCATATATATTTTAGGTGCATAGATTTATTATCTTCCAGCTAAATTAATCGCTTCCATGAAGCTCATTGCATTTGTCGGAATGCCCGCATCGGGAAAATCAGAAGCTGCGGCTATAGCAAAAAAGCTTGGAATTCCTGTTGTCAATATGGGGGATGTTGTAAGGGAAGAAACAGCCAAACGGGGTCTGCCTCCAACTGATGAAAATATCGGGGGCACTGGAACTTCCCTCCGGCGGGAAGAGGGGATGGATGTAATCGCAAAACGATGTGTTCCGAAAATACGCCTGATCAAGACCCCTGTCATCGTGGTGGATGGGACGCGAAATATTAACGAAATAGAATATTTTAAAAAAGAATTCGGTAATGATTTTATACTCATAGCTATCCACACGCCTTTTGAGATGCGGTTTGAAAGGGTAAGAAAGCGCGCCCGGTGTGATGATATGAATAGCACTGAAGAACTAAAAAGGCGGGATGAAAGGGAAAAGGGGTGGGGACTGGATAAGGCTATAGAAAAAGCCGATATAACTATCGATAACACTCAGACTATTGAAAAATTCCAGAAACAAATTGAACAGTTGCTGGGAAAAATATGAATGTACCAGAAATGAACGTATCAGTAAAAATTTCAGCCCCTGTCAATCCCACAGAAATGCAGGAGAAAGTTGAAAAAGCCATATCGAATTTTTTCCCTTTTGAACTCAAGATTCAAGTATCTGAAATACCAGCATTGGTCGGCGAGGGCGATCTTGAAAGCTTAAGAACATTGCATTTACGTTTGAGAGAAGAACGGATCCTTGATACTGCGCGTAAGATATTTTTGAATGGAATTGAAGGCGACAATACAAAATTCCGGTTGAACAAGCAGGTTGCTTATGTCGGTAAATTGAATTTTCCCGCAGGAAAGCAAAGCCTGGGTTCTATCCATGTAGAAATATCGGCGCAAAATTTGAGTGAGCTCTTTTTAGTAATCGACTGGCTTGCTCCCGAGACAATTGATGGCAAACCTGTTATGGAGATCGATCTGTAATGGGTTTCCAGGAATACATTGCAGCAAGGGAATTCCTGGGAACGATCGGGCAGCCGGTGATCACATATATTCTTATAATATCGTTATTCCAGGGAATATTTTCAATTCTTTATTTAATTAAAAAAAATAACAGATATTATGATCATCTTATAAAATGCCTGTATATTTCAACCGGGCTTTATTTAATCGGGTTCTTGATGCTTGCGTGGTTCCACATTCAGATATACGATACTGTTTTGATCGAGTACCCTGCTGCATTAAGGCAGATGATCCCGGTTGAAAGCAGCCGGATCGCTGCTCCCCTCTGGATAGAATCGGAAAAACTGTACTTCTGGGCAATGTGTGCATCAATATTTGCAATGACCGTGATGAAAAGGAAAGATGTAATGTCTTTTCTCGGTGTGATATTATCAATTTTTTCTGCTGTTATATATTTTTTCTCAAACCCTTTCAAAGACCCCCTTCCGATAGTGAATGGTGAAATAACGCAGTGGTATGCATTGCTATCCTCAAATGATATGAGGATTTTCGAGATGGCAGGAACACTTTATGGCCGCATAACTTTTTATTATAATTCAACGTATATGTGGACACACCCGCCAATGCTGTTTATTGCATACGCATCCCTCATCATCACTTTTGCAGCATGTGTTTATATGCTCTTTAAAAAAGACAGGCTATATGATGAAATTGCTTATAGTTATGCAAAAATCGGTTATATTCTTCTCACAACAGGAATGCTTATCGGATACCCCTGGGCTATCGAAGCATGGAAGGACAGCGCATGGTGGTGGGACCCAAAGATAAGCGGTTCAATAATGATGTGGGTGCTTTATAGCGCATATCTGCACTCCCGTATTTATGTCAGTAAAGGCAAAATGTGGAAAACTACTGCATATCTTGGTATAATCTGTTTTGCATCTTTGATATTCACCTATCTTCTTACGTATATTGTTCCGGGAATACATTCGGTCGTGCAGCCATGAAGCTTAAAAATTACGATTTTTATTTGATAATCCTGACCACGCTCATCCTTTTTGCAATAGGCGTAGTAAGCCTTTACGGGATTACTTATTATAATTATCTTGCTGTCGATTCCCGGTGGACGATGACCGCGCAATACAGCCAATATATAGATGAAATGAATTCATACCTTTATCCGTTCCTGGTATTGCTTCTTATTTCACTGGGTCTTTGCATTCCTAAAAGGCTCTTTGAACAGGATATCCTGATGAAATTCAGCGCTGCTATCCTGGGAATAACATTGATCATTACGGTTTTTTCGGGATTGGAGAAGGGATTGGGTTTTATCCTTGCGGTAATGACCGTGATTCAGGCTATTGTTCTTATATTGACGATCAGGAAGAGCAAATCCATCAGGTTTGAAAAGGAAGGATACATTGTAAGGATGGGCTCATCGCTTCTGCATTTTGGGTTTGTTATAATTATATTGAATTTTGTGAGTTTTAGGGATAGTCCTTTTCATTTGTTGATCTTCTGGATTGGGGTTTTGTTAATTACGGTGGGAAATGTGTTTTCATTTTATCCTGAGAAGATGGCTTTGATGTGGCCGAGGAATTGATTCCTTAAATTAATATGGCTTTGTGTGGCGTTTGATAATCTGCGCTGCCACAACGAATCCGGCGCAAGTAGCTTAGAGCATGTCTGAAAATTTGACATACATTGGTTTTTACACCGATTCGATCCACATGATTGGTTATCCGATGCATTTTAGACCGGATTTACAGGATTTACAGGATGGAAATTAATCCTGTCCATCCTGTTATCCTGTCCAGAATGAATATTCAGACATGCTCTTAGAGATTTTTGCGTTTGTTCGATAGCTGACCGAAATAACTAGATCCTGCCGCGCAGGGCTACCCGTAAGCCCCTTTGAAGGGGTTGGGGTAGAAAGCCCTTTGAAGGGTTGGGTAGAAGCCCCTAAGGGGTTTGGGGTGAGGGTCGAAGTCTGCGAAGGCACGACTTACGAGGTAATCTTCATGCGTCGTCGTCACGAAAGGCGCGCGTTCGTCGTGTTTGTTTATTTTTTAACTAAGAGCCTATCCGAAAAATCAATCAATATTATATTTCCGAATGAACCACAGAGGCCACCGAGAACACAGAGATATGTTCAAAAATCTCTGCGCTCTCTGTGTTCTTTGTGGTTTCAACTTTTCGGATAGGTTCTAAGAACAATTCAACAATGTCAATGGTGTGCTTCTTTACGACTATCAGAAATTGATTAGAAACGGATTCACCAAATCGCATTTTTTGGAGAGGCAACTTTAATATTCATAATTTATATTAAAAAGGAAGGCACATAATATGAGAATCTTATTATTTAGTGATATATCTTGGGCGCATAAACCAAAAAATCAATTAGAATTTATCAAAAATAAAATATCTAAAATAAAACCATCTTTGATCTTAATAGCAGGAGATGTCATAGGAGAAGATAAAATTATTTATCTTGTGGAATTTTTAGATTTATTGCAGTTCCTTGATAAAGAAAAAATTACTACGTTTTTTATCCAAGGCAATCATGATGAAGTTCCTGATTATGAAAGCTTACTAAGAGAGATTAAAAGCTTATATTATATAAAAGAAATATCAAACAAAATTATCGAATTTGATGGAATAAAAATCCTTGGACTTCCATATTCTTTTACAAATAACTTAAATAATGTAAGAAAAATAAATGAAATTTACCCAGAACAAGTGGACATAATTTTAGCACATTCAGCATATGGTCGTAGAATATGGTTATTTAAATTGAAACCAAAACTTATAATTACAGGACATTATCGCGTTCAAATTTGCAAGATATTCGACACAGTTTTAGTAGGCTCGGATGGTTTCCCAAATAATTATTCAATCATTGATTATGAAGCTGCTGAATTGACAATAACTTATTTTAGAAAGAAAATTTCAGAAGTTCAATTTAAACGTAAATGTATTTATGGGGAGGACTCAAAACTCATTCAAAACACTCAAATGCTCGTTGATAGTGGGATCATAAGCTTAGAAGATTTGATAAATGGGAACATGACCATATATCAAAAGACTTCAATAATCACTGAAGAGGAGTACGTAAGCCAAGCAAAATTGATAAACGGGAAATTAGTTTGGAAAATGGATGAGCATCAAGTAGATAAGGGGCTTTTCCGTTCTTATTTAGAACCTTTAAAGGATTCGAAATATGGATCAAAAGCCGAGAATTTAATCACCGCAAAAAAGAAAATATATGGTGCTGATTTAAATAAACAGGAAGAAATTAAAAAGGATTTGTTCAGAATAGGGATTAAGAAAACAACGATTAAAGAATATCTCGGTATTTAAATGTGTTGCACATTGGCAAAATCACCAACAAGAATTGAATTCATAATGTTTATTTCATATAAACATCCTCCGGCTCAAACAACTTCTCCCCTACGATCTCACCCTCGATCGTCCTGTAAAAACATGACCTGTATCCTGTATGACAGGCGCCTCCTATCTGCTCTATCTTGAGCACAACAATCTATTAAAATATCATGAATGATCTACTCATGTCCTGAGCTTTCCTCCTTTTTTCAGAGCTTGCGCCTTGGCCTGCTCCAATAATAACCTCTTTTTGGTTCGATGGTCTTCCGGAGAGCTTCCCTATCCATGAATACGACCATGAGAACTTCTATTGATATAAAAACCGTGATGGAACATAAAGTTATGATAAATATCACAAACTATATACAGATTTTAGGTGGGAAAAAGTGGGAATAATATAAATAGAGGAAATATCTATAATAAGTTTATTGTAAACTTGTGAAGTATAGTGATATTTCACGAATACAACCAAAATAATAAGTGAGGAAAGATGGCAAAGCCGATTGAGTTAGGATTAGTCCTTAAAGGGAAGGATGCAAAAGACTTCTGGGAGAATGAGAAGAATCCAAAAGTAACAGAAGAACAGAAAAAGATGTTCAAAGAAGCCATGCATATCTACAAAACTCATAAATTTTAAGGTTAATGGCTCAAATCCCTCATAATGAGCTACAAATATTCCCATTGACTCAAAGGCATGGTTTATCTTCTTTTAATTCTACAAGTGCTGAACTAAACGAATTCTTGATAAACGATGCACTGGAAGATCAAGAAAATATGATAAGTAGAACCTACTTGTGTTTTTGGAAAGAGATTACTGTTGGATTTATAACGCTACTTGCAGACACGATTGGAGTTCAATCAATAAACGAAGATGAAAGAGTTGTTGATTACCAATATACTAAATATCCGGCCATCAAAATTGGAAGGGTCGCTGTGGATGAAAGTTTTGAAAGAATGGGTATTGGTAGATTCTTATTGTTGGCTGCGATAGGTAAATCCATATCTATTTCTAAAGAGATTGGTTGCAGATATATCACAGTGGATTCTAAAGTAAATTCCATAGATTTTTATAAAAAACATAATTTTAAAGAAGTGGAAGGATATAGTAGTAGTGAGTTTCCAAAAATGTACCTGAATATGTATCCGATATATGCAAGTATAAAACCTACAGAATCTCTGGAAGGATTTGAAAACTAAATTGAGATTCTTGAGAGCTTTTTGTATCAGCTTTTTTATTTCTTATAAACATCTTCGAACAACTTCTCCCCTCACCCTCGATCGTCCTGTAAAAACACGACCTTTATCCTGTATGGAAGGCGCCTCCTATCTGCTCGATCTTGAGCACAACAATCTATTAAAATATCATGAATAATCTACTCATGTCCTGAGCTTTCCCCCTTTTTCCAGAGTTTGCGCCTTGACCTGCTCCAGTAATAATCCCTTTTTGTCTCCCTGGTCTTCCTGAGAGCTTCTTTGTCCATAAATGCTACCATGAGAACTTCCCCGGTTTTATGATCTTGAGCTACAGCCGTGATAATAATAGTTTTTTCGCCCGCATGATAGCCCATATTCAAATTCTATTTTTTCGGTTTCTTTTCTGTATCCAGAATACCTTCTATGATATCAGGTGTTAAAAAAAATCCTGTGGCTATCAGATCATTTATTATTTTCTTAAGTTCCGGTTTATCTTTTATCGCGCAAAGTTCATACCCGATTTTAAGCAATCCCAGTGTGCCTGTGACCTTTACATGTTCCTTTTTTGCGACTTTCCTGGCATCAAGATCATCAAGCGCTGCGATCCAGTCATGTTTTTTTGCCAGTGCGATAACACCTGATTCACCATCATGCAGTGTTATAAGATATTTTTCAAAATCATGAGCCTTTTCTATATCTATCCATCCGCCGTTTTTCTTCAAGGCTGATATTGCTTCAGGAAATATGATCTCCTTTTCCACGGTATGTGCAATGATGGCCTTAACCCCTAACCGACATAAGATCTCCTTTAACAGAGGAAACCTTCTGATTTCAGAAAAGGCACTTACGACGCTTGTATCCAGCACTATCAATCTGATGTCCCCTTCAGAGTTTCATAGTCCTCGTATAATTCTTTGACACCTTCAACTCCAAGTCTGGGATTAATTCCTTTTTCAACAAGGATGCTTTTCATCCTTGTTATTGAAACCCCGGCCATTCCGGCTGCTTTGGCAAGTGATACTTTTCCCTGCCTGTATAGTCCCACTGCAATCTCTTTCTCATCGTATTCCCGGAGCATATGGCGCAGAGCATCACGAACAGCTTCGGCTGTGTTCCCATATAATCCTGCATCTATCAACCGCTTTATTTTTATCTCGAACTCGCCCTTTATTTCTACCGTAGTTGGCATTTGATCACTTGAATATTCATATGATTTTTCAAGTTAAATAATTAACTACATTACCATTTTTCAGATAAGGATATTGCAAACGAGCGAAGTATTGTGATATTTCAAGAATAAACGAAAATAATAAGTGAGAAAAGATGATCAGGCCGATTAAGTCAGGATTAATTGCCTGATTGGCTCCGAAATGTTGGAGCTATTTTGCTAAAACGATTTCTATGGTAGAAACGTTGGAATCTCCCCGGTCAGTTGTAATTTTTTCTGTCCCGATCTTTATCTCTTTTATTTTTGTTTCAGGCATAAACCTGTTCCTTGAAACTTCTACTGCATCAACTGCTCTTGATATTGCTTTTCCTCTTGCTTTTACAAAAATTTCCGCAGCGCCATTATTGAATTGTGTAACTATGGCAAGAACATAGTTCATCACTGGTTTGTTCCCGATAAATACTACATTATCCTCTGTCATTATGTTGTCTCCCTGATTTTTTAAGATATAAGTACAATGCACCTACATATATTTACCGAAATTTTTTTTAGGAGGAATATAATACATACAAGCCAAATTATCGCAGTACTGCGGTTCAATTTTCGATCATTGTATATTAATTATAACCGTCTCCTTTATATCCAAAAAGAGACCACTAGGGAAATAATGATCAAGCTCTCGGAACTTTATTCGGGTAAGGCAAAGACCGTTTTTAAAACTGATGATCCTGAAAAGCTGATAATGGAGTTCAGGAACAGCCTTACGGCGTTTGATGGTAAGAAGAAAAGCGAAGCGCCAAAGAAAGGATATTACAATGCGCAGATCGCAGCGAAGCTCTTAAAACTCCTTGAAGATAAAGGTATCAAAACCCATTTTAACAGTATGATGTCGGATACTGAGATGGTCGTGGATGCTGTCGATATTATCAAAATCGAAGTCATTGTTAGAAATATCGCGGCAGGTTCTCTTGTCAGGAAATACCCATTTGAGACTGGCCAGAAACTTGATCCTCCGATTTTGGTTTTCGATTACAAGAGCGATGCGCACGGCGATCCTATGATCAATGATGATATCGCACTTGCTCTTGGACTTGCAACAGGGCCGGAACTTTCGGAAATTCGAAAAATTGCACTTTCGATCAATTCTATCCTTGTTGATTACCTGGATAAGAGGAATCTCCTGCTCCCGGACTTTAAGCTTGAATTCGGAAGACATAAGGGGAAAATCATACTTGCAGATGAGATATCCTGCGATACATGCAGGTTCTGGGATAAGACAACCGGAGAATCGCTTGATAAGGATGTATTCAGGTTCGATAAAGGCGACCTTGTGGCTGCGTACCAGGAAGTTGCAAGAAGAATAGTACCTGAAATATTCAAGCAGTGAAATTCAAATATATAATCCTGACAGTTAACTATTTATAAAAAGAACAACAGACGTTATATTGATGTACGACGTTGAGGCTTTCAAAAGGATGTATCCTGAGATATTTCCAAAGACTACGATTTTTGATTTTATTCTTGGAGTCCTCATTTTGTCCCTTCTTTTTATTATTCCATACCTTTATGTCAGGTTTTTGGAAGAAAGGTTGATCTCGTTTTTGGATTACAGGCTTATTCCCTTTATCAAGTTCAGGTTGCGGTTAAAAAAATTAATTGATTTTTTCCATCGGGTACTTGAATTCCAGCTATTTGGCGATCGCAGATCAGGGATTTGATTCAATTTAATTCAATTCTAATCCAATTCTAATCCAATGACTTTTTATAATTTTGCGAGTATCTGTTCCAGGTACTTAATATGAAAATCGCATGGTGTATTACTGGCGCCGGGCATTTTTTACGTGATAGCTTTGACGTTTTCAAATATCTTAAAGGAAAGAACAATGATCTTAAGGTCACATCGTTTGTATCGCGTGCAGCAGAAGAAGTAATTAAAATGTATGGATTGCAAAAAGATCTAATTAATATTTCAGGCGGCAACTATCTTGAAGAATGCTTTTGTGAGCAAGAGCAGGGTGCAAGCTTTCCGAAAGCTGGAAGATTGCTATTGAAAAAATATGATGCTCTTGTCGTCACTCCTGCAACTTCCAATACGATCGCTAAACTTGCGTATGGAATAGCAGATACTCTTGTTACAAATGCTGTCGCCCAGGCTGTAAAAGGGAACGTTCCGGTTTATATTGTTCCCGTTGATATCGAAGGACATATAGAATCAAAAATGCCCTTCTTCATAGACCGGGAGATCTGTAAGAGGTGCGAGATTTGCCCACCGGTGAGAGAATGCCCGAATAAGGCAATTACCGATCAGATCGATCTATTAAAATGCAATGGATGCGGATTTTGCATAAAATTATGCAGTTATGGGGCGATAACGGGTGGATTAACAAAACTTAAAGTCCGTGATGTTGATTCAAAGAACGTGAAAATTTTAAGTAAACTTGAAGGGATAACAATCCTCAAACATCCCCTAAAAGTTCATGATTTCATAAGCAATGCAAAAATTGAAGTACTAAACGATAAATGAAGGGTTATAAAAGAAAATAGAGGCAAATATCTTGTTCCCCACTAAAAAAGTTCAGACATTAATAGGTACGATTATACAGGTTGAGATGAAAGGAGACAAACATACTCTTGAAGGAAAGCTTGAAAGTGCCGATGAATATTTAAATTTGCACCTCAATGACACATATGAAATCGTAGAGGGTGTAAAATCACGTTCCCTTGGTTCTGTAATCCTAAGAGGAAATAATATTATCATGCTAAGTCCGGTAGAGTAGGGGAATAGAATGGAGATTGAAGAAAAAATCCTGAAGCTGATACAATCAAAGAAAAGCGGCATTCTCCAGAACGAACTCTGGAAAATGGCTAAAATAGATAGCAGTAAATGTTCGAGGATCGTCACAAAGCTCGAAAAAGATGGATTGATCACAAGAGAACAGGATTCTTCAAAAGGAACCAAGACCTACCTGATCAAACCTGTTATAAAAAAGGAAAAAAAAGCAAAGAATTTCAATTTATTAATGACCAGAGACCTGTTCTCGCCATGCACAGGTTGCTCTCTGGAATGTGTTCCTGAAAATTGCGTACCCCTTTCCGAATGGGTTTATTGTTTAGAGGTTGAATAGGTTAATTATACTATCGATTGAATATATGTCTTATATTCCTTGTTTTCTAAAATCTGGTCTGCAACACTGATCTTTTGTGCAATGTCATTACTGCCAATTTTCCAGATATGAGCAGATTCTGATTGTGTACCTGTATTTTTTCCAAGAACTTCTTCATCATATATTTCAAATAATAATTCATCTATATTACCAAGATATTGTGCTCTCTCATTGAATATTTCATCCGGGACGTTTTCACTAACTGCCATTTAACTCACCTAAAAATTATTGTTGTTGGTTATTCATATAGTTTTCCCTCTTCAGTTGATTTATAAATTTTTGAAGATATATAGATAAAATTCAATGATATTTTATAACTACGCTAACACCAATCGATTTACACCCCTAATTCTACATTATTAATATAAGAAAAAAACTTTATATATCATAATAATGAATATTAAATAATATCGAAATGGGGGCTAATATAAATTAATTGTATATTGCCTATTTTTATTGCCATCGATACAAAATAAATTAAATGGAGTGAAATTAATATGGTTAAGGAAAGTGAGGAGAAACCAACAAAAGAAATACATGAAGTAAAGAATGTTATCAACCTGTGGGTTGATAATTCAAACGAATTTTTAAAGTTGTGGAGTGATTCAAACCTTAAACTCTATAAACCGTTGATAGAGTTCGTTGGAGATAAGTCTTTGAAAATGGCAGATGTATCCATGAGCGCTTCACCAATAAAATATAAAGAATTTTATGAAGATTGGATTAAGACATACAATAATACATATGGTAAGATCTTTCCGGCCGAGATTTCCTCGCCCAGGGAAGAACTCGAAGGTTTTGTTAAATGTGCCGATGAGTCGAATAAAGTTTACATGTCCTGGATCGAAGAATTCGGGGAAAATTCAAAGAAGACAGCACAAGTCCTGAATAATGGAAGTGATCCGGCAAAATATAAGGAGTGTTATGATAGCTGGATACAGACTTATGAAAAAGTTATCGATGATATCAATGAACACCCGGCGATCAAATATCAGAGAGATGTTTTCGGACGTTATACAGGTATACCTGATTTCTATTCAGAGTCAATGGCGAAGATGGCAAAACAAATCAAAGAAGTATATTCTAAATTATATACTCCATCGGATGATTCCATCAAAAAATTTTCAGATGAGCTGGCAAAATTATCTAAAGGTGAGTTGAGCCCTGAAACATATAAAGAATTTTATGATTTATGGATAAATACCTATACAGAAGCCTCTTCAAAGATGTTTGACCCCAAGACAATGAAACCTTCAAAAGAACTGCTGGATACTCTTAAAGAGAGCACTGATATCAGTATAAACCTGTTCAAATCCTGGACAGAAGCACTTGAAAAGATATCTGAAAAAATGGAAGACCAGTCAAAATTGACCAATGATCCTGAATCTTTTAAAGAGTTCTATAATCTCTGGATAAAGATGTATGAACAAACTTCTAAAGATATCTTTGATGGAGTTCCTGTTGTGGGTCCATTAAAAGAGATGATGGAACCTGTAAAGAGCGCATATCAGATTTATTCGAACACATCGATCAAGATGTCGAAAATGTGGATGGATTCGTTCAGCCGTATGGCAAGCGCTCCAAAGGTATGAATATGGAAGAAACCAACCTTGAATCCACACATGAATTTCTTGACATGTGGGTAAAAACTTATGAAGCAACCTTTGGCAAGGTATCCGAAATTCCAGCGATAGGGCCATTACGGGAGAAATCCGAAAAAATATCTAAAGGTTTTCCTCTTTTCTTTAGCCTTTATACAACATGGATGGATACAGTCGTCGATTTCCAGAATATTTCCCTGGAAGCAATGAAGCGAATGAATGCAAAAACAGTAACTTTAGAAGACAAGACAGGTACGGAAAGTTACAAGGAACTTTATAATGTCTGGATGGAATCATATAGTGAAACATTCAAAGAATTCCTGAAATCAGGCCATTTCTCTTCAGATATGGGAAAATTCACATCAAATTTCCTGGATGTTCAAAAATACAACCGGGAAATTCTTGAGGAGAATTATCTAAAACCATCCAACCTTCCAACAAAATCAGATATAGATGAGTTAAATAAGGAATTATATTCCCTGAAAAAGCAGGTAAAGGAATTATCCGGCAGGATCAACGAGTTATCCGGGAATAAATAATCATTCAATTTTCAAGGAGTCGGGATTATGTATGAACTTAGTTCAATAGAAAAGGAATTCAATAAATTAATGAGTGGATTTCAAATATTTTTGAAAATGCCAGAAGTATCTGTTGGCACAACACCTCATGAAATAATCTATACTGAAGATAAAATGAAGCTTCTCCATTTTTTACCCACAGTGGAGAAAACTCATCCCGTACCGATATTGATGGTATATGCGCTTGTGAACCGTTATTATATCCTTGACCTGCAGCCGGATAAAAGTGTGGTCAGGAAGCTATTAGATGATGGTTTTGATGTATATATTATCGATTGGGGATACCCTTCAGGACTGGATAGATATCTTACATTAAATGACTATGTCAATGGATACTTAAATAATGCTGTGGATATAGTAAGAAAGCGTTCAGGATTGGATAAGATCACACTTATGGGGATCTGCCAGGGTGGGACTTTTTCTGTTATGTATTCAGCGTTACATCCTGAGAAAGTCAAGAATCTCATAACACTTGTAGCGCCTGTTAATTTTGAAACAGACAAAGGACTTCTTCATATCTGGGCAAAGAATCTCGATGCTGATAAGGTCGTTGACTACTACGGAATAGTACCAGGGGATTTCCTGAATTCAGGATTCTTATTGACAGATCCATTCAGGCTCATGATCGACAAATATGTGGGAATGTTCGACAGGATAGATTGTGAACCTGGTGATGAGGCCTGCCTGATCCGAAATGAAGAAATAGTGAAGAATTTTTTGAGAATGGAAAAATGGATCTTCGACAGCCCGGACCAGGCTGGCGAGGCATTCCGGCAGTTCATGAAAGATTGTTACCAGAAAAACCTGCTAATACAGAATAAGTTGGAACTTAATGGGAAAAAGATCAATCTGAAAAACATAACCATGCCTCTTCTTAATATAATGGCGGAATTTGACCATCTTGTACCAAATGAAGCAAGTATACCACTCAATGATGCAGTATCAAGCAAAGAAAAAGAGATGACGGTTTTTCCCACAGGGCATATAGGCATATTTGTGGGATCAAAATCCCAGAAAGAAGTCTGCCCCAGGATTTCAAAATGGTTAACGCCAAGATCAGGTCTTGATGAAAAAGGAACTCCTGAAATTAAAATTAAGAAACCTAAAAGAAAATAAAAGGAGGAATTAGATGAGGGTTAAAGATAAAGTAGTGATCATCACCGGGGGTGGAAGCGGTATTGGGAAAGAGACCGGGATTTTGTTTGCAAAAGAAGGCGCTAAAGTCGTAATTGCCGATGTAAATGAAAAAGGAGGGGCAGAAACGGTCGAATCAATAAAAAATGCAGGAGGGGAGGCTTTTTTTGCAAGACTCGATGTTTCCAACAGGGAACAAGCAAAGCAGGTCGTGAAAGAAACAATAGCAAAATATGGCAGATTAGATGTATTAATAAATAATGCGGGGATCATCCAGGATGCTCTTGTAGTAAAAATGACAGAAGAACAGTGGGATAAAGTTATAAATATCAACCTGAAAGGACCTTTTAATTGTATCCAGGCAGTTGTTGAACAAATGATTTCCCAGGGAAGCGGAGTGATATTAAATATTTCATCAATAGTTGCCCTGTACGGTAATGTGGGGCAGACGAATTATGCTGCAACCAAAGCCGGTTTAGTGGGTATGACAAAGACACTTGCCAAGGAACTGGGGAAAAAAGGCATACGGGTAAATGCAGTTGCGCCGGGATTCATATATACTCCGATGACAGCAACAGTGCCTGAAAAGATCCTTGAAATGATGAAGGAAAAGACGCCTTTAAAGAGGCTTGGCACTCCGGCGGATGTTGCCAGCACATTATTATTCCTGGCTTCGGATGAAGCAAGTTTCATTAACGGCGCTGTGATAAGCGTAGATGGCGGATTGCTATTATAATTCAATAAAGAGAGGCAAAACAATGAGTAATGTCGTTATAGTATCTGCTGTACGTACAGCGATAGGAAAGTTCGGGGGAAGCCTGAAAGATACAAGCCCGGTGCAGCTTGGTTCAGTGGTACTGAAGGAAGCATTAAGACGGGGAAATATGGCAGGAAGTGAAGTGAATGAAGTCATAATGGGAAATGTACTCTCTGCAGGCCATGGACAAAATGTGGCACGGCAGGCAGCAATAGCAGCAGGCATCCCTAATGAGGTTCCATCATTCGGTGTAAATAAGGTATGCGGTTCAGGTTTAAAATCGATCATCCTGGGAACCCAGGCAATCATGCTCGGGGACGCCGATGTTATCCTGGCAGGAGGGATAGAATCAATGTCCACAGCCCCATATGCATCAAGGAAAACGCGCTGGGGAGCCAAGATGGGAAATGATGAGCTTGTGGATCTTATGATCCATGACGGATTATGGGATATTTTCAATAACTATCACATGGGTGTCACAGCTGAGAATGTGGCAACAAAATTCGGTATATCCCGGGATGAGCAGGATGAGCTCTCGGCAAAAAGCCAGAATAAAGCTGAAGCTGCTATTAAAGGTGGGAAATTCAAGGATGAGATAGTTCCTGTTCCTGTCCCGCAGCCAAAAGGTGAGCCGGTTCTATTTGATACAGATGAATTCCCCAGGTTCGGAACAACAAAAGAGGTTCTTGCAAAGCTCAAACCCGCCTTTAAAAAGGATGGGACTGTGACCGCTGGTAATGCATCAGGCATTAATGACGGGGCGGCAGCAGTGCTTCTTATGTCAGAAGAAAAAGCAAAGGAAAAAGGTCTGGAAATACTGGCTACTATCAAAGGTTATGGTATTGCAGGTGTACCTCCGGATATTATGGGAACAGGGCCCATCAATGCAAGCAAAAAAGCTTTGCAGCGGGCGAATCTTTCCGTGAGCCAGCTTGACCTTATTGAGGCAAATGAAGCATTTGCAGCACAGGCCATTGCAGTGAACAGGGAGATGGGCTGGAATAGCGATAAAGTCAATGTGAATGGCGGCGCCATAGCGCTCGGGCATCCTATAGGGGCAAGCGGGGCAAGAATACTTGTCACGCTTCTGCATGAATTAAGACGAAGAAATGGTACTAATGGTCTTGCAACGCTATGTATCGGCGGGGGGATGGGCGCTGCAATTGTAGTCAAAAGGTGATTTTATGAAAGGAGATAGAAAAGGAAAACTGGAAAATAAAGTAGCTCTTGTAACAGGGAGTTCAAGGGGGATCGGTCGTGCAATAGCAATAAAGCTCGCTGAGGAAGGGGCTGATATTGTTATTAACTACCAGAATGCAAAAGATCATGCCCAAATGGTCTCAAAATTGATAGACCGCATGGGAATGGCAGATTCTCTGGGAGAAATTACTGAAAAGATCGGGAAAATGGAATGTAAAGAACATGCAAAGGAAATATCTGATCTGATAGAATCAAAAGGATGTCATTCCTGCTTGTGCCAGGCGAATGTGAGTGACCCCGAACAGGTGAACAAGATGCGTGACGAGGTTATTAAGAAATTCGGGAAGGTAGATATCCTTGTCAATAATGCAGGGATCGTGAGGGATAAATCCTTCGTTAAAATGACATCTGATATGTGGAATGATGTCTTATCAGTGAATCTTGACGGTACTTTTTACTGTACCAAGGCATTCATAGACGGAATGCTTGAGAGAAAGTATGGCAGGATATTGAATATTTCATCTGTCATAGGCAGGATGGGTAACTTCGGGCAGACAAATTACGCTGCATCCAAAGCCGGGATGATAGGTCTAACAAAAGCGCTTGCCAAGGAATTTGCAGGAAAAGGTGTCACTGTGAACGCAATAGCGCCAGGGTTCATTGAAACGGATATGGTAAAAGGCATATCTGCCGAGGCAATGGAAAAGGTCGTAGCTAAGATCCCGCTGGGAAGACTTGGGAAAGCATCCGAAGTCGCAGGGACTGTTGCATTCCTGGCATCGCAGGAAGGGGATTACATAACAGGGCAGGTTATTGATGTCAATGGAGGCCTTTATATCTGAAAAAAGATTCATAATTTCATAGCCATTTCAATATCCATTAAGTCAAAGAGCGTTAAATCAGGCTCTTTTATTTTTTCCTTAAATGATTTCGCAAAAATAGCATAGCGCTCTTTTCTATTATCTTTGTGCCATTCTACATACTGTACTTTTCCCTTAAGCTGTGCCAAAATCTTTTTCGCATCAACCCTGTCCTGCCATTTGCACTCTACAAATAGTATTTCTTTTGTTTGCTCATTAATTGAGACGATATCTATTTCCGCTAATTTTCGCTCGCCCGTGTTGACGTCTCTGTAAGCCCCCCACCATCGCCCGGTTTTATCAAAACCGAGTTTTTGATTTTCCAGAAATTCCTGGCAAACTGCTTCAAATCTGTACCCAATATATGCATTCGTATTATCCTTTATTTTATTAATAAGCGCTTTTTCACGCCGCTTATAGCTGGATATGTTCTTGTAAAAAAACCTGAACCAGAAATTAAGAAGTGGATGATTGATAACAAAAACACCCTTTCCGCCTGTGATTGGCTTCTCAACAGATACAAACTCAAAAAGGTTTATAAGTTCATTCATCTGCCGTGTCAGTGCGGTTTCTTTCTTTCTAAGAAACGATGCAACTTCGCTTATCCTTGTATTTCCCGATGCTATGGCTGCAAGAATATCGTAATATATTCCGGATCTTTTGCCAAACTCAAGTGAAAGTATCTGGTTTGCTTCGTCCTCAAGAACTGCATTTTCATCGAAAAATAATCTGTCCATTATTGTCTCAAAGCCAGCACACCCAAGCTGCTCATTCTCTAAGGTAACATAATATTTTGGAAACCCGCCGAAAATTGCATAAAGCCTCACTGCATCTTCAATGTTGTTTATTCGAAGCGTATTGCATATCTCCAAAGTATCGCGAAACATAAAAGACTTTAAGGGCATCTTTCTTTTGAGGCGCCCATATAGGGGCTGTTTTGAATCAGAAAAGAGCTTTTTCATTAAACCGACCGTAGAGCCTGAAAAAATAATAAAGAGCCCTGTTTTGTTTTCGTTTAAGTCGATATATTTCTGAAGTATGCCATAAACCGACCTGTCGACAGCCACAAAATTCTGGAACTCATCAAAAGCAACAACGCCTTCCAATCGTTCGAATAATATCCTGAAAAACGCATCCCAGTCAGTTAATACTTCAAGCTCAGTAAGGATTTTTCTTGTTTTTAGAACATCGGAATATTCCTGCAGGAGACTTGTGCTTTCCTTGTCTTTATTTACAAAAAAGTACAGGTCATCCTTAGATAATAATTCCAGAATGAGCCTTGTTTTTCCCACTCTTCGAAGACCTGTAATGGAAACAGTAAAAAGCTTGCTTTTTGACAGTTCAGCGGCTTCCTTCAGATATCTGACTTCTTCTGTTCGGTCGATAAACTTCATTCTATTCACCTACTGAATTATTCAGTAAGTGAATATATAAAACTTTCTGTATCGTTTCCAATTTGTTTTGAATTAATAGATCAAAAGCCTCTATATTTATAACCATTGACATGAATTAAAGAGAATTTATGAATATATTAAGACGAGGGCGGCTTCAGGTAGCACCTGACGAAGATATCATGCGCTTCACTTCATCAATGGAAGCTGACAAACGTATATTCGATGCTGATATGCAAGTTGATAAAGCACATGTTGTCATGCTGAAAGAACAGGATATAATAAAAGAGAACGAATGCTGTGCAATTCTTTCAGGTCTTGACAAAATACAAAAAGAGGGTATATCAGCCCTTGATACATCCTATGAGGACGTACATATTGCTCTTGAAGCACGCCTCATTGAAATGGTGGGTGAAGATACAGGCGGCAGGATGCATTCAGGAAGGTCGCGCAATGACGAAGTTGCGACCTGCATACGCCTTACGCTGCGGATGGAATTATTATGTCTTATGGAGGAAGCACTGGACCTTGTTGGAACGCTTATAAAGACAGCAGGAAAACATCATGAAACCTTAATGCCCGGATACACTCATACCCAGCATGCCCAGCCTACCACACTTTCTCACAATCTTCTTGCTCATGCAAACGCGTTCCTGCGTGATATTGAACGGATAAAAGAAGCTTTCAGGCATACCAACCAGAATCCACTTGGAGCTGCTGCATTTGCTTCCACAGGTTTTCCGATAAACAGGAAAAGGACAACTGAACTTCTCGGTTTTGATTCGGCAATCGAAAATTCCATGGATGCAGTCAGCACACGCGATTTTATGATCGAAAGCATAAGCTGTTTTTCAAACATGATGACAAATCTCAGTAGAATGGCAGAAGAACTGATACTCTGGAGTTCATCAGAATTCGGATTTATTGAACTTGATGACAGTTATTCATCAACATCCTCGATCATGCCGCAAAAGAAAAATCCCGATATTGCCGAACTCATGCGCGCAAAAGTCGGAACTGTTAACGGCGCACTTGTGTCTGTACTGACGATATGCAAAGCCCTTCCTTACAGCTACAATCGCGACCTTCAGGAAGCAACACCACACCTGTGGCGCGCCCTTGATACGGTGCGGGCTTCGGTTCGAATGGCCCGGGGTATGATAGGGACACTGAGCGTTAAGAAAAATGCCATGATAACAGCAACAAATACAGGTTTTATGACAGCTACCGAGCTTGCAGATGTCATTGTCCGGACTACTGGTATTCCTTTTCGGACTGCACACCATATTGTCGGCGCAATTGCAAAAACAGGTTCGACTCCAACTCTTTCAATGCTTGATGAACTCTCATCAGAAATAATCCATGAGAAATTAAGCAATAGAGGTCTGACAGAAAAAGCTATCAGGGAAGCTCTTGACCCTGTGGATAATGTCAGGAAACGCAAAGTAATGGGGGGTCCTTCGCCTCTTGAAACAAAAAGACAGATTGCTGTTATTAATAAAAAGATCACGATAATTGAAAAAGATATTGGACTATTTAATAAAAAAATAAACGAAGCATCGGATAAGCTCACAAAAGCCTGTAAAAAATGTGCATGAAATCGAGGCAAGGCAGATATAAATATAATACCCTGCATATAAGGTTAGGGACTAAAGAGGCAATATTATGAACGAGGAAAAAACTGCACAGATTACTTCAATACCAGATGAAAAAAAAGAGTCTGGCTGCATCCCACTGCCTCTTCCTGACAGCAAGCAAGCTTTCTGTGTCGCACTACCAATATCGGGGGGAAGACCCATAAAAGTAATGGGGGATAATCCGCATGATTTCATTTCATTTCTGAAAGATTCTTCTGTAGCATGGTTAAATTTTCCAGTAAAAGATATCAAAAAGGATGCAGAAATTATTGCAATGTCCCTGGGATTCAGTTCATCACTTGCACCTACAATCTTATCCAGCTATCTTTCTGCCTATGAGGACAGGGATACGGAAATGGGATTGATGCTTCCTGCAGTGGCAGTAAAGAAATTTGATGTTCTTATCAGTCCGATACTTTTCCTCATAAGAAAAGACCTGATCGTCACGATTCATGAAGAGAACGTGACACGTCTTGTGCGTCTTTCCCGCTATGCCGACGCTTTCATGAGAAAAATAAAGCCAAATCTGATACTGGAAGACAAATTGACAATAATCCTGACAAGGCTTATAGATGAAAATATTAACCGGAATTTTGACCATTTAAGACAAATTGAATCCCAGGGGGATGAATTGAGCAAGATCCTGATGGATCCGAAGTCACCACGTGGAATGATCGCTCCTGAGATCCATAACATGAAACATGCCCTTATAAGTTACATGGATACGCTCTGGGCTACCCTTGACGTAGTGAATTCACTCAGGCATGGTGATGCCGAATTGATAAGCGACAGCCCTAAATTGCTTGCAAGAGTAGGTATCCTTTCAGATGACGTGAACAGGCATATTGCCCTGAGTGAACATATGTCCGATGTGCTTGCTTCAGGACTGGAAGTGCTTCAGAGTATATACAATAACCAGCTCCAGATATTAAATAACAGGCTGGCTCTTGTCATGACATGGTTGACCATATTAGGTACGGCAGTTCTAGTTCCAAATACTATTGCCACTGTGTTGGGAAATGCGGCTTTCGATATGGGGCCAAAGGATCAGGGATGGTATTTGATGCTTATCATCTCCTCTACAATAATCGCGACCTGGGCAGCATATTGGTGGGTTAATAAAAAAGGATTAATGCCAAAAGTAGTGGAATGATCATTTCTTCTTTGACTTAGAATCTGTGTATGCGCGGAATGCCAGTATTATTATCACGATAAGACCAAGTATAAATATAAGGGGTAATACGAATTCTTCCAGGGAACTTTTCTCTGGTGTTTTTTCAATTACCGGCGTTCCTCTGGCAGTTGGTGTGATCGTTCCTGTAACGGTGGGAGCTGGGGATACTGTGGATATAACTTCAGATTTTTGAAGATTCAATAACTCAATTAATCTATTTCCCTTGATGTCTGTAGCCTCATAAAGAATTGTATTCCCATCCCTGCTCCACATGGGATTTCTCTGGTTGAAACCATCTTCTATAAGACGTCTTTTCCCGGTGCCATCAGGATTAATGATAAATATCTTTTCACTGCTTGCTAATTGGGTTTCAGTCGAAACAAAAAGAATACCATCCTTTCCCCAATTCAAATCATATTTCTTAAAAACATCATCTGTGACCTGTCTTATACCAGTACCATCGGCATTGGCAATGTATAATTGATCAATATTCTTTTTGTCCTGTGAAATAAAAACAAAGGAAGTGCCGTCCGGGCTCCACTGGGGGTTCCACTGGCGTGAAGTATCATTAATAATCATTTTCAGTCCAGTTCCATCGATATTTACTTCGAATATCTTTTCATCGCCTTTTTCAAATGATGTGAATAATATCTTTTCTTCTGCTGGATTCCACGAGGCTGCCCCCCAGAAACGGTCGCTTTTTATTGGTTCTTTTCCCTGGCGGATGGTTTCATTGAGTAGTTTCCTTATTTTGGATCCATCCAGTGAAACAATGAATATTTTTTCTATACCGTCATTGTCATAGGACATATAGGAGAGTTCATCTGTTAACCATTCAATGTCCCATTTTCGATTTAAGTCATTGGTTAACTGTTTTCTTTCTGACCCGTCGGTCTTTATCGTGAAGATCTGCTGATTATTTGATGTGTCATAAGAAACATATGCAATTGTGGTGCCATCCGGACTTATTGCCGTACTCCAGAAATCTTTATCCGGAATATTGACTGTGGCATTACTTTCTATAATAAGGTCAGCAGAAACTGGAGCTGAAAATAACGATATTAAGAATAAATAAATGAATATATTTGATACTTTCATAAAACCCAGTCGGTTATATATCTATTTACCATGATAAATGTTACGCTGTTAATATCTTTTTTTATTTTTTATAATTACTTATTTATCAAAATTAAACAATGATGTTTGTGGGTCACCATTTTTTTTATTCATCTTTTGAGGCTTAGATGCAACTGACCCGGGCAATTCAACACTTCCATATTGTCCTCCTCCACCTGGATTTACCTTTACCTTCCCTTCCCTGAAAGCAATTATAGCACTGATAACCCGCGCATCGACTTCTGAATTCTTTATATCCGCATCAATGAGCACTGCTACTTCAGACCCATATTGGTCAATCAGAGCATTCCAGACGCTCTGGACACCTTTGGTATTGGGGCCGACCCCCAACGCTTTTGCGATTATTTCTGATAATGGGATGATATGAATATATGGCGGCCTGTGATCGGGATATTGCGGTTCATCAAAAGAGGCGAGCTCATTTACCCTGTCTTTTACCCCTTTTTTTATAGTTCCCCCGCATGAACATTTCCAGCTTTTCATGACACTTTCCCTTATTGTATAATGCGTGAAACACCGGATACAGGCGCTCTCGTTGTATTTTCCTTCCTCTGGCGGCATTCCCACGTTAAGAACAGGTTTTCTTCCTTTTTCCCGGATTATTGCCATCTTCAGTTCATCAAAACTTATATCTTGCATTTCAAAACGGTTGAACTCGCGGGCGAGCTTATTGACATAAGGTGAATGCGCATCCGAGTTTGAGAGGTATGTGAGGCATTTAAGTTCTGCAATCCTGTCTGCATAAGAAGTATCTGCGCTCAATCCCAGTTCCAGGAAATAAATATGCTTTGCCATATCTCCATAGCATTCTTTGAGTGAATTATGATATGCATACATGGCAGTCCATGGAGTGAAAGCATGCGCAGGTCCGATAAGGGCGCCTGCAGATATTGCAGCGTCCGCGATCTCTTTACTATCCAGCCTGACATTAGGCCTGCCGTTAGAGTCTATGTCTTTTGAATGGGGTTTCATGAATTCATATAGCTCTTCTGCCTTAGAAATTGAAGGGATGATCAGGAGGTGATGTACCTGGTTTATGTCCTCGATCTCGGTTGTAAGGACAAAACTCGCACCCTTTTTTGTATCTGTACCTCTTGCCTTTAGCTTGAAAACACCGTTTTCTTCCTTTAAGGTCCTGATATCTGAAAGCCACTCTGGATGGAGGCAATCCCCTGAAGCCACAAGCTGGATACCTTTCTTCATCGATTCTGAAGCTAAGGTGGGAATATCCATTTTCGGGGACGTTGCCTTGCTATATTTTGAATGAATATGAAGGTCTGCGTTTACTTGCATAGAGAACTAATGAACTGGAAAAGATATAGGGATTACGGGTACATTATTAGGCCATGCTATTTTTTTATTGAATATTTTGTACTGCCACATCCTATTTTTTCAGCGGCTTCCAGATGGATGGATGGATCTATGCCCCACAAGTGGTATATCGACTTACCGTTTATTTTCATTCGTTCATTTATCAGGTCAATTGTGGCAGCATCAATAGCTACCGGGTCTGTTCCTGCGAGTATTCCAATATCTTCCACAAAACGCTCACCTGAGAAATTGAAGCAGTCGCATCCGGGTGTAAGGTCATAAACCCAGTTGATGTAACCGATACGCCCTTTTAGCGCCTTGATAGGGCCAAGTGCTGCTTCGCCTAATCTTTTTTGCATTTTAAGAGATGCATCATGCGGAGGGATTATCGCCTCGTTTTGACACGCATCTGCGCAGGATAACTCTCCGCAGCATTTTGAATGGTCTATCCGGGGCGGATCGATTGCTCCCCACGGGCAAACTTCCACGCAATCCCCGCACTGGATGCATTTTTCAGGATCGATAGAAGGTCTTCCCACCTCATGGACTTTGATTTTTCCTGCCCTGTCAAGACACCCCATGCCAAGATGTTTCACGCCGCCGCCGAATCCTGAGGCCGGATGTCCTTTCCCATGAGAGATGACTATCATGGAATCAGCTTCTGCGATACCTGATGCAACTGTAATACTGTCAAGCACATCTCCATTGATCTTTATCTCCCTCCCATCTCCACCCCTTAATCCATCCGCCACGATAAAGGGAGCATTCATACTCGCATGGGTAAAGCCGTTCATAGCCGCCCCCTGAATGAGTTCTGCAGCATTAAGCTTCATACCTTTGTATAAGGTCGTAGTGTCTGTAACAAAAGGTATCCCGCCTTCTTTTATTACCATGTCAACGACTGTTCTCACGATCACCGGTCTAACGTGTGTTGTATTGCCATATTCACCAGGGTGAATTTTGATAGCCACAATATCTCCTTTTTTTACGGGTGATATATCCGGAAATATCTTTTTTATCTGTTCTGGCTGATTGTCCTCTGGATTCGTAATTCTGGCATCTTTGAAAATAATTTTATTCAATACCGTCACATCCTGTTTGACTATATATGCAAATCATGTTAATTAAGATTTTCAATAGTTAGCTTCATGAGTGTACATATATCATTTTAAACATTATATAAGCCTCAAATATCAAAAAAATTACTTGATAAACAATATAAAACTAAAATAAACCATAATAAAACTTAAAAACTGAATGAAACCCAAAAACTTTCATTATATTTAATACTTCCAATTATCATAATGATAATTATGAAGACGTTTAATTCAATGGAAATAGACGTCTTCAAAAAACGTAAAAAATGGAGATAGTGATATGTTAGAAACTTCCGAGGAAAGGGTGAAATTATTGAAAGCTGGAATTTCAGCCAGAAGAATAGAACAGCTTTATATTATAAACAATGATATCAAATTATTAAGTATCCCAGTGCTCTTTGAAGCGGTTGAGGTCCAGCAGGAAACCGAAGGTAAAGGATTTTTTTGTGAATTAACCACAGAGTACGTGAACGCTTAACAAAATTTATATGTGCTGAATGCGTTAGCAAGGCAGCCTATGAGTATTATTGTTAATCGTTATAAGTGTGGTTACTGTGGAGCCTGCGTGGGAGTATGCCCGGTTGGCGCGCTTGAGCTGGTGGAAACCTGGATAGAAGTTGATAATACCTGCACGAGTTGCGGAGTGTGTGCAAAAATATGCCCGGTTGGGGCGCTGGTGGTAATAAAATGAGATCCAGTTATGATGTTATTATAGTTGGGGCAGGCCCTGGCGGTTCGATCACTGCAAAAACCTGTGCACAAGCAGGGCTGAAAGTGCTTCTCATTGAGAAAAGGCAGGAAATAGGAGATCCGGTAAGATGCGCAGAAGGAGTTGGAAAAGAAGGTTTAATGCAACATATTCAGCCCGATAGCAGATGGATAGCTGCTGAATTAAAAGGCTCGAAGATATTTGCACCTGATGGGACTGAGATCAAAATGTCTGAAGAAGCATCAAGCCAAAAAGCGGGTTTTAATCTCGAAAGAAAAGTTTTTGACCGCGTGCTTGCACAGCAGGCAGCCATGGCAGGCGCAGACGTTATGGTAAAAACAAGAGCCACTGGATTATTAAGGAGCAACGGAAGCATTTCAGGTATAAAAGCTATGTACATGGGAGAAGTCACTGAGATCAAAGCCGACATAGTCATTGGGGCTGACGGTGTGGAATCCAAGGTAGGTAGGTGGGGAGGAATAGATACATCCTTGAAACCTGTGGATATTAACACATGCACCCAGTTCCTTGTTTCAAATATTGATGCGGGTGAATACAACAAATTTTACATTGGAGAAAAATATGCACCTGGAGGTTACTTGTGGTTATTTCCCAAAGGAGAACATACGGCAAATGTAGGCCTGGGGATCCTTGGGAGCAAATGCGGTACTGTGAGGCCGATTTCATTACTCCATAAATTCATGGAAACTTATATGCCGCAGGGTAAGATCATTGAAATGGTAGTTGGAGGCGTTCCTGTAAGCGGACCGATAAAACAAACAGTGGCTAATGGTCTTATTCTTGTAGGTGATGCAGCAAGGCAGTCAGATCCTCTGACCGGAGGAGGTATCATCAATGCAATGGATGCAGGAAAAATTGCAGGAGAGGTGTGTATCAAGGCAAAAGAAAAAGGAGATTATTCGGTTAAGATATTGAAAGAATACGAAGACAGGTGGCGCGCTACCATTGGGAAAGAATTGAGTAACTCCCTCATGGTAAAAAATCTTCTTATAAAGGTATCAGATGAGCAGTTAAACCAGTTAGCTCATTCACTGTCCGGGATAGATACCAGCAAAATGGCTTTGCCAAAAGTGCTGCCAATTTTATTTAAGAAAAATCCGAAGATATTGTGGGAATTAAGGACGCTATTTATATAAATAGTTCAGAAGAAAATTATAATAAATATTTTTTTATTAATACGCTATCATAAATCCGCGTTTATCGGCGTCCCGATTACCCTTCGGGAGCGGGAATCCACGTCGACTGCCACGCCAGTCGATTGCGTGCACACGTATGCCCGCAGGCATACGTGTCTGCGCCCTTCCGAGGCGCGACTCGGAATCTGCGGTTTCTTATTTTCAAATATTTCATGATAGCCCCCGACACCAAACTTTTTGACAAACTCTATTAATTTTCAAAACCTGAAAAATAGTAGAAACCGCAGAACTTTTGTTCTGCAGTTTTGTTCATTCCTTCCCGAAGAAGCTTCTCATCATCGGGTGCATTTCCATCATCTGCTGGCTTGCAATATCCTCATATAACCTGTACATGATACTTACTGTCAGCAATAGGCCTGTTCCGCCTGCGCCGCCAAGAGTACCAAGTAAACTTGCAATGAGTGTAAGAATCCCGATAAATGCCCCACCGATAACTGTTACTTTGGGAACATACCGCTGCATTACTCGTTCAAGTGTCCCGCTGCTTCTGCGGTAACCCGGGATCTGCATTCCTGACTTCTGGATCTTTTCTGCGACCTGCTTTGCACCCATTCCTGTAGTTTCAACCCAGAAAAGAGCAAAGATTATACCTCCAATGATAAGCATGGACGCATCAGTGAAAACATGCAGGAGTATCTTCCATAACGCAGGCTCTGCAAAGCCAAGACTCGTGAATCTTGGCCCAACAAGAGTGGGTATCCAGTCACTGGGCCCGTTTATGGGTGAAAGAAAATACATAAGACCACCTACAGGCGTTCCATCTCGCGCGTAAGTTCCCAGTGTCGTTATACCTTTGCTTGAAAGAATCAAGCCTATCATCTGGATATTTGCCTGAAGTGCCCTGACAAGGATCATTGGCAAAACGCTTGCATAGATGAGTTTTACAGGGAATCGCCCGCGTGCGCCTCTTACAGCCGCATGGGCAAGGGGTATCTCGATACGCGTGCTTTCTACATAAACTACCATCAGATAGATAATTATTGTACTTAACAACGCAAGTATTCCTGCATTGTAGAGGAATAGGACCTTGTTTGTCAGTATGTAATTCAAATCAACACCGGACGTAGGACCAGCCATGAATACCCATTTTGGAAAGATACCTATCGGAACTCCTGAGTTATCTGCATTCCAGTTGAATAGACCCTGGACGATCTGCTGCGATACTCCGGCGATAATGAACATTCCAACACCTGAGCCTATACCCCACTTGGAGACTATTTCATCCATATAGAGAATTAATATACCACCCATACAGACCTGAATGAATAGCAACAATGTTATATAGCTCACGGGAACCCCGAGAGTAGCTGCCAGTCCGGCATCTGCTTTCATAAATCCACCAAGGATTTGCGGCAGGGCTTCAAGAGCGATCATTACAAAAACAAGAAGTTTCTGCAAACCCTGGAAGATAGCCTGTTGATGTGGATCAGTTAAATCCATTTTTATGACATTTGCTCCCACAAGCAATTGCAACACTATTGAAGCTGTCACTATCGGACCTATTCCCAGGACCATCAGTGAACCTGAGGCTCCGGCAAAGAATGCCCTGTAAAGTTCGAACAGGTCGATCGAGCTTTTATCCAGCCCGAATAGCGGGATATTGGCCAAAACGAAATACAGGACAAGAATTCCCAATGTCCATCCAAGTTTTTTCTTAAAATGCACATGACCTTCCGGGCGTGTAACCGCAGGAAGACGGTTCAATAGGGGTGCAAGACTTTCAAATGCCATATTATTTTACTCTTGTTTTGTCGATTCTGGTTTTTCTGACGGGGAGACTGACGGGGAGATTATCTGCCCTTTAGCTTCTTCAATCTTCTGCTTTGCGACAGACGAGAACTCGGAAGCGGTTACAAATAATGGTTTGGTTACTTTTCCACTGCCAAGTACTTTTTCTATACCGATACTGCCAAGGTCAATGTGGAATGCATTTCCTTTCTTTTCTGCAAATCCATCTATTACCAGTTGTTCAATTGCCTCATCGATCTCTCCGATATTTACTATGATCAAATCTGATGTCACAGACTGCGGGCGTTTGAAACCGTGCTTACCAAAACTCAAGCCGCGCTGCATTGAGCGGACAAAATGATGCTTGCATGTTCCGGCATTCCCGCGTCCTCCGCGGCTGCCTCCGCCTCTTCTATTCTTATGCGTGCCTCCGCCGCATGTCCTTGACCCCCTGAATTTCTTTGTTTTTTCTTTGCTCATGATAATTACCTCATTTTCGTTAACAGGACATTGATTTCGGTTCCGTGGAATCCGAGATCTCCCCCTTCCTGGAAAGTTCTCTTGGTACCCTTCAGGCCTTTTCTTGCCGGATGCATCCTGAAAACAGGTTTCATTTTAGGAATGTCAGAGATTGATATGCTTCCTTCGCATATGGCTTTAGCCAGTTCATTGAAGGATTTGAATTTTGTGTTCTCACTCAGGTATTCCTCAGTAAGATCGTCTCCGCCTTCGAGCTTGCCCCTATTCTCAAGCATTTCTGCAAGTGTTTCCGGGGTTATGACTCCCCATGCAACGTAATCCTTTGCTTTATGGATCATTCCATGATAGGTGGGTGTTTCAGGGACTACCACACAGTGATTTACCCTGTCAAGGCGCAACATTCTTAATGTATCCCTGATATCCTGTCTGGTTTTTACTTCTCCGCGAAGTTTTACTATAGCGTACATTTTTCACACCTTCATAGTTGTTGTCTTTATAAGTGCATCAAAAGTTGCTTTTGCGAAATTAAGGGTTGTTCGCGTTTCACCGCTAACTTTTGTCCATACGTCTTTTATTCCTGCAATTTCAAGCACTTTTTTAGCAGTCCCACCTGAAGCAATTCCAAGTCCCCGGGGAGCAGGCAAAAGCCTGACTTCCACGCTTCCGGTTTTACCCTTTACTTCAAAAGGTACTGTATGACCCTGTCCGCAGCCGCATTCCCATGAGCCGCAGCCGCGTTTAATACCGATCACATTCATCTTGGCAGTGTCTATCGCTTTTCGGATAGCAATTCCAACCTGGACATCTTTTCCCTCTCCGATGCCTATAAAACCATCACCATTACCAACGATGACTGTTGCTCTGAATTTTACTCTTCTTCCTGAGTCTGTCATTCTTTGAACCATATTGATATCAAGAACTTCATCTCTGATCTCGGGCAGCAGTGCATCCACAATCTGAGACTCTCTTATCGGCAATCCCGATGCAAGGGCTTCACTCATTGTTGTAACCTGTCCCTCCTTGACCAGTTTACCCAGTCTTGTCTGAGGGAACCATTCCTCTTTCTGTTGTTCAAATCCTTTGTCTCTCATTTTATTCACCTGAATTCGCCCTCGATCTTTTGTTTAACGGTCTGGAATTGTTCTGCAATATTGGTTTTCTTGTATTTGTCAATATGCTTGCCCATGATCCTGTCTTCCGATGGGAATATTGCGGGGTCATGGGGTATGTCAAGACCTGCATCTACCGCACCTTTTAATGCTGCAAACAGCAGTCCACCCTTAGTAGTATGGTACAATCCCAGGTCAGTTATTGCCTCTGTCTGCCCTTTTTTCTTTGCCCTGTATCCGAGCAATAATCCTGCCAGATACGCTGACGTGATATTTCCAGTCGGGGCAGTATAGCCATATTTTTTTAAATCCTGTGTATTGGCACAGACGAGTGTTGCATCTCCTGCTGATTGAGGTACTATTATTTGTACCTGCGTGTTTTTCAGGCTTTTCCTGATTACAAGCCTGGGCTTTTTTGATATCAACAATTGCTTTCTTGTGCGATAATCCGTTTTGCCCATCCGGACTCTTCTGAATTTTACTTTGTATCGTGATCCTGTTGCCATATTCAAGCCTCCTTGGCTTTAAGCTGTTCTACATGGGCAATAAGATGTGCCCTGCTTCTGTATTCTCCGCCTTTGGCTTTGCGGTATAATTTCCTGTATGTTGAGACTTCGATGGTCTTGTTCTCTTTCATTTCCTTAAGCTGGCTGCGCAATGCACGGATCTTTTTCATCCATTGTTCTTTCTTCGGGTTCCTTGCGCCTTTTGCTCCGGATCTTGAACCATGGCCTTTCCTGTGTCCGTATGCACGTGTCTCATCAACTTTTCTGGCTCTTCCGCGGCTTACTCCCCGGATATTTCTTTTTCCGATCTTCTCTTCGCTGATCAATTTACGGATATCTTCCCGCGTAAGAGCTGTTGCTATATCCTTGTATTCTTCGGGATTCATCCATACGCGGTTGATCCCGATGTCCATAACTTCTGCCGCAAGTCTTCTCTGATTTGCAAGATCTGTCATTTTAATCTACCTTCTGTGTGGGATTTAAAATCTTCAATCCCAATTCTGCAGCTTTCATTTCGATAATGCTGCGTTTTCTTGCTCCTACTGTTCTGCCTATTCTTCCAGCCTGTCTGTCGGTCTTAAGAGATTCAACATCTTTAATGTTATTTACAATGATCTCTTCAAATCCTGATGGATGGAGCCCGCGAACAGCCGCCGGACTTCCATATCCTGCTTCTACAAGAGGACATTTTCCATGCTTTGAATACCGTGTCTTATTATGTATGCCGTCCGGTTTCCTCCAGTAATCTGCAAGCTTCTTCTTTTTATGGGAATCTGTCTGCTTGAATGTGGGTTTCTTGCTTTTCTGTTTTTTTCTTATATTAAGAAGTCTTTTTGTTTCTGTATCGAGTGTGATAGTAATAGGTGATGCTTCGATTTTTTCAGCAGTCTCCTCTTCTGTCTTTTCTTCTTCGATCACTATCTGGTCGGCAGCAGCTTTGATCTTCTGGCCAAGTTTTTCGCCGATTCCTTTTATGCCGGCAATCTCTTCTTCGCTTGCATTTTTTACAGATTCTATTGTCTTGAATCCTGCATCATAAAGAATTTTCGCTTTAGCCTTGCCAACACCATCGATAGTTGTAAGTTGTTCGATCGCTTCATTTTCCATATTTTCACCTCCTTACTGTTCCACCAGGTAAATTCCGTCCTGGAACACCCTTGGGTCAAATCTTTTGATTTTTGTAGCCTGGCGGATATTGGCTGCTGTCTGCCCTACATCTTCCTTATTGATACCATTCAGGATGACCTGGTCACCTTTTATCGTGACTTTGGTGTTACCCAGGATATTGGCTTTTCTTGCCTTCTTTTCGCCCAGGAAATTAGCAATTATTACTTTGTTCCCTTCGGTCTTTATCTGGATAGGGAAATGTGAATAAACGACTTTCATCTTATATTCGTATCCCTTAGTCACGCCTGCGATCATATTTTTTAAGTGGGACTCATACGTACCAAGGATAGCGAGCTGTTCTCTTCGTGGAATGTTTGTCTCCACAGTAAGTTCGGAATCAGCTTTCTTTATGGCAACTCCCGGATACCAGAGTTTTTTCTGGAGCTGACCCTGCGGGCCTGATATCGATACGTTCGTGATGTCGATGTTAATATTGACGCCTTCAGGGATCTCTATAGTTCTTTTTGTTTCCATACTATCACCTAATAAACAAAAGCAAGTAATTCTCCGCCAATACCATTATCCCTGGCTTCACTGTGGGTCATGACACCATCAGGAGTTGTCAGGATAATAGAACCGAAGCCTTTTGCTGGCAAATACCGCTTTTCCCATTTCTCAAAATCGGTATTCTTCACGGCATGACGCGGTCTGATTACTCCGCATTTGTTGATTTTTCCTTTAAGCTGTACCTTGAAATTGCCCGATTTCCCATCATCGATGAATTCGAAATCGCCAATATAAGCTTTATCCTTCATGACTTTAAGCACGTTTCCTATTAGTTTTGAAGCGGGCTTGATAGTACAATCGGGTTTGCCTATGGTTTCTGCATTTTTTATTGTTGATAATGCATCTGCAAGTGGATCTAATAACATTGTAATCACCTATGTATATTTCTCAAAGCCCATCTGGTATGCTGTGTCCCTGAAGCACTGCCTGCAGAGGTATAATCCATATTTCCGGACTAGCCCCTGTTTCCTGCCGCAGCGTTTGCAGGCATTGGCACCGGCTCCAAATTTTTTATTACTTCGTTCCATTTAAATTACCTCCACACCGTATTTCTCTTTAACAAAAGAAATTACGTCGTCTTTTTTCAATCTATGATCATGGGATACTTTGTGTTTCTCAATTTTTCTTGATTTTATCCTGTATCCCGCTCTTTTTAGAGCCACATTGATATCCATTCCGTATATCCCAATTGAAGGATCGTATTTCATTCCTGGAAAATCAGTATGTTCCTCAACCCCGAATGAAAAATTCCCATTTTCATCGAATTGTGTTGCACTTATCTTATTTTCAATGATCTTCAATGCGGTTTTAAGGAATTCCTGGGCATGGAGTCCCCTTAAGGTCACCTTGCATCCGATCGGTTCATGTTTCTTGATTGAAAAATTCGGCAACGTTTTCTTTGCCATGGATCTGACGGGTTTTTGCTTGACGATAGTCCCGAGTAATTTTTCTGCATTGGTCAATCGCTCGCCTGATTCTCCTGTACAGATATGTACAGTCACTTTATCAATTGAAGGTGTTCTCATCGGATTCATTTATACCACCTTGATCTGCGGTGTGGTTTCACCTATTACATATACATAATCTTCAATTGTCTCAAATTCAGTTTCATTGGATATTGCTACCATGTTCGTTCCTGAGCCTCTGACTTTTCGGATCTGCTTAATCTTCCCGATTTCACCCGAATGTTCGCCCCCGACGATCATTGCAAGATTTCCGGTTTTGTAACCTATGTGTTTTATGATCTTGCGGTCTTTGGGATCAAGAATTACAGTATCAAAAGTCTTGTAATCATTGGATGCAAGGACATTAGTACCGTCATGCAGGTTAAGCTGTACAGCCCCTTTTCTAACAATTGTTTTATTGTTTATCCTGCATAGCTTTCCAGCATCTGCATCTTCTTTGAACAGTTTGAACCTGTTCTTTGAATCAAAAAGAACACGATAGTATTCATTAGTAGCTGGTAATGATATTATATCGAAAAGACCGACCATGTATTTATAGTCTGTTCTTATCACACCGTCTATGCAAATGTTCTTTTCATTAATTATCCTTTTAGCTTCCCTGGCATTGTTTGCGATCTTAAGGATGTCACGTACGACCACAAGTAGTGGAATACCGGTTTCCGTTGAATGGGCTCCAGGATTAGCTCCAACTACCCAGTGATGTGTTTTTCTGGTAATAGGCCATGATATGGGCGCTGCTACTCTTTTCTGATGTGTTGCCATTTAATCACCCAAGCGTTTTTCATCTTTTGTTTCTAATTTCGTTATTATTACGTTCGAAGGTTGTACCGGTCTTGGCACTTCTGTGCCATCGGATTTTGTAACACTTACACCATCAACGGTAATTGTCATGCTTGCAAGATTAACTACTGCTACCTTTCCTTCTGTACCTTTATGGTCTCCGCGCATTACTTTGACAGTATCTCCTGCACGGATAGGAATGCTTTTGATTTTATGTTTTTCCCGAAGTTCAGGACTTAACATCGCACCCATGAATTTATGCCTGATATGGAGAGGTGCCTGATACCTGGATTTTCTTTGTTTTCTTGGTTGTGTTGATACCATTTTTCTCACCTAAACTATTATTGAAGCTGCGGATGAAATTTTAGAATAGCGTTCCGCTGCTTCCCTGGCTACAGGCCCTTTTATTTCCGTACCCTTAGGCACGCCTTCATCATCTACGATCACTACTGCATTATCTTCAAAAGAAACTCTCATTCCATCGGGACGCCTGAATTCTTTTTTCTGGCGTATTATAACAGCTTTGAACATCTGTTTCCTTGTTTCCGGGGTTCCTTTTTTTACGCTTACGATAAGAGTATCTCCAACACCGCCGCGAGGATATCTGTTCCTGACACCGCGATATTTCAATACCGATATGACTTCTACAATTCGCGCACCTGTATTATCAGCAACTTCCATTCGGGCCGCTGTGTTTATTGCGCGGGGTATTTTTGCCTTCATCCCTCTCATTTTAGCACCTCTATTATTACATAGGATTTTGTCTTACTCAAGGGACGGCATTCAGCAATCGTTACTTTTGCCCCTTCTTCTGCATTCATGCAAGGAGGGTTATGAGCATGTACTTTGGTTTTTCTTTTCTCGTATCGCTCATATTTTGTGTTCTTTTTCACATATGTTCTCTGCACGACCACTGTTTTATCCATTTTATCGCTTACGACTACTCCACTTAAAACCTGCCCTCTGACCGGCAGGCTTCCATGAAATGGACAATTCGGGTCTATGCATTCTTTTGTTGGCGGTTGAACATCCAACCCAATATCGCGTGTCATTATTATACCTCTTTTATTTCCTGAATTTCTTCTTGAATTTTGTCTGGATTCTGTTTTCGGGTTGCGAGAGCAATAATCTTCCGTCAACTTTTATTGTTAAAGGCAAGTAACGTTTGCCGTCAACCGACGGAATTGTGAATCTAAAAGATGAACAGGATTTTGGAATGTTTTTTTCCTGGACATCAGTTTCTATGGTCAATAAATTCTTTGTTTCATTAACTATTCTTCCCTCAATTCCGATGAGGGACATGTTCGTGCTGTCCACTACTTGTGTATCAAGACCTATGAGTTCATGGTGTATGATATTGTGTGGTGTCAGCTTCATTATTTATTTTTCTCCGTCTGGATCGTTCTGATCCTTGCTATCGTTCTTTTTATTTCTTTCATTTTTCCCGGACTTTCAGGTGCGCCGCCTGCTGAAGCAATCGCGCGTTCCCTGATCAACTCCATTAATATTTTATCCAGTTCCTCTTGCCTCTCATCATTGTTCATTTTCCGTATTTCATCACTTCTCAATATTGCCATGACTACTCCTCCGTCTTATGAGTGCGTGATGCCGGGTGCCAGTAATCGTATTGCGCATGTTTATGTTCTAAGACATCGCCATGCATCCTTTCCTCGATATTACCAGTATGGATTTCTTCAGGAACTGTTTCCTTTGTTGTTTCAGGTGCTGGTTTGGTTATCTCTGGTTTTATCTCTGGTTTTGTTTCAACAGGAACAGGTGCAGCCTTTACGAGTTCTTTAATACCTTCCGGTTTCTTTCCCGCAACTGCAGCTTCCTGTGGAACTGTGATCTCTGTTGTCTTAAACCTGCCCGGAAGTTTAACGCTTGGCCGGATTAACCGTACACGGCATCCGATAACTCCAAGTTTCTTTATCGCAATGGCAAAGCCTTTATCAACCAGTTCCATTGCAGGGTTACCTGCATGGAGCATATTACCTGCCACGAATTTTTCAGTCCTCTTCCTGGGGCCTGTCAATTTGCCGGCAATATCAATTTCGCATCCGAGAGCTCCTGATTCCATTATTCTTCTCAGCATGTTATGGCCGGCTTTTCGAAAGTACAGGCCGCGTTCGATTGCTCCGGCTAATCTTGATGCCATCATCTGGGCATTCAGTTCAGGGATTTTTACTTCCTGGACATCTATTTGCGGATTATCAACACGGAAAACCGTTTCAAGGTCATGTGTCAACTTGTGTATTGTCCTTCCGCCTTTTCCGATTATCATTCCAGGCTTTTCAGCAAAAATTGTCACCTGGGTACCCATTGGGGTCCTGTTGATATTCATGCCTCCATAACCTGCTCTTTCCAATTGTTTTGAAAAGTATTCTGCCATCTGGGTTTTATCAAACCCGTTCTTGACGAATTTTTTTTCAACGCCCATTATTGCACCTCTGCTATCATTTCTACTGTAACTGTTTCCTGTCTCTTGGGCGTTGCTCTTCCCTGTGCTCTGGGGAACTGCCCCATATAAGTATGGCCCTTCTTTGTTTCTACATGAATAATTCTCATGGATTCCGGATCAAGACCTTTGTATGTGGCATTACTTTGTGCATTTTTTATAATACATAAGAATTCCTTGGCGGCTTTCTGTGGGTATCTGCCACTGCACATTCCTTTCCTGTGGGGGATATTCCGTGTGAATCTTTTATAAGGCACAGCCTGTTTCAATGCAGCTACATTTTCAAGAAATTTCTGCGCAATATCGAGTTTCATGCCTTTGATGGCTGTTGCGATCTCATGTGCCTGTTTTCTTGAAATATGAAGTTCCTTTCCCATGGCCTTAGATGTTTTTTCAGGCGCGGGTTCAATAGAGAAATTTAATTTCATGTAAATCACTTCAATGGAACGAATTTGCTTGATTTTGTTGCACCGATACCTGCTGCGCCGTGAGAAACCTTCTTTCGTGTAAGCACAAATTCACCGAAATAATGACCCATCATCTCAGGAATAATATCGATCGGCACGAATTCTTTACCGCTATGGATAGCTATTTTCAAACCTACCATTTCCGGAAGGACTATCATGTCCCTTAAGTGCGTCCTGATATTCTGGTCCTTTATTTTGACTTTATGCAGTAATTTTTTATGATCCTCTGAAAATCCGCGCTGTATAGTGCGGCGCTGTCTTGAGGGAACAAGCAGTGCGAACTCATCATAACTTAACTTTTTGAGATCCTCTACGGATTTTCCTCTGAATGTGAATTCACCCTTTCTCTTTGGTATTTTCGATGATTCTTTTCTCGCCATTTAACTCACCTCTTTCCTGTCCTTCTTGCGGCAATAGAGCCGACTTTTCTTCCGGGCGGCGTGCCCCTTGCTACGGTCTTTGGTCTTCCAGGGTGCTGGCGTCCTCCACCTCCGAACGGATGGTCAACAACATTCATTGCTACGCCTCTGCTTCTTGGCCATTTGCGTGCCCTTACTTTCATCCTGTAGAATTTCTTTCCTGCCTTGACGAACGGCTTCTCGGTACGTCCGCTTCCTGCGACGACCCCGATGGTTGCCCTGCATTTGGGATTAAGCCATTTCATCTCTCCACTTGGCAATTGCACTACGGTCTTGCCCACATCATGCGCAACAAGGATCCCGTACATGCCTGAGGCACGGGCAAATTTCCCACCATCGCCAGGCTGTGACTCTACATTACAGATAGGTATTCCTTCAGGTATTTCTGCCAGTACCAGGGTATTTCCCGGTTCCACTGGAGCTGAAATGCCGCACTGTATAGTCTGGTTGACTTCTGTGCCTTCAGGGATAAGCATCAGGCGTTCCTGCCCGTTGTCGAATGATATGCGGGCAATAGGAGCCGAGCGTGCTGTATCATGTATTATTTCAAGCACTTTTCCAGTTATAATTCCTTCTTCTACTTTCAAATGCATTAGATTCGCTTTGAATTTATGAGACGGTGCTGTATATGTAGGAGAACCTTTTCCCCTACTTTGACCCATTACTCTTTTTCCCATTTTCTCACCTTAGAATATTCCTAGCCTTGAAGCAAGTTCTGTCGCAGTGTTTGGGTCTGCGAAACTCACGATGGCTTTCTTTTTTCCTTTTGAGGTCATCATCATATTGACGCTTGCCACTTTTACTTTAAAAAGTGTCTCAATCTCTCTTTTCACATTGGTTCTACTGTCATTGGTATCAACGATGAACTGGAGAACATTGTTATTTTCAGCCATCAGCGTTGCTTTTTCTGTGACATAAGGATGCTGTATCATTGCATTTTCTCCTCGAGTTTTGATATTGCTGACTCGGTATATATTGTCAGGCGTCCTGCATGCGTTCCAGGAGCCAGTAATTCTGCATTGAGCTGATCATAATTTACTACATCAACACCTGCAAGATTGCGTGCAGCTTTGAATACACCTTTGTCTTGCGCGGTGACGATCAGAATGCTTTTTGGCTGTTTATATCGCCTGCCCCGGAGCTTGCCTTTGCCTGCCCGGACTCTTGTATGTTTTGCTCTTATGATATCATCGTACAATTTGGCTGCCTCAAGGAATGATTTAACATCTTTTGTTCTTGTCAGGGCGCTAAGTTCATCAGCAACGACTAAAGGCAATAATGCAGAGAACTGATGTCCTCTCTTTTTGACAAGTTCAACGTTACCAGTCGCGGCAAGTGCTGATCTTATAGCCTTCTTTCGCTCCTTGTCGTTGATCTTTTCAGTTCTGTCAGTTTCAGGCTTGGGAGGATGTGCCTCTCTGCCTTTAACAGCCTGTGGGATCCTTGCTGCCTTACTGCCATTCATAAGTCTGGCGACACGTGATACGCCTCTGCCTGGTCCCCACCCTTCAGCTGATGTCCTCAATCCTGCATACATATGCGGTCCATAAGGCTGCATGCGATTCGCCTGAGCTGCCAATACTGCTTTCTTAATGAGGTCGGGTCTGTATGGCTCATCGAACAATGTTGAAGTAATTTTTTTCGTAGATTTTCCAGATAAATCGATTATATTCAAATCCATGGGATCACCCCTGTTTTGACTCAAGGCTTATATACGTTATTTCAGGTGCCTGGCCCTTTGTTTGTTTCTTTGGTCTGATAGCGGGTCGCATGCGGACTAATCTCTTGACAGGCCCGGGTACGCTTCCCTTTATAATAACATAATCATTTCTGACAATACCGTAATTTATGAATCCGCCTTCAGGGGTAACGTTCTTTCCATCTTTACCCATCTGCATGATCCTCTTGTTAAATTCGGTTCTCTGATGATATCCTGTTTGCCCCAGTTGTGGAACTCTCCAGCTTACATGTGATGGATGCCACGCCCCGAGCGTACCGATCTCTCTGACACTTCCTGCTCTTGAGTGTTTGGCTTTCTGGAGCTGGATACCCCAGCGTTTTACAGGTCCTTGTACTCCTTTTCCTATTGTTATTCCAACAAGATCTATAACATCACCATTATTGAATACATCGTTTATGCTGATATTTTTCCCGAGAAGACCTTTTGCATACTGGAAACGTACCATAAGGTCATTTCCACCTATACTGTTTTCCATGATCTCCGGTTTTTTCTTGGGAATTCCTGTTACTTTATCGGGCATTGTGTACATTACCACCCTCAAATCCTTTGCAACACCGTCTTTGATAAGCTGCTCGATCCTGGCAATAGCTGCTGGCAAGTCATGTTTCTTGGGTACGGTTATTGCACGGTTGAGTTCTTTATCCAGCTCGGTTGTCCATGCTTCTGCGATAGCAGTTGCTCCATAAGTGGTATTTTTATATAGCCTGATAGCTGCTACTTTCATTGCAGGAACTTCCATAATTGTTACCGGTACTGAAATCTCCATCCCGTTCGTTAAACTGTTTGGGATTTCATCTCTCATCATGAGATGTGTCATACCGGCTTTGTACCCTGCAAATCCTAAAAGCTTTGGCTCTTTTTGTACAGGCCATGCTCTCACACGAGGTACTTCGCTTCTTGCTCTAACGCGCGGACTGAATCCAATAGAACCGCGTCTTGGTCTGTGCGGATGTGACATTTTTTCCTCCTTTTCGATAATATAAATTAATACGCGGGAGTATTTTACGGCAAGTGCAAACCCAATACGGGTTATTGCAAATATGTCTTCACAAATAGATTTTGACTTACACGCATTTTACGGGCATACGATAGCCGCATTGGCCCTTTGCAATTCATCAAATCCGACTTTGATCGACTTCAACTTGCGTAATCTATACGCATCGTACTTTACGCCTTAAATGAATAAGAACTATATAATGCTTTGGTGATTAAATAGAAAAAATAACGCTGTACTTCAGGCCAATTTTCCCTATTTGCAGGGCTTGAGATAAAGCTTTTTATACCTTTTAGACTATCTACAAACTACTTGCACCGATGGTCTAGTGGCTATGACTTTAGCCTTCCAAGCTAATAACTCGGGTTCAAATCCCGATCGGTGCATCTCATTTTTCAAAAATAATTCTGAGGTTAAAACCAGGAGTTTGGTTACGATATTTTGTTCGGAAGTCAGGGTATTCGGAAGTACTGAACCTCCAGAAATCTATATGAATAATGGAGTTGTATGCGAAGGAAAATGGAGATAAATAATTATGGGAAATATTAGACAAGGATATGTAAAATCATTAACAGCCCAATTACTTGAAAAACACAGCGATGCTTTTAGTCTTGATTTTAACCAGAACAAGGAAAACGTTACTAAATATACAGACGTCGAAAGTAAGATTATCAGGAATCGAGTAGCCGGGTATGTAGTGAGGCAATTGAGAGTTAAAGCTACAAGAAAGAGATAAAGATTTATGTTAAAAGGTGTTCTGCCTGCTCTTATTACCCCCTTTACGAAGGATAATAAGGTCGACAAAGAAGGTTTACGGCAGAATATCGGTTTTCTTATCGAGAACGGGGTTTCTGGTATTGTTCCTTGCGGAACTACAGGCGAATCTGCGACACTTTCCATAGAAGAACACGAAAAGGTCATTGAGATCGCAATAGAATGTTCCACTGTGCCAGTTGTTGCGGGAACAGGTTCTAATAATACGACCGAGGCACTGGAGTTGACCAATTCTGCCAAAGATGCAGGGGCAGATGTGGCGCTTTTGATCACCCCTTATTATAACAAGCCCAATGACCGTGGAATGCTTGCTCATTTTAAGAAGATCGCCAATGAAGTTGATATTCCAATAATCCTCTACAATGTACCTTCGCGAACAGGTATCAATCTCAAGCCTGAGGTCGTGGCCGAACTTGCAAAAGAGAGCAATATAATCGGTGTAAAAGAAGCAAGTGGCAACCTTGACCAGGTTACAAGGATCCTGGAACTTACCCAGGATGAGGATTTTGTTGTTTTTTCCGGAGATGACGGCCTGACACTCCCTATAATGTCAATAGGAGGAGCAGGCGTAATTTCCGTTGTCGCTAATGTAGCCCCGAAGCTTACGGTTTCCATGGTCGAGGCGTTTCGCGATGGGAATTTTGAAGAAGCAAGAAAATTGCATATCAAGCTTGCTCCTCTTATACGCGCAGTCTTTTTGGAGACAAATCCTATCCCGATCAAGAAAGCCGTTGAACTTATCGGACTTCCTGCCGGGGATTTGAGGCTTCCTCTTGCTCCCATGAGCCAGGATAATGAGCGAAAGCTAACAGTTGCTTTAAATGACCTTCATCTTTTGAAATTGAAGTGATCCTATGATAAAAATAGCCGTAACAGGTGCCTGCGGAAAAATGGGCGGCCTTATTATTGAAAATGTCCTGAAATCAAAAGAGATGAAGCTTGTGTCCGCCATTGATGTCACAAATATAGGCAAGGATATAGGCGAGGTCATGAGGACAGGAAAGCTGGACATTCCTGTAACGGATGCAAATGATATTGAAAATGTCCTGAAAAAATCAAAGCCTGATATTCTTATTGATTTCACGATAGCCCAGGCTGCTGTGAAAAATGTAACTGCTTGCGCCAAGAATAAGGTCAATCTTGTTGTGGGTACGACCGGTTTCACAAAAGAACAAAGATCCATAATGGATAAAGCAATATCCGAAAATAGTATCAGCGCAGTCATCTCACCAAATTTTTCGATAGGTGTTAATGTTTTCTGGGGTTTGCTTGCAGAAGCCGCAAAGAGGCTTGGGGATTATGATATTGAAATAATAGAAGCCCACCACAACCAGAAAAAGGATGCCCCCAGCGGTACTGCCGTGAAGGCTGCTGAGGTTATTTCAAATACGCTTGGCGGAAAAGAGCTGGTATATGGGAGACACGGGATTGCTCCCAGGCATAAGGAGATCGGCATCCATGCAGTACGCGGCGGGGATATCGTGGGCGACCATACAGTGCTTTTTGCGGGTGATGGCGAGCGAATCGAAATAAAGCACCAGGCGCATAGCAGGCAGGCATTCGCAAAAGGGGCTGTGACAGCGGCACTCTGGGTCTCAAAAGCACAACCGGGCATATATGAAATGGCGGATGTTCTGGGGATCAAATAAATATAATAGATGATCACAATGAGTTGATCACAATGACTGAAAATGAGAATATTAAACCAAAATTGCTTGTAGATTGTGTTGGACTTTATTGTCCAATACCAATTTTTAATACAACTACTGAAATGGAAAAATTAATGCCGGGTGAAGTCCTGGAGATGGTTACTGGAGACCCTGCGGCTGTCCAGGATATCCCTCGATGGGCAAAAAGGGCAGGACATAAGTTGATAAAACTATTTAAGGAAGGCGAGCAGTTTCATTTCTTAATACAAAAAGGGAATTAATAAAAATTTGTCATTACAGTTAAATTTACATGCTCATTAAAGTTAAATAATAGTATATCTATCTAATCAAAAAAAGGTATAAAAACTTTCGTGAGAAAATGGTGGTTTCAATAGGAAAATGCGGTATCGCATGTGGATTCTGCAAAAACTTCAATAATGGATGCTTTGGCTGTGAAATAGAAAATATATCAAAACATCTATGCATCATTTTCAATTGTGCTGAGAATAAAAATATTGAAAACTGCTTGAGATGCAATGATTACCCGTGCAATTTGATGCGCGGTCTTTCCAAGGCATATTGTCCTGTATTCTCTTTAATTAAGTTGAATTTATGACAAATCTTGTTTTACAGGTTATCTTTCACATACTCAACTGCATTTCGAAATATCGCTATTCCTGCCCCTTCCTCAGGCAATTCCTCCCGCGTCCATCTGGGATGGTTAGTCCTGTGCTGGAATGCCTCAGGATGCGGCATCATCCCGAAAATGCGGCCGGTTTCATCGCATATCGCTGCAATATTATCTATCGAGCCATTTGGATTGTTGGGATATCCGGCAGGATTTCCCTGCACATCCGTATATTGGAAAACAACATGGTTCCCTTTTTTTAATCCTGCAAATACCTGTGGGCTTTTTGCTATGAACTTCCCTTCACCGTGGCGCACGGGAAGATATATTCTGTCAATCCCTTTCGTAAATACGCATTTTGATCTTTCGTTTGCCTTAAGGTGTACCCACCTGTCCTCGAATCTTCCTGAATCATTAAAGGTAAGTGTAACTTCCTGTGTGGCATAATCGCCATTGAATCCAGGCAGCAAACCCATTTTCACCATGGCCTGGAAACCATTGCAGATACCAATTATCAATTTTCCCTTATCAATGAATTCCTGTATTTGCTCTCCAATATTATATTTGACCATATTAGCAAGTACTTTACCGGATGCAATATCATCCCCGAATGAGAAGCCTCCCGGGAAAGCAAGGATATGATAATCATCGAGTCTTTCCTTTCCATTGATCAGATCGTTGATATGCACACGTTCGGCCTCGGCGCCTGCAAGTTTGAATGCATGCTGGGTTTCTATATCGCAGTTTATGCCGTAGCCAGTGAGGACAAGAACTTTCGGGGTCATTGTAATGTCACTATGGAAAAGAAATTTAAATAAGTATCTACATCTAGAAGTCTGGAATAATAAACTACAAAAGGAGTGTCCTGGTTTTGTCATCTCATCTATTATCTATTTCCGATTTATCGTATGCAGATATTATCAATTTACTTGATACTGCTTCTGACCTGAAAGAGAAAAGGGCACGCGGAAAAACATTTGATATACTCAAGAATAAAACCCTTGCCATGCTTTTTGAGAAATCCTCAACCCGCACAAGGTTATCCTTCGAAGTGGCGATGACTGACCTTGGCGGGCATGCGATATATCTTAATTATAAAGATATTCAGCTCGGGCGCGGGGAATCTGTAGCTGATACGGCTCGTGTGATGTCCCGTTATGTCCATGCGATCATGGCGCGGGTGTATAAGCACGAAACGCTTGTCGAACTTTTAGAAAATGGTACTGTACCTGTAATAAATGGTCTTTCTGACCTTGAACATCCTTGCCAGCTCCTTGCTGATCTTCTTACTATCCGGGAATACAAAGGAAAATTCAAGGGTTTGAATTTTGTATGGATCGGAGATGGAAATAACGTATGCAATTCTGCTATGCTTGCATGTGCGCTGACTGGCATGAAAATGACCGTAGCATGCCCGGAAGGGTATGAACCTAATGCCGAAATCCTCGCGAAAGCGAGGGCTCTGGGAGGAACGATCAATGTTATCACTGACCCGATAAAGGCAGCAAAGAAAGCTGACATCCTCTCAACCGATGTCTGGGTATCAATGGGCGATGAGGAAGAATATGACCAGAGACTGCGCGACTTCAAACCCTACCAGATCAATAGCAAGCTTTTAGAACAAGCTAAGCATGATGTGATGGTGCTTCACTGTCTTCCTGCCCATAGGGGTGAGGAGATCACAGCAGAAGTTGTTGACGGGCCAAACTCGGCTGTATTTGACCAGGCCGAGAACAGGCTGCATGTCCAGAAGGCATTGCTCCTGAAATTGCTGTCATAAGACCCTATTGCGGGGGTCGCCCAGTCCGGTCAAAGGCGTTAGCTTCAGGGGCTAATCTCGCAGGAGTTCGTGGGTTCAAATCCCATCCCCCGCATAATTATTTTGGGAAGTAGGTATCTCGAGAAAAGTGTAGGTTTTTCCGGCACGTATACACAACCGCAAAAACAAATGATATTTTTAACAGTCCTATCACCAAAACTTCCACCATGATTTTTTTATGATCTCTTGAGGTGTCGGCATGAGTTGTTTTTGCATTGTCATGTTGATACTTTGTTCCTGGCTCACAAGCTGCATGGCTCGATCTAACTTATTGCTCATATCCTGTTTTTCCTGGCTGTGTAATGCAACTGCATTCTCATGTAATGCAGTCAGATCTTCCAGCTTTTTCTTTAAATATTCATTTTCGTAATGCAGTTGGGATACGTTTTGCATTCTCCTGGGATGCATTTGCACTATTCTGGGAGTCACCTGTTTTCTCCTGGGATACAACCTCATTATTTTGGGATGCAAAATAAGCAATTTTGATATCTCGTAGAAAAGTACTTTCATCCTAGTGTCCTGTCAAGTCTAAATTGTCAAATGAGATCGAGATAATTATAGTTTTCCGCAAATTATATAAAAAACGTGATCAACTGTTATGGATGCGGCGCAATTGTGGCATGCAAGAATTACTATGTTCAGCTTTTGAAAAAATTAGCCGCAGATGAACGCAGATAAACGCAGATTTAATGCTACGGTTTTTGAAAAATAATAATACCAAAACCATATTCTGCCACGCGCCGAATCGTTCCCGAAGCATACACATATGAGAAACTTAAAAATAGGAAGAACGCTAAATCCCACGAACCGATAAGATGCACTGGATTTGATGCTACAAATCCGCGTTCGTATATACAACA
>JBAQLI010000281.1:0-4900 GCA_049301735.1 Candidatus Methanoperedens sp.
ATATCAAACGACCTGAATTAGGATCGTGAACATATATATCAAATACAAAATTCTTAGTGTCTGCAAAATTTTCTCTTATATATTTCGTCGTAACAACTTTACCCCCATTCTTTGCCACCAATTTTAATCCTTGCTTTCCCTCTTTAAAATGTATATTGTCGGCAGTTATATAAGAGTTATCCGATCCTCCAGACGTCCAAATACTAAGATCTTCAAAACCATCTAATAATTTTCCTTGATTCTCTACAAAATTTTTACAGCAAATGTAGGAGACAGGGGTAAAAGCATCCACGGCTGGTAACGAAATAGAAACTACCACAAAAAATATGAATAACTTTCTATTTTCAAATGTTTTTAATTTTTCTAATATGATCTTACACCTACTTTACTACTCAATTGATTCAGATATTCTTTCAGTCTTTTTGCTAATATATTTTCATTTTTAATATATATGGAGTTTATTGGTTCTTTCATAATATTTTTAAGTTCATATAAATCATATACTGCCTTAATTATTCCTTCCTTCTGAAATTCTCTTGTAATTTCAAGTTGATGATCATCGATAACTTCTCCATATTCCTTTCTCCTTGGTACAACTATGACTGGCTTCATATGCTCTATAGCTGAAAGTATCGAACCTACTCCTGCATGACATACCACAACTCTAGAATTTGTATATATTTGGTTCATCTTTTCTCTCGATGCGAATCTAAAATATTTTGTATTTATTGGTTCGTATGTAGTTTCTCCGATTTGCATAATAACTTCTTCATCTATATTTTTAGCAATTTCGTCCATTTCTTTTATCAATCTTTGAAAACCATACATCGTACCGACAGTAACGAAAATCAAATTAATTTCCCCCAGTATTTCGCTTTTTTTCCATATTTTTCTAAAAGTGGTTTCCATTGAACCAGAAATAAGTCTGCAATGGGATAAATGAACTTTCCTGCTCCAGATGGAGTTTTAATTCGTGCCAGCGTGTCTACATAAATTATCTTTATTCCCATCATTTTGCCAATATAACAAAAAGGAACTGCAATTTCTCCTGCACCGGTCGAAATTATTACGTCAGGTCTTTCTTTAAGCAGTATATATATTGCTTTTATAATTACCTTTATCAATAAAATCTTGCCTATCAAATTCCATCCATCAAATTTAATACAATATCCATTTTTATTGTTGTTGTTTACTTCAGATGTATGATCCACAAAAAAATAATCATGACATTCAAAGGCTTCTGATAGTCGCATCATTTCATTAAAATGTCCTCCATGAGAACAAGCTAAACATAATTTCATATTATTAACCCCCGCCTAAACTAAAGATTTTCTTTCGTCATAAACCCACACTCCGAATTTGGAATCTTAGAGCTTGTCTGAAAATTTGATCTACATTTGGTTTTCACACCGATTCGATGCACATAATTGGTTATGAGTGAGTATTCAGATGCATTTTTGGACAGGATTTACAGGATTTACAGGATGGAAATTAATCCTGTCCATCCTGTAAATCCTGTCCAGAATAAATATTCAGACATGCTCTTAGAAGTTCACTGAGTAAGATTCCTGAATTATCCGGTTACCATTTCATTATTGATTGATAAAGTTTCAAATCATTTTCATTATCTACCTCATACCAACAATCACTTATTGGAACGGCACTAATTTCAACTCCTGATTGTATCAAATTTTGGAGCATTGAAGTTATACACAAAAGGTCATATTCTTCCCTTGATAAATTAGATAAGTAATTATATATTATTTTCCATCCTTTTGTTGAAATTTTTAAAAGTCCCATATACTGGCCTTTAATTTCATCTATATCATTTGCTTTTTTGCCTATTTCTAATAACTTTCCTTTATCATCCACTTGAAATGTTTCAGCGTCTGAAAGAGGATCTTCGAACCTGACCTTCCATAATTTCAACCAATTTTTGTCATAAGTAATTACAATATCACCGTGCGCCTTAATCAATACATCTATGGCATTTATAGAATATATGATATCGGAATAACTTACTATACACTCATCTCTTTGTAACCATTCCTTAGCGCACGATAACGAAAAAACCATATTTGTTTTTTCCCAGCGTTTATTTTCAAAAAATTTTATTCCCGGGGTATATAATTGGTCCGCAAGATAACCCCGCACTATACCTATTTTATCAATACCAGCTCCTCTTAAAGAATCCAATTGCCGTTGTAAGAGAGTCTTGCCAGCTAATTCAATCAAGCATTTTGGCGTATTGTCGGTTAAAGAGCCCATACGGCTACCTCTTCCTGCTGCGAGTATAATTGCTTTCATGTTTATCCGAATAATTTTTTAATTATCATCAATTCATTATCTTTAAAAGGAATTTGTCTTTCACTATGCCACATCTGACAGAAAATATTTAATTTATTATTCTCCATTGCTTCAATCACCCCATCTTCGCACCTAGCAGATGCAATAAAATTCTTCGAAATTTTTATAATTCCATAATTATGATACGAATTAACATAATCTAATTTTTTTAAATGTTCTTTAAAGTTTGATTCGTCAGAAATTATTATTCTATGATTTACTCCAACATGACCGTCAACTTTTTTAAATTCTCCATTAAAATAATCCGCAATGACCTGCATACCTCTGCATACTCCCAATATAGGAATATTTTCATGTATTGCAAATTCTATGAGTTTCTTTTCAAAAACATCTCTTTTTCTAGAAATATCATCATTTACCAAACAACCCAAATCATTACCACCACTTAGTATTATTCCATCTATTTTAATTGTTTCAAAATATTTCACAAAATCATAATTAGTTGGTAATAAAATAGGTATATAATCCAGATTCTTGCATAAATCTGCCCATCTGATATCCAGGGCATCTCTTATTTCATAATAATTTCTATTTTTTGTTAGCCTCTGAGTTATGGCTATATTTTTCATTTTTTTCATGAAATTATGCGCACCTGTTTACTGCTGCAATCGATATCTAATATTGCTGCTTTTGACCATTCTGTGTATTTTTTCTCGCCGGCTCCAATTACTGCAGGAATACCTATTTCAGCACATCTAATTGCCATATGGGAATTTGCTCCTCCAAATTGGGTGATAAGCCCGGAGATATTTTTGCTGAACAAATAATCATATCCCGGATCTGCTGACTTTATAAACACTATTTTATTTTCAATATTTTCGTTTTTGAATTCCTCTTCCAGAATAGTATGAGCCTTTATCTTTTTGAACGTAATGAAATTAGGTTCTTCATTTTCTATATAAAAACCATAAATTTCTTCTGGTCTTCTTATTAAAGAAGGTAACTTTAATGCTTTTGTATATTTATATGTCTCTTTATTCTTTTCTATATCTGAAATAAGAGTATTTCTGATATTTCTTTGATCTATAACAGAATATAAATTTAATACTGTCTTAATATCTAGATAAGCTAATTCTTCTCTGCTTATTTCAAGATTTTTTCCTAATTCTTCTATTAATTTCAATACCTCGCTCACGGATTTCGTAAATACAAATTTTGAATATTCCCTGCCTTCAATAGCTTCTTTGATAAATTTCAGCAAATCACCTGCACTAACCTTAAAACCATTCTCTATTAATATATTATTTATTTTTTGAATCTGATCATTATTAAATAAATATTCCTCTGCTTCATAGTAATAATTTTTTGATATATTAGAGAAATAATATTCAAAATTTTCATTATATCTCCAGGACAAAATATCATAAGTATTTGGTCTCAAATGTCCATATTCGGACAAAAATTCATCTTTCGTTATATCTCCTTTTGATAACAAACACAAAGAATTATTTAATTTCTTTGCTACAGTATTCAATGAATTCATAAATATCTCGTATTCGGACCTGGATATTATATTCAATTCTACAAAAGATTTTAATAATGTAACTCCAATAAATGCAGCTCTGGCCACCCCGGAGAATGGCAATGTCCCATATTCTTTACAATCTTCCACTAACCAATATATTTTTTCAATTATTGATATATTTGAGTTTGTTATATTAAAGTACTTTTCTTTTAATATTTCTATTTTATTTATATCTTTTTCATATAATTCCAATATATTATTTGTAAGATCAAGAAGAGAATATTCTATTTTTTTAATTTCTTCTTCATTAAATCCGTGATCCAATAACCCTTTCAATCGATCTGATAAATTGAGATAATAGCAGGTATAAAGAATATTAAATTCTACTTTGTCATGGTTATTAGGTTCCGAATCTAATTTGTTAATATAAAATTCTACCAGTTTTTTAGCTATATTTTCATCCAAATTTTTTGGAATAAATGAATTAAAATCGACCCTGACATCTATAAAAGGTATTCCCAAAAATGTGATCATTAAAGGATGTGAACACACATTTCTATATCCATAATCAGTCCTTTGTTGAGCCCATATTTTATCTGTTATAAGTTCTTTATATAGGGATAGAGCAAGTTGTCTGGGCCTCAATCCTATCATTTCTGCAGGATTCCAATCCGGCATAACTCCAAGAATAGTTCTATCTCCAAGAAGATTGGGGCGATAAGAAGATAGCTTTCCAAATTTTTTATAAATTTCTGATAAAGAGTATTTCAATTTAATTTGCGAAAGATTTTCTTTATTTTTGATAGCAATGGGTCGGCATTGAAATATATATAGATTATCATCCGTGTCAAATGCAAATTCTATATCTAAATAATGATAATTAAAAATTTTTTCTAATTCTTTGCAAGTATTACAAATTCTATTGATATAAGAATTATCGCATTGAAATGGAGATTCCTTGAAATATACATATGTTTTTATGGATTCCCCATTTCCACTTGTAATTATATCACTTTTACCACTTTCATCATAATTTATGATATAATAAGGAGATAATGTATCTATATC
>JBAQLI010000282.1:0-16055 GCA_049301735.1 Candidatus Methanoperedens sp.
ATTGAAGACGTGAAATAATATTGAACATACAAGTTCCTGGGATATATCTATTGAATAGAACGCGTGGTATATCCCAGAATTAATTCATCTTATCTTATAGATATAGCAATGTGGCGAAGGTATTGTATCAAGTATCGACAACATATCTCACTAACTCATCAAAATATTTGTATAAATCTTTCAAATATCTGAGCGATGAAACAAATATAAAAGCCGTTGTTATTAATCCAGAAGAATATATTGCATTCATAAGGAATGAAACCAAAGAAACATTACCTAATGAGAGTCCAATTAGTCCGGTGATTGATGATGATGAATATCTAAATGAATTCTCGAACTATGGTGAAAAAAGTACACTTATATCAAAAATACAATATGACAGAAAAGGTTTTTTCTCTTCGTTCTCTCAAATACATTTTTATTCTTATTGCAATCAAACCTGCATTACGGTTCCTTTTGATATTGGAGAAAGAAAATTCTACGACGATAAAGAAACTTTGAAGGATATTTTCGTAAGCGAAAACGCTATTGATTTAGTTAAATCTGGTAATGTGACAGAATCCGCATATACATTTTCTCTCGGATCTGATTTTGTATGCGGATATGTTGGTGATACATTCAAAGACGAAAGTAAAAGTTTTGGGGGAGAAGTAGTTCCTCTAATCGCACCAAAAACTGGAAAGGCTGTAGAAATATTAAAAGGAACTAATATAATTTCTAAATCTAATCCCGAAGCGCTTATTATTTCTGGCTTGGTTTTCATTCCATGTAGTATTGCTTCTAATAGAGAAGGGGATGTATTTAATAAAATTGCTAAGGGTAGAATCTTTATAATCAACATGGAAAAAGGATATGCATCTAAAGGTATTGTTAAAGAGTTCCAAATTTATAATATAGATGCTATCCAAAGCATTAATGATGCGAGAGGCAATTCTTTTGTCGAGCTCCATGCTATCATTCAATCTATATCCATACCATTTGATACACTAAAAAATTGTTTGCAGAGCAATAAATGTTCCATTAGTAAGACCAATATGGAAATTCTTGATGAAAAATATGCTCTCATTAATGACAACTATGCTCGACTATCTCAACTATCAAACCAAAACTATGAAAATAGAGCGGAATTAGCAATCAGTAGAATTAACGATAAAACCAGAGAATCAAATACTTTTATGGATAATGCCACATATGGACTCAACGAGTTAAATGATCAAATTCCTTATCAAATCCCTTATATATCCATATCATCGGAGGTTATCGAAAAAATCTTTAATTTTATTGAAGAACCAGAAACAAATTACACAATGGCAAGATCAAAACAAGATAATGCAGAATATTTATTAGAAAATGCAAGAGAAAATTTTACTATGTATAAATTCAACAGCGCAATACAGAATTCAAATGACTCTATTGCTCAATCCAGGGAGGGAATGATATATGCAAATATCGAGAAATCGAAACCAAGACACCTTAGGAATCAGGCATGGCTGTTTGGAGCAATTGCCGTTCTTATCCTGATTACAGTATTCAAAAAATTAAACCGCTGAAAGTTGGGAATTTTTGACCACCATTGACAATTATAAAATAATAGGTGGTTCAACAGGACCAGGTCTTATAGGTGCTGTGATTGGCTAGGTCTTTAGTGGTTTAATATCGACAAAGTGAATAGACTTCTCTCTTCTACGCAGGAGGCGACCTTTATCTCACACAGACTTTACAGAACTGTAAATAAATAGAATTATCTACTAAAATGAGTAATGTTCATCAGATATTCTCTAACCGAATATTTGCGTATTTATTCCGAAAGCAGTTATTTTAGCAGACATAAGTAGTTTATATGTATAAGTTGTGGAAAAAAGCATCAAAACATAAGAGAGTAGAGATGAGTGAAAAGTTCGAAAATGCGGTAAAAAATCTAAGGCATATTGAAGAAGAACTATGATCAGCGAAGTCACACGTCGAGATATAATAGATTACATCACTACAAGCGGGATATCTTGGTCGGGTCGATTGGAGGAACAAGCTTTTCTCGGTCGCCTCTACGATCTGGAAAGACTTCCATCAAGAGACAGTCGTTTTCCAACCGCTTCTGGTGATATTTGGCAACACAGAATTAATAACAATGACTGGGAAAATAATTGGTTTTTTTACGACGATCGTTTCAATTTATTAAGGTCTTCGGATGATGAATTTTTACGGTTCTTATGTGAAGTTGTCCATCCAGTAATTCGTCCTGACTTAAACGAGGTGAGCAGCTTAATCTCTGAATTCAACAATCGCTTGGTAAATGACGGCTGGGAACTATTCCAAAAGAGCCAAATATCAGGCCACCCCGTTTTTGGGGCTCGCCAAATAGAACATAGAATAGAAATCTTTGATGAGCCAACTGGGTGGACAAAAGTTGATCGTCAAATAGCTGAAGTGCGTTTACGTCTTCGGGGGGCGACAAACGAAGAGCAATTTCAAGCTGTAGGTTTGCTTTGCCGAGAAACTCTTATCTCTTTAGTACAAGCTGTTTACTCACCCGAACGTCATCCCACATTAGATGGTGTCGCTGCAAGCTCAACTGACGCTAAGAGGATGCTAGAAGCATACATAGCTGTTGAGCTTGGAGGTCAAACAAACGATGAGGCAAGAAGCCATGCCAAGGCGTCCCTCAAACTTGCTCTTGCACTCCAGCACAACCGAACTGCAAATTTTCGAACAGCTGCGTTATGTGCTGAGGCAACAGTTAGTGTGGTAAATATTATTGGCATACTATCAGGAACAAGGGTTCCGTCTATTCAAGAGACGCAATAAATTTCTTATTACTTGATAACCTTGTCAAAGCGAAGCGTTTTTCGATTTCATTGATCGGAGAAGACTGGGTGGAAGTCAGCTGCGGAGGCGGCAAAAGCAGGCGGTCCAAAAAGGAAGAGGTCAATATCCATGCAGAAGACATAGAACTTTCCGGCGAGGGCATGTACGATTTTGCTGAAAAAGAGTTTCAATTCAGGATTCCGGAAAATGCGCCGCCAACGATACTGATGGCGCCAAATTCTTCCGTAAAAACCAGCAAATCGAATGAATGGATAGTTGTTTACCCATTGTTCGGCAAATGTTCCTCATATGACGGAGGAGCCGGTTTTCGATGGATTGTGAAAGCAAAGCTGGATATACCGTTGGGGATAGATAAAAATATAAGAGAAGAGATATTTGTATCATAGCCCGTTAATCCTGCACATGGCAACAAAAACTAGGACGTAGGGAAACCCACATCAGGAAATCATTGATATCCTTCTTGAGTCTTCTTTTAACGAAAGCCAATTATAATGAGATATTCCTTTTGGTGGCACTTCCTGCTCTAATAACTTCGTTATTAAATAGATGCCGTTGCTTTCCAATATGGTAAAAGTTTGTTTGTCAATTCCTTTCAAGAATCTTACTGAGCCGGTGTTAATTGCACCTATGACTCTTATTGCTTCTTTTTGCAACTGTGATAATTCTTCCCAAGACATACCCTCAATAACAAACTCACTTTCTCTCATATTTGCCAAAACACCAAGGTCTTCAATCCCATTTGCATAAAGCAGCTTTGCCAATTTTTCATCTATCCCATAAACTCGCATCAAAGACTTCCAATCATTGGTTTCACTAGCCCCGAAAAGCGCATCTCGAAGCTTGCATTTTAATTTCTGGCTCATTTTATTAGTTGGAGGTTTGTAAGGGTGAAACAGTTTTCCGACAAGTGGATCTTTCCGGCCATAGTCGCGCCCGTAAGCTCCTATTGCTGTAACTATCTCAGTTCCTGGTTCATCATAAAAAGCATTTTCTTTTCTCTTGGTTCCCTCTTCAACAGTTTCATGAGTATCGTTACGCATTTTCAATGAAAACTGGATTTCTCCATATACTGAATTATCAACTTCGAAAGAATCTATAAATCCATTTAAAGTTAGAATTATTATTATCGGTATCCCAGGGTTACTCTTACCTTCATTTAGCTGACCCTTGAATTTACTGAGAAGAACACTTTTGACTTTGCCTCCGGGAACGGAAATGCCTCCATGCGCCAGCGATATCTCCAATCTTTCTTGGACTGCGCGCACTTCAATCAATGCCTTTTCACCATCATATTCGATTAGAGCCTCCAGCCTTTTTGGTCTCAATTCCGGGATATCAGGCTCTATTTCAATGGTAAAATATGGGGCAAGCCTTGAAAAAACCTCAGCCTCAGCAAGAATGCTCCATGCATTATCAGTATCATGAAGTTTGCTTTTACTGATTTTTAGACCATGCTGTTCAAGAATTTTGAAGACATTTTCCCAATATGATTGGTACCTTATCGGTCCGATCAATCTTTCAAACTTAAATCCTATTGCAAGTCTCTTATTTTCATCTTTCTCTTTTTCTAATTCTTTTCTGAGATTTTCTATTTCGCTCCTGTCCGGCAATTTACGATGAAATAGATAGGCGATAGGATGAGGATTGCGGAAGCCTGCGCTTTTAATTAGCCATTTTGCATCTAAGGCTTTGCTCAAATGGGGGGCTTTTTCAAGGTTCTCAGAAAGTGTTTCAAGATCAATAGGAACGGACGGGTTTAAAATTATTTCTAAAACATGAAGGGCCTTGATCGTGTTTTCTTTATTTTCCTTGCCCTCATTTTTATCCTTTCCAAAATCTAATTTATCGGTTTCAGCTTCATAATCTATACATTTCCTTATTGCAGAATCTTTTACTATCGCAATTGCCTGATCTCTTACTTCGCTTGTATTATAGTTAATCAGCTTGGTTAGAATCAAACCCAATGATTTTAGTATTATTTTTTCTTTCTTGGGGTCATCCTTCCATTTTTCGCACCAATTCATCCAGTCCTCTGAGCGCTGAAAAAGATGCTCAATAATGCTTTCCCCTATATTTAGCAAAGTTGGATTGCAGGCATCAATTTCGGATTCTATCATTTCAAGCACAGGCTCAATTCCTATTTTTCTAATCTTATGAATGAGGAATCCGTCTGCAAATCCCATCCAATTATGATCGTATAATTTCTTTCTAAGTTTTTCAACAACAAAATTAGGATTCTTTTCATAGATTCTTGCAAGACCCAAATCTATCATATCGTTTTTCGGATCTTCAGCATCCAAAATCTCCACTGCTTTTTGAAGAATAGAAAATGAAATTTTTGGCTTATAATGGACAATACGAATATAGTCTTTTGCTGCTTCGCTCCCCCTGTTAATAATCTCCTGCTCAAGAATTGGCTCAAACTCATCTGGCAGTTCTTCAGAACCGCATTGAAGGCAATTTATTAAATGATAGATATTATCTTGTGATATACTTGAAGCAATTTGTTTTAATATTTCAAAGTATTTTCTCTTCCTTTGAATATCGGAACTGCATAAACCTGATTGAAGAGCAACAAGCGAACATCTCTGTACATCAGAATCCTTTGAGCCTAAGCCTTCCACCATAAACTTTTCAGCTTCACCCATCTCTTGAACAATCCATGATAGAAGAATACCTGACGGAATACCTTGGATCTTTCCCAGATGCATCATTCTTTTAAGCAAGGAAAAGACTTGATTTTGCATCTTGCTTAGCTTTTCTTTTAAAGGTTCATAAAGTGTTACACAAGCATAGTCTGAACACGTTTTTTCAAAGAAATTATTGAGGAGTTCAGCAAATTCCGGCGTATCTTCAAATAACCTATGCAACGAATAAACTGTTGCCTGTTTGAATGGAAAAGGATTTTCTAAAATTTTGTTTGTTAAATCCAGCAAATCTCCTTTGGAAACTTTATCGAGTTGTTGGTTGATTAATTTTGGATCTTCAACATCAATTAGCTTTTTGCAGAATGCCGATATATCTTCTAGTTTCATTATCCCACATCGTTATGAAGTTCTTTATAAGATTATGTTTATTAATAATATTTGCTGATGGCACAATCCCTACTTGAGAATTCTCCGCTACTGCGCTCCGCTTCCCGCCCAATCCTTGCATAACTCATGGGCATGCTGCAAGTCTTACTCACCTGCTGAGAAAATGAAATCTTTGTTACAATTTATAAATTTTATCATTTTATCTTCCCTATTTAATCCTCTATTGGTGGAACAGTGGAGTTTTTAATTTTTTATACTCATACGTACATAATATTCATAGTTTCTTTTTCTCCTTCCTTATATTTGATACGTTCTTGTTCTTGGAATTCCCATAGCATCTGGTTTGTTCTGGCTTCTCTTTGTTTTTGATCTCTTATTATTTGCCACATCTTTTCTTGTTTATTTCTTCGCAGAAAATTTCTTGGTTCATTGTCCAGGTCATATTGTTTCCGTTTGCCTGGATCTGATAGTACTGAATAAGCCTCTGCGATTACTTTAAACATTTCTTCGGCTTCTGGTAACTTGTTTTTGTCGGGATGATATAACATAACCAGTCTTCGGTAAGCGGACTTTATATCTTCCTGGGATGCTTTCTTATCTACTTCTAATATTTCGTAATATGTTTTTTTAACCATGGGCTATTAATATTGCTTTTTTTCGGTTTTGTGTTTATGATGCGTTCTTGTTCAAAGCTCCAGAGAAGGCATAGGGCTTAAATGCTTCGATAGATGGACCAGGTTGAATTGTTCAAGAATACAGAGGTTTTTGAATAAGTATTTGTTGACTTATAAATTGAGGGGATGGGGAAGAGAAAGCATGATTAAGCTTCCCATATTGTATCAAACGTCATTGCCGAATATAAGCCTGTAGCAAGCGGTGTGAAAGTGATAATTTACATAAATGCCCTCTTATCGAAAGATTAATATAATTTAAATATATCCTACAGCATAATAAAGGGATCATTATGAAGAAACTTGATATCAACCAGCTTGACGACAGCGATGAAGAAATGGCGCAAATACTCATTTCCTCAGGCATGAGCAGACCAGTTGCCAGAACCCTGGCATATCTTAAAAAAGTGGATACGGCTACATCTGTTGACCTTGAGAGGGGAACAGGATTGCGCCAGCCTGAAGTCAGCATAGCAATGAGGCAGTTAGATCCGTTTGATTGGATCGAAGAGAATGAAGAAAAGAAGCCAGGCAAAGGAAGACCGAATAAGGTATATTCGCTGAAGGTCGATTTTAAGGATATAATTGCGCACCTTGAAAAAGAGCAAAAAAAAGCAATTGATGATGGAATGGCATCGATCAAGCGGCTGAAGGAACTGGTGCGTGATTAAGTCTCATAATTTGATCATCTCTGCAACTCTATTCCCACAGAAACCACATTGGAGAAGCTTCGCATTTCCAACTGTGAAATACTCCATCAAGTGACCGCATTTTTTACAAAATGCTGTGTCACCTTTTAGTTTCAAAGCATCGATCGCCTGTCTGATCGAACGTAATTGCGTATCCTGGTCTTTATCAAGATACACCATATCTTCATCCGTGAATGTTATCGGCATATTATTTTATATCCCTCTTTTTCGAGTTTTTCTTTGTCAATATCATACTCGGATTTTACGTCATAATCTATTCCTCTGCTTTTTAACCAGACCAGGAGTAATTTATTATAATCCAGACCTTTGAGAGAATTAGTACTGTCATATGCGGTAAAAAGAGTTGTAAGGTCACGAACGGTTAAATCCTTTATTTTCCTGCTTTCAATATCTTTCCCCTCGTCATACTCTTCAGAGGTGAGATAATCAAATGCTTTTTCCTCATAATCTGCCAGATCATGTAAATCCCTGCTTACCTCTATTGCAATATTCAAAGAGGGAATTATTATAAAGTTACTCCAGCCCATGTCTTTTCTCCGGTTTTATGCGCGGCATTCCATTATTCAATATCCTTACATGATTTCATAAAGTCTTCTCCTGCGATATGCTTGATTGTTAAGGCGATCACCTTGTCAAATTTATTCCTGCAGGTGCATTAGTTCCCGTCGCCATCAAGTACATACCATTACACCCAAGAAACCGCATGCATGCGGCGCAAGTTCATCCCATGATCTGGCTTTAGCCACATTTATCCGACGTCCGCAGACGGCGCGCTGTTCCCTGAAAAACATACATTATGTAACGATGGATATATCGATGCTTTTGGAGCTAATATGGGTATAATCTTGGAAAAATGCTATTTAAGTATATACCAATTATTGAATGCATAGAGGATAATTACATAACGCTTTACAAGATTCACTTCCTATCCTATCCACAAACTATCCAAGAACTCTTGAAATCCTCTACCTTTTCTATTCATTTATTCTCAAACAAAAATTATGATGTAATTTGCGGAAAGTATTGTTATATTTTCCATATATTAGTTTCCACGATTTACATGCGTTTTCCCACTCATTGATAACTTTATATCAGTATCATTGATTAATGATATGTATCACTGATAACTTTACATACTTATCAATAGAAATACCAGTTCACGCGAATCTTCTTCTCGCAAACCTCGGCGCCCTTGTCATCACATTCTGATTATATCCTGCCTCAGCGTAGTCCTGCACAAAAGCATATGGGAGAAGAGCATAGGACAGGGCTGCATATCCATGTGCAGAAGTAATGGAGAACCTTCGCTGTTTGCCGGTAGAAGTAGAAACCTCCTCAGCATCAGCCTGCGAGATCTCAAAGATAAACACATCGGTTCTGGCAGCCTGTTCCGGGAAATAATATATCCCAAGATTTCGCCTGTTTATGATAGCCTCAGTGTTCTCGCACATGGCAGTGTGGTTTACGCTCACATGATACTGCCAGTCCTCCTCTGGAAGCGGAAGACCATTAATCTCATTGATCGTATTCCAGATGGGAATGTTTGAACCCGAATTCGTAAACGCACTCCACACCCTGCCGGGATAATGCCTCATCAATATCTGGTTCTTGGTCTTGCCATATCCAGCATCGCATATTATCCATTTCGGATTTTCCCGTGAGATTATCAGCCTCAGCTTCTCGACATGCTGCATAGTATCAATGTCATCAAACACCCCGGTATCAATAACATAGAACCTGTTCTTCGAGGTCCTTCCAACCAGAACCCAGCGCGTCTCATCACCCCAATCAACACCTATCACCTTCTCCTCGAACACCGAATTATTGATCTCACCAGGGCTTCGCACGAGTATCTGCAGCAATGTTTCCGTGGTAACTGGCTTTGATCCGCCTGCTGCAAAGAACTGCGCCAGGACTTCATTCGTGAACATCCTTGGGGTCATGTTCTTGCGCTTATATTCAAGCTGCTCCGGGGGAACAAAGCTTGAGAACTCCTGAGTGATATGGTACCCGCTTATCTGAGGATCAGCATCAAGATTTGTAGGTATCCATTCCTTCCCATCCCACTCTTTTTTATCACTTGAGAACCAGATCTCTTCAAAGAACGAACCCTTATCCTTCGGCGTCCCTGCACAGAATATCTGGGCAGGCGGCAGATTCACGACCTCCTTGAATACCTCAAATGCTTCTCTTGTCCAGTCCTGCATCTCATCTGCAAATCCGTAATTAACGTGATGACCTCTTAAGCTGTTGCCTGTAACCCAGGCACCGCTTGCGAGATACTTTGAGCCATTGGCAATATCGATCTCAGACTCTGTGTTTTTACCTTGCGAAATTAAAGGCAGCAGCATCTTATCCTTGCTTTCAGTGAATCTTTGACGGATATGCTCTTTCGTCACTCGCCATGCCTGTTTATCTCGAGGCGCAGCGACCATGGCCCCTGAATATGAATTGGTTATGAGCCTATGTGTGAGAATACTGGCGATGGTCGTGGTCTTAGTCATGCTCCTTGCCCATAGGAGCACAACTATTCTGGCATTGTCTTGAAATACCTGCCTCACATAAGGGAAATCCTCAAACTTCATCGGTTTCCCACGCATGGTGAACAGCTTTTCGGAAAATAGTACTCCATCTTCCTGGAGCTTTCTGTAATATTCTCGTTCTTTATCCTGCTTCTTTGAATCCTTCTCGCGAAGTTTCATGGTCTCTCTCGCCTGTTTCTCCTGCCGCTTACCAACCGAAGCCATATCTACCTGCAGTTTTTTGAGGATAGACACTTACTGTGCAAAGAATGTCCTGGCTTGAGAATATGGGTATAGCCGCCTTTTCGCAGCAAGCAGCAGGAATAACGCTTATCAGCGATCAAGAACGCAATGAGCAGTTTCCTCTTTGTCGGGACAAGCCCCTCGATCGAGGATGAGCGGAACTTGTTCGGAAGCTTCCTGAACAGTTCATCCAGATCACTGACTGATAGATAGAGGTTTACATTGTTCCCGGTCGGATAATTCGAGGATATCCTTAATCTTTCATTCTCCTCAAGCACCTTTATCGATGTGTATTTTGTTGTCAGGACCGCAGGTTGTCCTCTGGCATCCCATGCAGGGATCTCGGTGATCTGGTGCATGTTTATCCCTTACCACGATCTAAACATCATCTTCCAGCAGGGAATCAAGCTTGCCATCAGCCCTTGTATCAATTTTCAGTTTCCTGAAACATCCTAGGGAATCATCCCTCAGGTCTTCGAGATATCCCCATAGAATATCCTGCTTTTCTTTTCCGATCGCTCCGGTATACTGATAAAACTCACCCTTGTTCTTAGCTCTCAGGCTACCCACTTCTGCATCTTTTACATAAACGATCTCTGGACAGCCTTTTCTCTTTATGGCAATTGTATCTCCATCGAGATACCATAGTGAACTGCCGATATTGTGCTTTTGATGGTTTTTCAGTGAGAAGGGATCAGGTTCTTTGAACGTATCCATCTCTTTATCTTTAACTTCTTGCTTTAAAAAATGCTGCTCCTTTTTGGTAGATGATCCAGGGACTTCTATCGACTCTTTAGCCCTGAGGTCACGCAATATTACAGCTATCGTTACAATATCCAGCTTAAGATCCTTTGCAAGTTCAGACACTGTAACCTTTCTGTCCCAGGATTTTTCGAGGTACTCAAGAATTTTCACTCTGGCTTCTTCATAAGGCAATACTCTGGAAGAAACCGGAGATTGGATGCCGAACATATTCGTGAATGCGTCTAAAAGTGCCTCTTTTGTTTCATATGCAAAGGCCTCGCCTTTCGTTGTCCTGATAACATAGCCGTGGGATACTGAGGTAATCTGAACAGTAAAAAGATCGGGAGTCTTCAAGCTCATCCCCTCACATGATCGCATATGGCCTTTTGTCCTGCAATGTCAGGCAGCTCTTCAGACAACTCCTTTGCAGGAATTGTCTCTGTTTTGATGATGTTTCTGTATGGGAACATTGTTCACCTTACAGGGGACGAAGAGGGTTACTCTAAAATACTTTATTGATGGAATCCAGGTATTTGCAGTTCATGTTTTTGTTTCCATACCAACATTTGCTGCCAGTTTATCTCTCAACTTTGCATGGATCTCAGGATCCATTAACATCTCCTCTATCATCTTCTGTACCTGCTGTTCAACGTTCTCAGCTTTTGAGGACAATGGCATTCCGCATTTGAAGCAGTAGCCCATCCCTGGGGCATTCAGTTCTTTACATCTTGGACATCTGCCCGGTTTTAGCTGCTCTTTAATTTCACCGCCACTTATGCCGAACTTCTTAGCATAGTAGGAGTCCACGTCCTTGGTCACTATCCTTGCATACCCTCAGGCTGCTTTGAATCTGTTTTCCAGCCCCGCTGCTTGCACATAATAGACCTGGGAACTCCGTCGAGTTCATCCCTGGTCTGGGCATGGTATCTGAATAAATGGGTATGTATCCGTTTGGTTATCTTGGGAAGGCCTAGATTATCCGATCTTTTATTATGTCTTTCCACTGTCCTTTTGATCATCGCTCTAAAACCGTGATAGTCTAGAGGAAATGGCCCATGTGCAGTTTTCTCAAGATCGATCCACAAAGGTGCCTCCGGGTTATTCTTGAAAGGGTGATTGTCAAGCCAGATATGTAAGTAGCTAACCGAAGAAATGAATCTCACTGGCTCGCCCCTCATGGTCTTGTCATGCATTGTAATTTTTGCACCAAGTTCATCGAAGCTGATATGCTTTATCTGACGCGAGCCTATACCGCCAATTCTTATTCCGACTTCTTTTGCCATTTCGAAAAAAGCTTTATCACGGGGATTGATCGCTGCATCACTGAGATACTGCATCTCAGCCTGTGTAGGAATTTCTTCAGCAGGTTTTAATTTGTCAGGCCGGTTGACCCTTATTTTACCCACCTCAGCTGGATATTTTACGATGGGCAGTATTCTTATGAGTTCTTCCCTGTCAGGATAACCTTGTGGATAACCATGTTCTGCTCTGAGCCATGCAATGAATTTTCTCAGGATCAGGCGATAATCATGTTGAGCCCATACTCCTTTCTCAGGATCAGTATCAACTTCAGAGAGGATCATTTTGATATCCTCTTTAGTTATCCATTCCCAATCCTTTTCAATCAATTCTGAGAGAATTTTAATAGCACCAATCAGTTTAATAACCCTGGCATCTGTCAACTTTCTGCCGCCCCATCCAGTTTTGCAATCTCTCATGAATTCTATTATGAGCTGCTTGTTCCGTTCGCTTGTCTTGCTTTTTTTAACAAGGGTTTTTACGCTCTCTATTTTCTGAGCATACTTGTGTATATCTATATCCGGCATACTTTTCACCTGTATTCTTGTACGTATATATACCAGACGTATGCGGGACGAAAGTAATCGGATTTAAACTAATTGTAAAGCGCCGAGGTAGGGATTTGAACCCTAGCTTACCGGAAGGTAAAACAGGTCTCGAGCCTGCCGCGTTAGTCCGCTCTGCCACCTCGGCATGGTGTATGCTTTTAATATAGTTGATTTGCTATTAACCTTTGGAATGATATCAGTGAAAAAGGTGTTTCATGAGGCTTGACTCCTATCTTGTGGAAATCGGCACTGTCGGTTCCAGGGGCAGGGCAAAACGCGCAGTAATGGAAGGGCATGTCAAAGTAAATGACAGGGTCATAACCAGACCGTCATTTGATGTTGCATATTCTGATAAAATTGAAATAACACCAGGTCTGGACAAGCCTGCTGGATATTGGAAACTTAAAGATATACAGGAAAAGACAAATATAATTAAGAAAGGCGATATTGTCCTGGATGTCGGTTCAAGCGCAGGAGGTTTCCTGCTATATGCATCAGAGCTTGCCTCTTGCGTTCATGGAATTGAATTCAGCTCAGAGTTCCACTCTGAACTTGGAAAAATCGCACATGAGCATGAGAATATCACAATTGAATTCGCTGATGCTTTCACGATGGCTCATGATAATGAAAAATATGATGTTTTGCTTCTTGACATTACAGTGGAACCACAAGATTCATTAATTGCCCTTAAGAACCTGCTTCCGGCATTGAAAAGAGGCGGGATGCTGCTTCATGTTTTTAAATTGCCAGAAAAAAGTGATAGTGATAGTGGAACAATTATTGAAGAATTATCATTGATGGGATTTGGGATCATACAAATAATGGAAGCGCAAAAGAAAGAAGAATATGTTATTGCAAGGAAATTATGAAAAACCAGTTCGATTTTGATTTAGAGAGAATAATAAATATCATAAGAGAAAAGCACTTTAAAACAGTCGGGCTCCAGTTTCCCGAAGGTTTTAAGAGACAGGCTTTTTCCATTTCTGAGATGCTTGAAGAACGAACAGGAGCAAGCATTTTGATATCAGGAAATCCCTGTTTTGGGGCATGCGATATCGATACGACACTTTCAGGAAAGGTCGAGGTCATGTTCCATTTCGGGCATTCAAAGATGGGTAATTTCGACAATGTGGTTTTTATTGAAACGCGCTCTAATGTTGATGTTTTGCCATGTGTAAAAACTGCACTTCCACTTTTAGCGACTAATAAGATCGGCCTCATAACCACAGTCCAGCACATACATAAACTGGATGAGATCTCCAATTTCCTGCTGGAAAATGAAAAAAAGGGGATAACGGGAAAAGGTGATTTAAGAGTAAGTTATCCCGGACAGGTTCTTGGATGCAATTTCACGGCAGCACGTGTTGATTGTGATGAATATCTTTATATCGGCAGCGGTATTTTTCATCCACTCGGCGTGGCGATCGCCACTGGAAAAAGAGTAGTTGCGGCAGACCCATATTTAAACAAGGCCATCGAAGTATCTCCTGAGAAGTTTTTGCGAAAGCGAAGCGGATATATTGCAAAGTCAATGGATGCAAAGGTCTTTGGAATCATCGTTTCTTCAAAAAGCGGACAGAACAGGATAGATCTTGCAAAAAAACTTGCGCAAATTGCAGGGGAGCATGGAAAGAAGGCACAAATTATTATAATGGATCTTGTGACACCTGAACAATTACTGGCTTTTAAAGTAGATGCATATGTTAATACTGCTTGCCCGAGGATCACTATCGACGATGCAGAAAGATTCCATGTACCAGTCCTTACGCCGCAGGAATTTGAAATTGTCCTCGGGGAAAGAATGTGGAATGCGCTGGTAATGGATGAGATATCGGAAAGATAAAATGCAAGAATTGTTGTGAGAAGTGGCTGAAAAAATAAAGATTCTTATTTCAACTTATTTCGCCAACTGGAAATATGCTTTTCTTGCACCTTCTAAGTCCTTAGCAAAAATTCTATACCTGCCTATATGATATGTCATATTTTATACTTCCTGTTTCTTTTTTTGAGTTTTGTTTCTCAATGAAAAACACCTGTCGATATCCAATAAGTAAAAGATATTTTAACGTATATATAGATTTTTTAAAATTTTAATGCTTAGTATAATTGTCATTATTATGTCAATTTTAGCAGCTCTAAATATCGCAAAGGATGCAAAGAGCGCAAAGCTTAGCTTCAATTCTTGTGGTTGAAAATCGCCCCACCGGGTCAACGGGCATTAACTATAGCAATAGTCTTTTGTACCAGTAATATTTCCTGAGCTATTGCGCCCATGATATTAAATGCTGTAATCCTGAATTTTTTTAGGGTGATTCAGTGTTTCTCGCAAGCTTTGCCTAAAAGACTGTTAAAAATAAAATAAAACTAGTGGAGATAATCCCCAATAGTTCTATTCTTCCATTAGATTTTCTCTAACCGAACATCATCAATGTAGTATGTATCTCCTGCTTTCGCGAAAGGTACAAGGTAGAACATCAATCGTCCATCGTTTACCGTACCACTGAAGCCAGTTGTGGTAAATTCAGTCGAGAATTCCTGCCAATCTGTGCTGAGGTTGAACGTTTGATCAAGACCGTAACGTGCAAAGGGTGAAACATGCTTAATTAATCTTACTTTCAGATCGTGTCCTTTCGTCGAATTCGCTGCAAAACTCAACCGATAGCGTGTATGCGGTTCCAGTGATATGCTCTTCTGATATAACTGGATATTCGTGCCTCCGGTATACAGAACGATTTTTGCAGATTTTGACCCCTCATACCCCGGGGGAGCTACAGTGAATTTCCCGGTTCCGTTCGTATAAAATATCCATGGAGATGTTCCCGATTCAAACCCCGGGTTACTGAGCAGTTCAGGCTGAGTAAATCCATCTGATAATGTTTTCAAGAAAGCTACAATATCGTCCTCCTCTTCATCAGTCAATCCTAGATGACCAACATTTGGATTTGCATTCAATGCCACCTCAGGTAATGGCCAACAGTTCTTACCGATCACACTACCGCTAAAGCCACAAACAGGCAAGACATCTCTGGTATTATAGAAATGGACTACATCCTGCAAGCTGCTGAAGAAACCGTTATGCATATATCTTTTCACAAATGTTTCATTTGGTCTCTTATCTACATTTCTTAAAGTTGGCACTCTAAACTTGCCATAATTTATCCTTTGATATTTCAACAAATTCGGATCATTTTGTATATGTCCGGCAAGACCTGGATCTATATATTCAACTCCTGACGGATTAAATTCTGTTTGATTATAGAAAGGATTTTGTGGATTTCTAGGAGTTCCTGGATCACCATAGATGAAATTCATAAACAATGGATGTTTACCATCAGCCCACCTTTCCCACCCTAAATTTAAAATAGTTCAGAATGTTAGTTCTGAATAGTATCGCTAGATACTGTTTTTCTTCATTTTCCTCTGATTATTCTATAGATTTCTTATAGCTATTACGGTCAAT
>JBAQLI010000283.1:0-16487 GCA_049301735.1 Candidatus Methanoperedens sp.
TTCCTGGTTCACCGCAAGTGTATCCCTATGGCTCTGGCTCACAGTGATTTTCTCAAACTTTGCAGAGTCGCTAGCAGAAGGCCGGGGAAAGGCACGAGCTGAGTCACTTCGTAAAACGCGCACGGAAGTGATGGCAAAAAAGCTGAAAGATCCAAAATCAAAGGAAGAATACGAGCTTATCTCTTCTGGAAATCTCCATAAAGGGGATTATATCCTTGTGAATTCAGGGGATATAATTCCCGGGGATGGTGAAGTGGTTGAAGGCGCAGCCCTCGTGAACGAATCATCTGTCACAGGTGAGTCAGCCCCGGTTGTGAGGGAATCAGGCGGAGACAGAAGCGCTGTAACAGGCGGAACTAAAGTCATTTCCAACCAGATCATAGTACGCATAACAGCGAATCCGGGAGAGGCTTTTCTGGACAGGATGATCAGTATGGTGGAAGGTGCAAAGCGCCGCAAAACCCCGAACGAGATCGCGCTGGAAGTACTTTTGATTTCGTTAACAGCGGTCTTTCTGCTTGTGGTTATCAATTTCAGTTCCTTATCCATATACAGCGTAAAAGCTGCTGGACAGGGTATGACGGTCTCGCTTACAGTTCTTATTGCACTTTTTGTTTGTCTGGCGCCGACAACAATAGCTGCGCTCCTGCCTGCTATCGGGATCGCGGGCATGGATAGGCTCTTTGCGAAAAACGTGATAGCCCTTTCGGGGAGAGCCATTGAAGCATCCGGTGATGTGGATATCCTTCTCCTCGATAAGACAGGAACAATTACACTGGGTGACAGGCAGGCAGTGGAATTTATTCCTATGACCGGGCGTTCAGAGCAGGAGCTTGCCAATGCGGCATTGCTTGCCTCCCTGACGGATGAGACGCCTGAAGGGAGAAGCGTGGTCGTACTTGCAAAAAAGCAATACCAGATGCGCATGAAAGAGCTGCCTCACAGTGCAAAATCAATTCCATTTACTGCCCAAACACGCATGAGCGGAGTTGATATAGACGGACAGTCGTATCGGAAAGGCGCTTCCATTGCAATAACAGAGTATGTTAAAGGCAAAGGAGGAAATGCACCCTCTGAGCTTGATCAGAAGGTGCAAAGTATAGCAAAATCGGGCGGAACGCCTCTTGTTGTATGTCATAACTCTGAAATTCTGGGTGTGATACATCTTAAGGACATATTAAAAGGCGGTATTCGTGAACGATTTTCCCAGTTGCGAAAAATGGGAATTAAGACTGTAATGATAACAGGCGATAACTATCTTACCGCAGCAGCTATTGCTGCGGAAGCAGGCGTGGATGATTTTCTTTCAGAGGCAAAACCTGAGGATAAGCTTCGTTTGATTCGTGAGAACCAGCAGCAAGGTCATATGGTTGCCATGACAGGAGATGGCACGAATGATGCACCCGCGCTTGCCCAGGCGGATGTAGCTGTGGCAATGAACACAGGAACGCAACCGGCGAGGGAAGCAGCGAATATAATAGATTTGGACAGCAATCCGACCAAGTTAATGGATATAGTTGAAATAGGAAAGCAAATACTGATAACACGAGGAACCCTGACAACCTTCAGCATTGCCAATGACGTGGCAAAATATTTTGCCATCATACCGGCAGCCATGATCTCCATCTATCCCCAACTGGATATTCTCAATATCATGCATCTTGCAAACCCGTACAGCGCAATCCTGTCGGCTGTTATTTTCAATGCGATCATTATTCCTATGCTGATACCCCTTGCACTGAGAGGCGTCAAATACCGCCCGATGCCTGCTGAAAAACTATTGATGTACAACCTTCTCGTCTATGGACTCGGCGGGATAATAGCACCGTTTATAGGGATAAAAATTATTGATATTGTAATAACGATGTTTATGTGATTAAGGAGACAAGTTATGAAACAAATAAAGATAGCACTAAAACTCTTTGCAATCCTGATGATACTTGTCGGTGTTATCTACCCCGTTGCAGTAACCGTATTTGCCCAGTTATTTTTCCCAAAAGAAGCAGGAGGAAGCCTTTTGTATGATTCTGGCGGCAATCTCACAGGTTCAGCCCTGATAGGGCAGCCTTTTTCAGATCCAAAGTACTTCTGGTCGCGTCCTTCAGCCACTTCGGATTTTCCATATAATTCCATGGCTTCCGGAGGCTCAAATCTTGGACCTACAAATAAAGTTTTGATAGAACAAATTGCTAATAGAACAGATTTACTGAAGTCATCCGGTATCCAGGCTCCGGTACCATCAGACCTTGTGGAATCCTCAGCAAGTGGTTTAGACCCACACATCAGTATGCAATCTGCCCTGATACAGATACCCCGTGTTGCCAGGGCACGTAACCTTGACGAGGGAACGGTACGTAAATTGGTGGTTGAACACATTGAGGAAAGGCAGTTCGGATTTTTAGGGAAGCAACGTATAAATGTCTTAAAATTAAATCTTGCTCTGGACAGTATGAAGTAGATTTCAATGATAGATACAGAACCAAAAAGACCGGAACCGGAATCTCTTCTGGCAATTGCTCAGCAGGAAGAAACAGCCAAAAAACGTGGAAAACTGACCATCTATTTTGGCGCCGCACCCGGGGTCGGGAAAACCTATTCCATGCTCTCCGATGCCAGATTGCGTAAACTGGAAGGAATAGATATTGTTGTCGGTTACGCTGAAACACACGGCAGGGCAGAGACCGAAACACTTCTTGAAGGCCTGGAAACTATTCCCCTCGTCGTTACCGAATATAAAGGCGTACAGCTTGCGGAGATGGACCTGGATGCTGTTCTGGCACGGCGACCCAGGATTGTCCTTGTTGACGAATTAGCCCATACGAATGCCCCCAATTCCCGTCATGCTAAGCGCTACCAGGACGTAGAGGAGATTCTGAACGCAGGAATTGATGTATATTCAACCCTGAACGTGCAGCATCTGGAAAGTCTAAACGATATCATCTTCCGTATAACAGGAATTCGTGTCAGTGAAACTATCCCGGACACTTTTTTCCAGTTAGCGGATGAGATCAAGCTTGTGGATCTTCCTTTTGAGGAATTGCTCAAAAGATTGAAAGAAGGAAAGGTTTATGCAAAAGATATGGCAGAAAACGCTGTGAAGCGTTTCTTTAAGCCGGGGAATTTACTTGCACTTCGTGAAATGTCACTGAGGCTTGTGGCAGGCAGCGTAGATGAAAAAATGCTCCAGTACATGAGAGCACATGCAATTGCCGGGCCCTGGTCTGCTACGGAGCGTATCCTGGTAGGGGTATTGGCCAGTCCATATGCGGAGCAACTGGTTCGCTCAGCCTTTCGAATAGCCTCTGAACTGAATGCAGAATGGATTGCACTCTACGTAGAAACTGTCAAACACGCCCGGTTATCAGATAAAGAACAGGAATGGCTTAAAAATGCCCTGGATCTTGCTGAAAAGCTGGGTGCACGTGTCGTCTGGATCAAAGGTGATAATGTTGCTGAAGAAATAGCCCGATATGCACAGAGCCATAATGTGACAAAGATCGTAATGGGCAAACCCAGGCGTTTTGGATTGTTCCCGACTCTTGCACGGAAGATCATGGTACGTACAAGAGATATCGATATTTTCCTATTTGCAGGCAAAAGCGAACAACCCATACCTAAGAAAAAAATAGGTATGATCAGTCCGCTAAATTATGTCATAAGCGCGCTTGCTGTTATTCTTGGTTCCCTATTCGGTTTTCTTTTTAGAGATATTCTTGGTCAGGTTAACTTACTATTCTTAATGCTCCTGCCTGTTGTATTGATCGCTATTTTCCTGGGTCGCAGCCCATCTATCTTTGCAGCAGTCTTAAGCGTGCTCATTTTTGATTTTTTGTTTATTCCTCCGTATTTCACCTTTGCTGTTGCAGATGTAAGATATTTTTTATCGTATCTATTGTTTATTGCGTTTGCCTTTGTAATAAGCAATCTTGCATCCAATCTTCAATATAAGGTGCAGCAGCTTCAACAAAGCGAGTCCAGGACCACAACTTTATATGAATTAAGCCAGAATTTAGTTACTGCCCAGAGCATTGAACAGGTTTTACACCTGATGATCCGTCATACAGGACAAATTTTCCCATGCGACATGGCTATTTTTCTACCTGAAAATGGAGAAGTTTCGGTCAGGGCTTCTACCGACGGGTTCCAGATAAACCCGAAAGAACTTGGTATAGCAACCTGGGTATGGCTCAATGGCGAACCAGCTGGTATGGGTACAGATACGCTGCCCGAAGCATGGGCTTATTATCTTCCTATGAAAACGACAGATACTGTAAAGGGTGTTGCAGGATTTCATTTCGACAATCCTGAGAAGATTCTTACTCCTGAAAATAAGGTCGTCCTTGATACCATTGCCCGGCTGGGAGCTCTGGCGATTGAAAGAATTGGCTCTAAGGAATGATATGACCGCATTTTAAATATCTATTCCAGTTGCTTCTTTTTCCAGTTCCTTCCGCTGGATCCATATCTTCTCAAGTTCTTCCCTTGTTTTGGCGAAAATTTTTTTAATATTTTCGGTGCTGCATAACTCAACTTCTTTTCCGCAATCAGGATAATTTTTCTCACATTTTTCAGCAAGTTTATAGCAATTTTCTTCAAGAGAGGGAAGATTTAGTTCTATAGCGGTTCTAATATCAGAAGTAGTATTTTCCCTTGCGCTTGTAAGGATTGCAGGAATAAGCTGGGTCTTAATAACCTTGAGCCGTGTACATGGATCAATTGTAACCATTTAAACCTCATCAACCATTTACAAATGATCCTTACAGTATAATTATTTTACCTTCATTTGATTCAGTTAAGTTAAGGAGTATAAGAGAAAATAAGTTTGATACACTTAAAAAATAAAATTTAAAAATATAAATATGGGATTGATGGGACTTGAACCCATGGCGTCTCGGTCATCATTGCCCTTTGAGGTTTTGAACCCTTAGTTCTATAAAACAAGGACGCCGAGCACTCTCCCGGTCTAAGCTACAATCCCTTTATTGTTAAATACATAATAAACTACAAAGTATAAAAAACTAACGATTATATTTCTAATCTTCTAAACTCCTCAAATTTCGTTAAGCCTTATGCCTCTTCAATTTTTTTCCTTATCTGAGCTACCATTTCTGCTTTCCATCCACTTAGCTGTCTCATCAAAATGCCATTCCTCACCCAATTCAAGTTTTAAGCTGTCAATATATTCCTAAACAAACTCGGAATATTTTGTTATCCAGTTGTGAATAGTAACCTGTGATACTTCAACTTTGAAGATATACTGGATTTGGTTCTGGATTTTTCTTACACTCATTCCATCAAAATATAAATCCATGGCAACGGATATTATATGTTGGTATGCTTTTTAGTACACTTACGCCTAGCAAAAGAGCTAAGCTCATATCAAACCTGCTAAAAAATTAAATATACATTATATTATATAATTACGTTTTGTACAATTGGACGTACTCGTAGGCTTCTTTTCTTTTCTTTAACTCATTTATAGCCGCCGATGAATCGGCTAGTAACTTTTCAGAAACACCATTAAGAAACTTTGTTTGCTTTGTGAAATTATGGGGCTTTGCTCTATCACGTTCTTTTTTGTTGTCTAAAATTTTTAGATGATATTTAAAATCGGTTTCTTCGAAATTCGGAGCCGTGTTTGTTGTAGGGCCGCCCCCTCCACTATTAATAAGAGCGAAAGAACCCCCTATTACATCAAATCCAAGATACGCAAGAAGAAATTCTTTTGCAAGCGTTTCATCCCGCTTTTGACTTACACTGGGAGACCTTGGGCTAAAACCATAATAAAAAAGATAATATCCTTCATTGAGATATTGTTCTTTTAAACTATGTAACTTAGAAAGAGACCTCATGTAGTTGTCTGGAGAAGAGTTTTTTAAATCTACCATTAAGGGCACAAAATTCAAATCTCCAATATGAGATTTAATTGATAGATTATTGTCGGTATACAATTTTATAAAACTCTCTAATTCACGAAATGATGTGTATGCAGGAACATAACCCATCAAATTAGACGTTTTTATCGTGGATTTAAAATCAGAATACGATTTTTTAATGTCCTCGAGAATTTGGGTGGTTGGAGTTGTCGGATCTCGGAATTTAAGAGTAAATGGCATTGTCACAAAATGGTCGTTGTATCTTTGTTGAAAATCAGCAAGAAGATTTATGTCTTCAAAAGATAATAAATCTTTCAATTCTATTGTTTTCTCACTGAAAAAAGTTATGAAATTTATTTTATTTTTAACTGTCTTTTTATTTAGTTTTGGTTCGATATTTTTATCAAAAATTTTATATCCGGCAGGATTGTCAGGTAAATCCTCTTTATTAATAGGGACTACTACTTCATTAATATAATTTCCATAGAACTCTGCATAGCTCTTTCTATAAGCTCGGCAAGGCAAAACGTGTTTGTCATTTTCTATATTTGCTATCGTTGAATAATAAAAAGAAGCGTTATCATCGTGTTCTTTTAATTCAATTTTCACGTTAGTTATAAAACATTATATTGTATTAAAGCTTACTATCGTATATGTCACCATCATTGAATGAAATTTATGAGAAAATTGATAAGGCTATTACCTATCTATCACAAGACAAACCAATAGATAAATGGAAAATCCAAAAAAGTGTTTTTTACTTTTTATGGCTTGATAGTCTAAACAACCATTATGATTTTATGGAAGTTGCCAATAAAATACAGATTCACCCAGATAAACAGGGACCATACTCTGAAGCCATAGCCGGTGAAGTTGAAATGTTAGTCCGGGATGGTTTTCTGAAAGCGATAGACCCTTACAGTAAAGAATTCCCTGTGAAAGCTCTTCCAAAAGGCATTTCAGAATTCAAAAAAGGGATAGATGCAAAAGAAGAATTTTGTTTATTAAAGATCAAAAACATCGTTAATATGTTAGACTCTTATGAAGTCGTCTTCTTTATATATTATAATCCTTATATTCCTGAAAACATTAAAAAATATTTTATCTCACAATCTGAGATAAAAGAAGGATTTTTATTGAAAAAAGACAAATATATTAAAAAGCTTTTGGAATGTGGTCTCATAGACGATTTGACAGCAAATAAAATGTTGAAAAAAATTGCTGAGACAGAATGACTCGCTACAGGCTTCTCGATGCAGATTTCTTGGTAAACTTAATCCGAACGCTCTCTTTAATTAAAGATTATGACCCCTCAACAAATAATAAAATCCAACAAATCTGCGATAGCTGTGATAGCAATCATTATCAATTTATTTCAACGAATTTTGTAGAAAAAGAAGTAAATGAAATAACCAAGATGCACAATCCAAGCAGTTATGAACTTTTTTTCGAACCGAAAAAAGCCGAAGCATTAAGAATTAAAAAAGAAGTATTCAAAACCATTCGTTTTATTGATATGAGAAAAAATCCGCTGATGTCGATATATAAAGTTACAGAACCACGAAATCTTGGAGAAATATCTTTGGTCAGCCTTTTGTCCTCAAATTATTCAGCACTAATTAATTCAAGTGGAGATTCTGTAAAAATAGTTTCAAACAATACTAAAGATGTAATGAGCTATTTAAAAGAAATTAAGAAAATTAATAGTAGAATCTCCCAATATGATGTATCTTTAATGATAATGCAAAATTATGAATTTTATTATGATTTGTTTAATCATCTTGGATTTGACCAATCCTTTAGGTTCTATTATTATTTTGTTTCCAATATCGATGCAAGGGTATGTAACAAAAATAAAATTAAACAGTTGCTATATAATGAGACTGGATATTCTTAATTTTTAGATATATTGTCGACAGAATTAAAATCAACATTCTGGCTTGTGTATATAACATACTTCTTAACTTAACAGAATCCCTTCACTTCATTAAGGATAATAAAAAATAAGGCAACTTAAGCTTAAAAACCAGGAAAATATGATCAAAAAAGATGTCATCATAATAGGAGCAGGCGCATCAGGCATGATGTGCGCCATCGAATCCGGGAAAAGAGACCGCACAGTTCTTGTTTTAGACCATGCTGAAAAAATCGGGAAAAAAATCCGGATTTCAGGCGGGGGGAGGTGCAATTTTACAAATATCAATATCCACTCCACAAATTTTATATCAAATAATCCGCACTTTTGTAAATCTGCGCTTTCCCGTTTTAGCCCTCATGATTTCATTGCACTGCTTGAAAAACATGGCATAAAATATGAGGAAAGGGAAGTTGGCCAGTTGTTCTGTGCTGGAAGCGCTGAGGAAATAATAAAAATGCTGGAGAAGGAAAGTAACGATGCCGCAGTGGAAATTATTTTAAATTGCCATATAATAGAGGTTAAAAAAGAAGATTCGTTTATAGTATCCACTGATAATGAAATTTTTCAATCAGGGTCGCTTGTTATTGCAACAGGCGCATTGTCCTATCCACAGATAGGAGCTTCTGGCATGGGGCATGATATTGCAAAACAGTTCGGCCTGAAAGTCACTGAGCTAAAACCCGCACTTGTTCCATTTATTTTTTCCAGGAAAGACAGGAGAATATTTAGCGAATTAAGCGGTATCTCAATTGATGGCGCTATCAAATGCAACAAAATGGAATTTCGGGGAAGTATCCTTTTTACTCACAGGGGACTTAGCGGTCCTGCAATACTTCAGATATCCTCATACTGGAAGGAAGGTGAGACCATCGTTATTGACCTGCTGCCCGGAATCGATATATTCGGGATTTTCATTGAAAGACAACTTAACAAGAGCAAAATTGATATTCATAACCTGCTTTCAGAGTTTTTGCCCTCGCGCCTTGCAAAGATCTGGTGCGCCTCAAATATCAAGTCAAAACCAGTTAATCAATATAATGAAAAGGAACTAAAGATGATCGCTAATCAGATTCATAACTGGGAGATCAAGCCGAATACTACCGAAGATTTCAAAACAGCTGAGGCCACACTTGGCGGAATTGATACGGATGAACTCTCATCCAAAACAATGGAATCAAAAAAAGTCAAAGGTCTCTATTTTACAGGTGAAGTTATCGATGTGACAGGGCAGCTTGGTGGATACAATTTACACTGGGCGTGGGCTTCTGGTTTTGTGGCGGGTCAATATGCATAATACAAGAAAAATAATATAAATAAACTTAAATATATAATCCTCCGTTAATATCAACTACCTGTCCTGTTATGTAATCCCCGTCTTCTGAGACAAGGTACGCCACGGCTCCTGCCACTTCGGAAGGTTTCCCGAGTCTTCCCAGTGGGATCTGGGCAAGGATCTTATCCATAATTTCTTTTGGGACAGATTTTAGCATTTCCGTTTCAATAAATCCAGGTGCAACAGCATTTACAGTTATGCCTTTTCCAGCAAATTCCTTTGCCAGCGTCTGTGTAAGTGCGATCATACCCGCTTTTGAGGCCGCATAGTTCGCCTGTCCCCGGTTTCCCATCCTTCCGATAACCGAGGATATATTAACGATCTTTCCGTACTTTCTCTCAAGCATTCCCTCTATGACCGCTTTAGTACAATAGAAAGCTCCATCAAGGTTCACAGATAATACTTCGCTCCACATCTGCGGAGTCATTTTTACAAATGATTTATCCCTAACAATACCTGCATTATTGACCAGGATATCTATTTTCCCGAACTGCTTCACTACTTCGTCCCGCATTCGGTTCACTTCCTCAAAGTTATTGACGTTCGCCTGGCAGATCATGGAGTGAGTACCAATAGAATCCAATAAATCCGATACTTCCTTTGCATGTTCCTTTGTCTCCATCTGGTCTATCATCGCAGATAATTTATCAAATTCATCTGCCATGCCCATCTGGTCTATCATCCTTGATAACTTTTCAGCCTGTTCTTTAGTGGATTGATAATTAATTGCAATATATGCTCCATCCTCTGCCAGCCTCATCGCGATCGCCTGGCCTATGCCTCTTGATCCTCCGGTTACAAGGACGACTTTTCCATCCAGACTACCCTTTTTTGTCATTTTGTTACCTCTTTACTACCATTGCAATGCCCTGTCCTCCCCCGATGCACAGGGATGCAAGGCCGTATGTGCCATTTCTTCTTCTTAATTCATGCAGGAGCGTGACAAGTATGCGTGCGCCACTTGCTCCTATCGGATGTCCTAAAGCTATAGCCCCGCCATTTACATTGACCTTTTCCCGGTTCAAACCCAGATCCTTGCTGACCGCTATGCTCTGGGATGCAAAAGCTTCATTTAATTCTACAAGGTCGAGTTTGTCTGCCAAAATTCCGGCTCGTTCCAGGGCTTTTTGAGTAGCTCCAACAGGGCCAAGTCCCATCAATTCAGGCGCAACTCCACTCAATCCATAGCTTTTGATGGTTGCCAGAGGAGCGAGTCCTTTTTGTTTTGCCTTTTCTTCAGACATGAGAAGAATACAGGCCGCTCCATCATTGATCCCTGAAGCGTTGCCTGCTGTTACTGTCCCGTCTTTCTTAAAAGCCGGTTTTAGTTTACCAAGGGTCTCTTTTGTTGTCCCGAACCTTGGGAATTCATCAGTATCAAAGAGAACTGGCTCGCCTTTTGGCGAAGAGACAGGAACTGGAACGATCTCATCCTTGAATTTCCCTGCCTTTATCGCAGCTTCTGCTTTATTCTGGCTTTTTGCCGAGAATTCATCCTGCTCTTCCCGTGTAATTTTATATTTTTCAGCTACATTCTCTGCCGTTACGCCCATATGGTAATTATTGAAAATATCCCATAATCCATCATGGATCATAAGATCCACAACTTCCCCATTTCCCATCTTTGCTCCCCAGCGGTTATTTTTCAGGGCGTAAGGAGCCTGGGACATGGATTCCATCCCGCCTGCCAGCACAACATCAGAATCTCCCAGCATTATGGATTGTGCTCCAAGAACAACTGACTTTAAACCCGAACCACATACCTTGCCCACTGTAAAGGAGGGAACTTCTTTTGGAATTCCAGCCCATATCGCACTTTGTCTTGCCACGTTCTGCCCGTGACCTGCACCAAGGACATTTCCCATTATGACTTCATCAACTTCACTTTGTTCAACATTTGCCCTTTTCAAGGCATCTTTCAATACAACTGAACCAAGCTGTCCTGGATTGAAATCCTTCAGGCTTCCGCCAAATTTCCCGACTGCTGTCCTGGTTGCCGATACAATAACCACATTATTCATTTTTTCACCTGTCTAGTTTATATTAACCCGTCCCCTGATAGTCCCCTGAAAGTCCCCTGAAAGTCCCCTGAATTAATTCAGGGGTCTTTGGGGTCTTAGGGGTCTTTATATTACCAATCCACCGTCCACACTAAGCACTGCTCCATTTACAAAATTAGATTCATCTGAGGCCAGATACAAATATGCATTCGCAATGTCCTTTGGTTCTCCAAGCCTTCGCAATGGTGTTTTTTCCTTCATCATTTCAAGGATCTTTTCAGGAACTGCCGCTGTCATTGGAGTTGCGATAAATCCCGGGGCAACTGCATTTACCCGTATTCCTTTTCTTCCAAGTTCTTTGGCCAGGGTCTTTGTCATTCCGATCAGGCCGGCTTTGGTAGCCGAATAGTTGACCTGTCCAACGTTTCCGTTGAGTCCGACAATAGATGATGTATTGATAATTACGCCAGATCCCTGTTTCATCATGATTTCAACTACAGATTGGATGCAATTAAAAACTCCTTTGAGATTGATGTCAATGACCTTATCCCATTGTTGTTCGGTCATTTTTGATACGAAGGCATCCTGGACAATTCCTGCATTATTGATCAAAACATCTATTTTACCATATTTTTCAAGAACGGTTTTAGCCATCTGCACTGATTGTTCCCTGTTGGTTACATCCAGTTTAACAAAAAATCCCTCTCCATTTTTCTTAATTTCCGCAACAGTCTCTTCGCCACCTTTTTCGTTCACATCAGCGACAACAACTTTTGCGCCTTCCTTTGCGAACAGGAGCGCAGTCTCTTTACCAATTCCGCTTCCTGCTCCTGTGATAATTACCACCTTATTTTCAAGTCTCATTTTTTATTCACCTTTGAACCGCGATTCTTTCTGATGTTTTTAATTCTCTTTTCTTTAGATAATTCAGGCTTCTCTTCATTAGCCAATTCAGTTTTCTCTTCTTTTGCAGACCCATTCAGGAAAGATCTGGGCTTCAACCATGCTGCAATTTTGGGACATACCTCTTTCTGGGATTTTGAGCCCACAAATATACCTATATGACCCGTAGGGAAAATAAGTGTCTCTTTATCTGTACTTGATACTGCATCAGACAACGGTTTACTTGCATTGTTAGGAACGAGGTGATCGAATTCTGCCATGACATTGAGCAAAGGCATCGTAATATTTTTTAAATTGATCTTCTTTCCATTAAGCTCCATTTCATTTTTAATGAGGAGGTTCTTCTGGTAGCAGTCTTTCATGAATTGCCTGAAGGTTTCCCCGGCCTGGTCAGGACTATCGAATATCCATTTCTCCATTCTCAGGAAATTCTTGATAATTTCTTCATTTCGAAGGTTGCAAGCAATATCTTGCGGGTTGCATTCAATCCGATCAAACATACCAACATACTTGTCGATCATAAGCCTGAAAGGATCAAGGAGCAAGAACCCTGAATTCAGGAAATCTCCTGGCACTATTCCATAGTAATCCACGATCTTGTCAACATCCAGGCCTTTTGCCCACAGATTAAGAATTCCTTTATCAGTGTCAAAGTCCACAGGAGCTACAAGAGTAATAAGATTTTTTACTTTTTCAGGATGAAGTGCAGAATACATCACAGAAAAAGTTCCGCCCTGGCAAACGCCAAGAAGGGTGATCTTATCCGATCCTGACCGTTCCCTGATATTGTCAACTGAATTATTCATATAACAGTTCACATAATCATCAAGTGTAAGGTACCTGTCTGAACCTGAGGGATATCCCCAGTCAATGACATATACATCGAAACCTTCTTCCAGAAGTTTCTTTATCACACTCTTATCTGGCTGCAGATCCAGAATATAATAACGGTTCACAAGTGCATACACTATTAGAACTGGAACTGCATGTTGCTTTTCCACTGTTGGTATATAATGGATAAGTCTCATTTTATCGTCGGTATAAACGACCTCTGAGGGCGTTGTTGCAACCGAGAACTCAGGTGCTTTAAGGATAACTTCCATTCCGCATTTGAATTTATCATGATCCTCAATTAAATTAAGTCCATTCATGTTATCTCCTTACTGAAATCTATTTTTCTCTTTCAGTTCTTTGATCTGGCTGGCCAGTTCCTTTACCGCTTTCTTGAGTGAATACAATTCTTTATTTATCTCGTCTATCTCGGTCTTTCTAGGAAGATTCATTGGTTTCAGGTAATTCTCCTCAAGCATATCCTTCTGATATTGTTGAAAATCTATATAATAGGAATTCAGTTTCCCCATATCGGCCACAAAATGATCTGATCTGGAATATTCCTTGAAGGTATCGCTATATGTCTGGATCCAGGTATTGTAAAATTCCTTATACTTCTCAGGAGTTATCTCTCCGTTCATTTCTGTTCCGGTTTTTTCCTGGACTTTTCGCATTGCTTCCATGAATACGGTCTGTAAGTTGGAACTGGTATCCATTCCTGCTGCATAAAGGTTCATGAATGTCGAGAAACCCTTCATCATTTTCTCGGATTTCTCACGTGCCGGACCTACAGCAGGCATCTCAATAAATTTGCCGATCATGGCTTTGTATGTCTTTAGCCATTCGTCATAAAATTCCTGTGTGGATTCAAAACTGGATTCTTCCATACTATTATTTTCTTGATTATCTTTTCTTTCTTGTGTTTTCTCAACCATATTAATTCACTTTTTAATTTATTTTTAATTTATTTATCCTGAAACGGGCAATTTAGTTTGATTGAATCTTCTATTGTTCCTGGTTTTCGATATCAAGCCACCATGTGATAATTTTGGAATATCCATCAAAACATAATATATATTTGTGATTCTTAACCCTCCGCTGCAATGCTTTATATCCATTCACATATATATAACTTATCTTACTATATTAATAATTAAAATATGATTATATCACTGAAGAAATCAACTAACTCTGCCGCGATAATTATGAAAATGGGTTATAAATGGTAATTCTTTCCTTGCAAGCAAGTTTGCAAGGATATTTAAGATTGGAAAAATCCAATCTTAAATCGCACCTGTAGAGCAGGGATACGATTTCACCCACATCCTGGAGATGCTGGTAAATGTATCAGAATATATCCTGGCAGCTTTCTTTACAGGCTCAAGGATATCTTCAAACGGGCTGGCTGTGGGCATATTCTCAAAGAAGTTATCAAATGCCTTTTCATACGTTTTTGCCCAGAGAGTATAAAATTCTTTATATGCCTCAGGATCAGCATTTTGTTTTGATAGTTCCTTAGCCTTCTGTGACAGTTTTTCAAGGGTTGCTATCCATGACTTGTAGAAGTTCTGATTAACGTTTGCATTCTGCAAGAAATACTCTAATACTTCTTTTGAAGGTAGCTTGGACTGGATATCAAACAACTTGCCATAGGTCTCCTGATATGCATCCATCCATAAGGCATAAAACTCCTTATAGGCTTCAGGGCTTGCATTCCCCTGGGAGATCTGGGCTGATTTTGCTGAAAGCTTCAGCATGGAATCAATATACGGGACATAGAGCTTTGCGTATGAATCCTTCCATAGTTTTGATATCTGCTCAAATGTCTCTGAATAGAAATCCGGTATGCCTGCTCTCTCAAAGATCTCTTTCATATTTTGCCGCATTGGCAGTGTAAGAAGCTCGTCAAGCATTTTTCCATATGACTTGATCCACATCTCATATACTTCTTTGGATTTTACAGGATCTTGTTCGCCCTGGAGAACTTCGCGGGTAGCCCTGGAATTTTCCTCTAATTCGGCGATCCATGACATGTAGATTTTTTTCGATTCCTCTGCGCCACTTAAGAGTTTCTCAAATGTTTCCTTGTGGGACTCAAGGGTCGGGATTTGATAAAATTTTCCGAAGGTGTTCTGGGACGTTTTCATCCATTCACCATAAAATTCCTTATATTTTTCCGGTGTAGCATCTTTTGAGAGAAGAGACGCTTTACCGAACAGTGCTTCTGTGGATTCGAACCAGGGCTTGTACAGCTTTAAGTAGGAATCCTCCCACATTTTTGAAACCGCTGTGTGGCTATCTGCCCATGTTTTGAAAATATCCTTCTTTTCTTCATTTATATCTTTTCTTTCTTCAGTTTTTTTAACCATAATAATTCACCTTAATTTATTTTTAATATTTCTTCTGACATTTCGTCTGTACTTAGCAGGTATCTCATTCTTTCCATGTCCATTTCCCCAAGATTATTTTCGCATAACACATCATGGTTGACATTGGGATAGAGATTATCTCCATTTCCCTCATCGACTGAGATATCAGCAAAAGGCTCTTCAATAATTTGCTGGAAGATACCCTCCACTACATTTATTTCTTTTAATTCCATTTAATTCACCTTTAATTAGTCCCCTGAATTGATTCAGGAGTCTCATTTTTCAACCCAGTAGAAAAGTTAATGTTGATTTCAGGCTCTAATACTTACAACCCCACGACTTGACATTTCTGGCTAGATACTAATGAATGTTCTCATATATATAGTAGTAACATTCATATATATTATTTTATACTGATTAATATTATTTATTATTAATAATTATATTAACAATAGATATTTGCTCTTCTACAAAAAAGTGCGAACGAAATCCTGGGGACTGTTAAAAGCCTTTTGGGGCAAATAAACTGCATTTAAGGGCATGGATGGAATGGTAAGAGTCACTGCATCCCGGGAAAAATCAAAAGAAGGATATGGATCCGCGAGGGGGACGTAATTATTATCGTTCAATGGTCTTTCCGGAATGAAAAGGCTGACCAAAATTTATAAATGCTATTAATGTTATCATATTACATGGAGAGTAAACCGGGTAATCATTATCTAAATCTACGTGGTAAACTCGTAAGTTTAGGATGATATAGAAATACCAATCATGGGTAATGCCATGTGCGGAATACTATGGAATTCGTTCCCACCCGGGCTTGTATCCTTTCTAAGCACTCAGGGCATTGTGATTTTCATACCCGGCACGAGGTTGAATACCAGGTTACGACGAAATAGAGGTTAGTTATGGCAGGACAATTAGCAGGACAGCCAATCTTTATTCTAAGAGAAGGCAGTCAGAGAACAAAAGGAAAAGAAGCGCAGCATAACAATATCATGGCCGCCAGGGCTGTAGCCGCAGCGGTCAGGACGACCCTGGGACCAAAGGGTATGGATAAAATGCTTGTGGACTCAATGGGAGATATTGTAATCACGAATGATGGTGCGACCATTCTCCAGACAATGGATATCGAGCATCCGGCAGCTAAGATGATCGTGGAAGTCGCAAAGACCCAGGATGATGAGGTCGGAGATGGCACAACAACGGCAGCAGTGCTTGCAGGTGAATTCCTGAAGAATGCTGAAGAACTCTTAG
>JBAQLI010000284.1:0-8985 GCA_049301735.1 Candidatus Methanoperedens sp.
GATAACACATTAAATAATGTAATATATTAATTCTATAAACATTTTATGAAATTTAAAAATCAAGACGCTGCGAGGCATAATTAATTAGAGAAAACTCTAAATGTAAAGGTACGGAATGTGGGCTATATTACCCCAACAGTCAAAGGACATCAACTTTAAGATCAAATATCCACTCAGTGTTCAGGTTTCTGTTCGCGCAGGACAGATAGAGGTAGCGCCGCACATTTTTTGAATACGGATGCCATGGATTTTCACGGATTTGTGCCTATTTCAATCACCGGCGGGGGCATTCTCTTGTGTCCGCTTGACGAGATGCGTGCTGCCAGTTTATCGACTATTCCAGGCGGGAATTTGGCCTTTATCTCGGAAACATTCTTTTTTTCATCTACAAGCATGGTGAGTATCTGATCAGCCATATCATAAGACACACCCAGTTCACTTTCATCGGTTTGCCCGGGCCATAGTCCTGCGGTGGGTGTTTTTTCAATAATTCGGGCAGGAATACCCATATATTTTGACAGGCCGCGCACCTGGGTTTTATAAAGATCCCCAATTGGCTCGATATCAACACCGCCATCGCCGTATTTTGTAAAATATCCAAGAAGCAGTTCGGTCTTATTCCCGGTCCCGACCACCATGCGGCCCATGAGGTTTGCATGATAATACAATATGCACATGCGTATTCGTGCTTTCAGGTTGCCATTAGCGGTCTTTGCCTCATTGTCAAAAATGGGAATTGCGGATGAAAACGAAGCAAGAACAGGAGATATTTCAATTATTTTATATTCAATGCCAAGGATATTGGCGATCTCAATGGCATCATCAATATCCTGCTTTGATGAGATGCCTTTTTCCGGGAGCAGTAAGCCAAGGACATTTTCCTTGCCAAGGGCGGAAACTGTGAGGTATGCTGTCAATGCGGAATCAATACCTCCGCTTAAACCGATGACAGCCCCATTTGCTCCTGATCCAGAGACACTTCTGCTTATGAAGGCAACAATTTTATCTTTTATTTCAGGATAACTTATATTTTTCATCTCTTTTTAATGAAATTCCGGCTTATTAAAATATTACTTTCACCCCGCTCCGGTAAGGTTTATATGCTCACAGGATAAGGTAGAATTGCCTCTCAACACAAAGATCAAACAAGAGGCTTGAGGAAAGATATGATAGAAATAGCAAAACAAATAGAAGCCCGATTCCTGGAACTGGGCGTTAAAGTAGAGACAAGTGAAATCAATACAATGCTGGATCAATTGATCAACAAGTTCAAGGTCCCGCCTGAAGAAGCTCGTCGAAACGTAACAAATCACTTTTTAAAGAAATATAATATCCCGAAGACTGAATTTTTCACGCAGCGTGAAACGCCGCAGGTTAAAGCATCAGATATAAAAGAGGATGGAAAGTGGGTGACCCTTCGCTGCAAAGTGGTGAAGTTGTGGGAGACAAACCATGAATCTCTTTCCCAGACAGGATTGCTGGGTGATGAATCAGGAACAGTGGCATTCAAGAAATGGACAAAGGCAAACCTTCCCCAGGTCGAGGAAGGAAAAAGCTATATATTCAAGAATGTGGCAACCTCCGAATGGCAGGGGCGTTTTAGCATCAGCCTGAATAAGACTACTGAAATTATCCCTATACCTGAAGATATCAAGGTAGGAAACACTCTTGTCGAATTCCAGGGCGCGATCGTTGATATCCAGAGCGGCTCGGGCCTGATAAAGCGGTGCCCGGAATGCAAGAGGGCGCTAATAAAAGGCGCATGCGGCGAACACGGGAAGGTCGATGGAATATATGACTTGAGAGTCAAAGCTGTCATGGATAACGGGGAAAAAGTGCAGGATATCCTGATGAACAGGGAAATGACAGAAGCTTTTACCGGCATTACCCTTGATAAAGCAAAGGAAATGGCAACAGAAGCGCTTGATCAGGCTGTTGTGCTTGATGTTATCAAGAGCAAGCTCGTGGGACGCTATTATGTTGTAACCGGAACAAAGCTTGACAGGTTCATACTCGTTAACACCATAAAGCAGGATGTAAAGCCCATAGAAGAAGACATTAAGAGGATACTGGCAGCAACTGCAGCGCCTGTAACACTGGAGGCGTAACATGGCTGAAAACGGATCAGGATTCGTACGTGAAATAGCGCACCGCATATTCGCAGCAGAGCTAAAAGAATCAAACCTCCAGGCAAAGGAAGGGCAAGATCAGTATTCACCGCAATATCTTATCACACCAACCGGCGCAAAAGCAAATCGCGTCTTCATCGTTGGCACTCTCACAGAAAAGGAAGACATCGGAACAGACTCCGAATTCTGGCGCGGGCGCATCGTTGACCCCACTGGTGCATTCTTCGTATCAGCAGGGCAGTACCAGCCCGAAGCCGCGCAGGTGCTTGCAAAGTCCGCACCCCCGGAGTTCATAGCTGTTATAGGGAAACCCACGACCTTTACGACCAAAGAAGGGAATGTCCTTGTATCCATCAGGGCTGAGTCCATGTATGTGGTGGATGGCGCTACAAGGGACAGATGGGTGGTTGAGACCGCAGACCTGACCACAAAGAGACTTGTAAAATTGCAGGGTAATGAGCCTGATGCAGTGAAGGCAAAGGAGCATTATTCTACGAACGTGGAGCAGTACAAGGCGATGGTGGCAATGGCGCTTGAGTCGATGAGTGTGAAATAAGAGGGCACGAGGGGTGCCCCATATTTTTTTGGGTGGTATTACATGGGTAGAAATAATTTAACAAAACATAAAATAACGATTAACTTAAATTAATACAGTTAGATATTAACGTCCTGTAGGAAATTACCTATAGTTTAGTAAACGAGGTATTCTAATGGATTACGAAAATATAAAGTACCTAAAAGATTATAATCCTACAGTTAAACTTCTAAGATTAGACAATGCTCCTCTTATCCTCAGTTTTTTAGATCAGGAATTTAAGAAGAATAACAAAATAGTAATTTCAAATACTGAACTCAAAACCAGCCTTTCAGACTATTTATATAATTTAAATCATATTTACGGAGAAAACACACATCCAGATACAGCCCAAAATTATCTTGATAAATGGTCAAATGACAGTTTTTTAAGAAAATACTATACCTCAAATAGTGATGAATCTTTTTTTGAACTTACACCGGCAACAGAAAAAGCTTTAGAATGGGTAAAAGATTTAGACAAAAAAGAGTTTGTAGGTACCGAATCAAGATTGCTTAAAATCTTTGATATTTTAAAGGAAATTGTTTACAAAAGTTCCGATGATCCTCTGAAAAGACTGGAAGAATTGGAAAAACAAAAACATGAGGTAGAGATAGAAATTGATAAAATCCAATCTGGAAATATTGAAAAGCTAAATGAAACACAAATTAAAGAACGCTTTTTTGATGTTTATGATACTGCACGCAAATTGCTATCTGATTTTAGGGAAGTTGAATACAATTTTCGTGAACTTGCTAGGTCTGTTAGAGAGAAACAGGTTAATAGCAATCTGAAAAAAGGAAAATTATTAGAAGATATTTTTAAAGATCAAGATTTTATTTCGGATACTGATCAAGGACGAAGTTTTAAAGCCTTTTGGGAATTTATAATGTCCCAAAACAAACAAGATGAACTTAATGATTTGATTAAAATTGTGAGTAATTTGCCTGAAATTCAAAATATAAAACATGATGATTTCATAGAAAGAATTGAAGTAAATTTAATAGATGCAGGAGATAAAGTAAATAAAACCAATCATCAACTAATTGAGCAACTCAGAAGATATTTGGATAATAAAACTTATCTTGAGAACAAGCGAATTATAGAAATTATTAGCGAAATTAAATCCTGTGCCATCCAAATAAAAGGCAATCCCCCAAAAAACAAGAATTTTTTATTGCTTGATGATCGTCCTCTAATTGAACTCATAATGGAACGACGCCTGTTTGAAGTTCCTAAAAGCCCTGAAATAAAAAATAAAGAGTTGGAAGAGGGCTGTGCAGATTCTATCGATATAGATGTATTGTATAAGCAACTGTATATCGATCAAGAAGAATTAAGAATTAGAATACGAGAATTGCTTAAATTTAATTCTCAAATAACATTAAAGCAAATAGCTGAAATTTACCCAATAGAAAAAGGGCTGTCTGAAATTATTACTTATTATAGTATTGCTTCCAAGAGTAATAAGTCGTATATTAACGAAGAAGTAATAGAAAATATAATTATATCGAATAAAGAGACTAAAAAATATTTTGAAATTAAAATACCTCAAATTATATTCTGCAAATGATGGAGAATAAATGACAGAGACTAATGCTGTGAATCCTTATGCCCCTGCAATTATAAAGCTCTTACAAGGTGTAATCTATAACGATGATAAAGAGTTATGGGATAATCTGATTAAATATCATGTTCCGATAAAAGAATATTTTAAAGTAATTGGAATAGATGTTCTTATTTATGAAACAGAGGGATTCGCTTTTTTAAAACAGAAACAATTTGATGAAGGTCAAGAAATTAATTTACCAAATCTTATTGAGAAAAGGCAATTAAGTTATCCTGTAACCTTACTTTGCATCCTGTTAGTTGAAAAAATAATTGAATTTGATGCTACGGAAGGAGATTCTACAAGATTGATAATAGATAAAGACGAAATCAGAGAAATGCTTAGAATATTCCTACCCGAAAAAACCAATGAAGCAAAACTCATTGATAATATAGATGAGAATGTTAATAAATTAGTAAAATATGGATTTTTGAGGAAACTTAATGACACTGAAAACAAATATGAGGTGAAACGAATTTTAAAAGCTAAAGTTCCGGTTGAGACACTTCAAGAAGTAAAAAGCAAATTGGAGGAGTATGCAAAACTTATTGCTTGATTTCACACCCGATAATACCCAGATCGGCTTTCGTCTACAGCGCTTGGAAATGTTTAACTGGGGAACTTTTGATAAAAAAATATGGAAAATTGAGCCTTATGGCTTCAACTCCTTGCTTACGGGTGATATAGGTTCGGGTAAATCAACGTTAGTAGACGCTATTACTACAATGTTGGTCCCTCATCATAAAATTATTTACAATAAAGCTGCCGGAGCAGAAGGCAAAGAAAGAACACTATTCTCATATGTTCGGGGAGAGTATAAAAATCAAAAAAATGAACTCGACAACTCCTCTAAGCCTGTATTTTTAAGAAGCGAAAGCGATTATACTGTTTTATTATCTAATTTTTATAATGAAGGTTACAATCAAAAAATCACATTAGCCCAGGTTTTTTGGAACAAAAACGAAAAAATAGAGAAATTTTTTGTGGTCTCTGAGCAAGATTTAAATATTATTGACCATTTCAATATTAAAAACGAAGAAAAAGATATTTTTCCACTTAAGAAAAGATTAAGGAATTTAGCCGGCACAGCAATTTTTGAGAACTTCAGCGACTACAGCTCTAAGTTTCGAAATATTTTTGGTATTAAATCTGAAAAGGCACTTGATTTATTTTATCAAACGGTTTCAATAAAATCTGTCGGTAACCTGACGGAGTTTGTGAGAAATCATATGCTTGATAAATTCGATGTTAAAGAAAAAATTGAAGGATTAAAAAGGAACTACGAGAATCTCACAAAATCGTATGAAGCTGTACAAATAGCTAAAAAACAATTGCAACAGTTGCAGCCTTTAGTACAAGAAGCAAATAAATTCGAAAAAGCAAGTATTGAAATCCAAGAATTGCAAAGTTGCTTAAATTCACTGCCAATCTACTTTGCTATTCAGAAATCTAAACTCTTATATGATGAAATAAAATCTTTAAATCAAAAACTGGGAGTAATTAACAATCAAATCGAAGAGATTAGGATTGATTTAGAACGATTAAGAAACAAGGAATCTGAAGTAAAAATCGCGATTGACAATAATAAAGAAGGTCAAAGACTTAAATTAATTGAAAACGAAATCAAAGAACTTGAAAGGATAAAGCAAGATAAATTAAAAAAGGAAATTGAATATTCGAAGCTATTGGATTTATTAGAATTTCCAACATTAATAAATGAGGAGATATTCTACCAATCGCTACATCAGGCTATCAACCTCAAAGAGAAAATACTGAAAGAGGTAATAGAACTAAATGAAAACAGAGATAATTTAGTAATCAATCTGAATAAACTTAAGGAAAACTATAACATTTACAGAACAGAACTCGAATCATTAAGGCAAAGAAAAACCCAAATTCCATTACCAAATATACAGATTCGCGAGATGATTCTAAGAGACTTATCACTAAAAGAAAACGAATTGCCTTTTGTTGGTGAACTTCTAAAGGTAAATGATAAAGAAAAAGCATGGGAAGGTGCCATTGAAAGAGTTCTACACAACTTCGGATTAAGCATACTTGTACCTGAAGAACATTACAGGCGAGTAAGCAACTATGTAGATAAAACCAATCTAAAAGGACGATTAGTATACTTCAAAGTTCACGATTCGAGAAAATATGGCGTACAAAAAGAAAGTTCCGAAAATTCTCTACTGACAAAAATTGAAATTAAGTCTGAAACACCTTTTTATGATTGGCTTGAGAATTATTTAGCAGAAAGCTTTGATTATAATTGTTGTGACACTATTGAACAATTTCAAAAAGAGTCAAAAGCTATCACCAAAAATGGACAGATTAAGGGTGGAAAAGCTAAACATGAAAAAGATGATCGCAAGAGCATTTTGGAACGAAAAAATTATATTTTAGGTTGGAGCAACCTGGAAAAGATAAAGGCAATTGAGAAAGAATCATCAAATCTCGAAACTCAAATAAAAGACATTGAGAAGGAAAAAAAATCCATCGAAAATATACACAAAAAATTGAAAACAAAAGAAATTAACCTCCATGACTTCATAAAATTCAAAGATTACACTGAGATAAATTGGCAAAAGACAGCAGTTGAGATAGAAACGCTCAAAAAAGATAAAGAAGAATTGGAAAAAAGCTCGGACCAATTAAAATCCTTAAAAAAGCAGTTAGAGATTACTCAAAAAGAAATTACTGACAAAGACAAGCAACAAGGTTCAAAGCAGACAGAGACGGGAGTAATTAATAAAACTATTACAACTTATGAAGAAGAATTAAAAGATTGCAACCAAATTACAGAGATTTTGAAAGATGAACAAAAATTTTATTTTTTCAAAATTGAAAAATTCTTACCTGAAATGGAATTTAAAATTAAAACTATAGATAAATTACAAAACGAAACACGGGGAAATATTGAAAATAGTAAGGACGATAAAAACAAAATAGAAGAACAGCTGCGCGATAGCATCATTTCCAAAATGCAAAAATATATAAATGAGTATCGAGCGGAGACTATCGAAGTAGATGCCTCCATAAAATCTATTCCTGAATTTAAGCAGTACTTAAAAAAAATAGAGGAGGAAGACTTACCTAAGCATGAGAAGAAGTTCAGAGAGTTACTTAATGAAGGCACTATCAATGACATTGCTATTTTTAAAAATCAGTTAAATATTTTTGCAAAAGATATTGAAGATAAGATAAAGCAAATTAATAAATCACTGAAAGAGATAGAATATAATTCTGGGACATATATTAAATTGTTAGCAGATAAAGCTTCAGATATCGAGATTAGAGATTTTCAGATTAAATTGCTTAATTGTCTAGAAAATACCTTTGGAGAAACAAATCTTTATAGTGAAGAAAAATTCAACAAAGTCAAATTAATTTTAGATAGATTCAATAGCGGTACTTCAGCAGATATTATGTGGACCAATAAAGTGACGGATGTAAGATACTGGTTTACCTTTAGTGCAAGTGAGCGATTGTCAGAAGATGATTCAGAAAAAGAATATTATAGTGATTCATCCGGTAAATCTGGAGGACAAAAAGAAAAATTAGCTTATACAATTTTAGCCGCTGCGTTGGCTTATAAGTTTGGCTTAGAATGGAGTCAACCAAAATCAAGGTCATTCAGATTCGTGGTTATTGATGAGGCTTTTGGTCGGGGTTCTGATGAAAGCACTCGTTATGGTTTAGAGCTTTTCAGTAAATTAAACTTGCAATTACTTATTGTTACGCCACTGCAGAAAATCAATATCATAGAAAATTACATCCGTTATGTTCATTTTGTTTCAAATGAGAACGGCAGTAATTCTCTTATTAAGGACTTAACTATCCAAGAATATCGGACAGAGAAAGAACGGAAAGAAAAAATATTCAGCATAAGTGAAATTCAACAATGATAAAGCCGGAAGAAATAAGAAAACAAGCTGATCGCTGGTATAGAGATTTTTTGATTGCTTCTATTAAAGGAGAAACCTTTTTTCCGAAAGATATTCGATTTGGTAAGGTTGAACCACCTCAAACACTTGAAAATTTTTCAAAAATCCACAAAGAAATACAGAATTTAAACAACAAATCTAAAGAACAATTAGGTTACGGTTATTTGATAGATTTTATCAAAAGAAAAGATCAAAAAATCGGCGAGCAACAATTCCCCAATAGGATTTATTTTGAAAATGAATATGATTATCTAAAGTTTATTAATAAAGAAAAAGAATATCAGGAATTTAAACTGGCTATTTATCAAATCACTAATACCATTCCAAATCTTCAAGAATGGATTCTGCAAAATCCGTTAAAAGTTATTGAATATCTTGGAAAATGGAATGATTTGATAAAAATTTGTGGTTTCTTTATAAGCAATCCACGACCTAATTGTTATATCCGTGAACTGCCGTTAGAACTTCACACTAAATGTGTAGAAGAAAATAAAGCTGTATTAAGGAGCCTATTAGATTTTCTGATTGAAAAATATATTAATAAAGATGAAGGTCAATTTGAACGAAGATTTAACCTTAAGTTTAATGAGCCTTTAATAAGGTTAAGGATTCTGGATGAGGAAATTGCAGAGAAATATTTTAGTGGATTAACCGATTTAACCCGTATTCCGTACCTTTCGTGCGTCTCAAATAATATTTTTCTCGATAGCGTTTTTATTAATTTCA
>JBAQLI010000285.1:0-7549 GCA_049301735.1 Candidatus Methanoperedens sp.
GCGAATTATGCATTGTTTTTCGAGATCAAAAATTCATCAATAGACAGGATTTACAGGATAAACAGGATAGATTTACTGCATTTCATCCCGTAAATCCCGTTATCCTGTCTAATTATTGGATGGGTTCCAGTAGAGCTGAAAATTAATGAATCTGCAATACAGAAGCACCTTGAAAATCTCAAGAAAAAAGGTCTGCTCCGGCGCATCGGCGCTGACAGGGGCGGGTACTGGGAGGTGGCGGGAGGATGAAATTAAGCACAGAAGATGTAAAATTATTTTATAAGATAAACTGGGCGCTTTTGTTTTATGTAAATCAGAAGTATCCAGTCATAAAAAATCTGAAAGAACCAATGTTTAAGGATATGCCTCCAGTTAATATAATAAGTTTATATAAAAATCTCATATCACATATCGAGCTTTATGATTCTTTTGTTAGTGAAAATACGTTTAATTTTACTCAGGAAGAGCTTGAGATAATAAAAAGCTGGAAAAATTATATAAAGAGCAAATTTTTGATTATGGGTTATTTGAGGGATTACACTGTTTTTATGACGGTTTCGAGCGAGCAAAAGGTGTATGGTGTTCTTGGGCTGTACGACAAGATCCGGGATGTAATACCTCCTTTTATGCCTCAATATGTTGAGACCATTCTTCTGCCATTTCGTGGAAAAATAATTTACTGTGGATATATTTACTCTTATAATGTCCGAATTGATGAGAATTTGAAGCGAGACATTCAGGAGGAATACCAGAAAGCAAGAAAAAAGTTTGGCGTGATAACATCTCTGGATGAGAGCTCTTCAGGAGGAATACGAAAATGAAATTAAGTAAAGAAGACACTGATTTATTTTACAGGTTAATCTGGTCGCTTTTGTATTATACAAACCAGAAATACCCCATTATTAAAAATCTAAAAGAACCGATGTTGAAAAATGAGAAACCTGAAGATATTTTTAATCTTCATGAGAAGCTTTTCACTAATCCTGAACTTCTCGATTCTTTTGCTGCTGAAAATCCATTTAGCTTCACTCAGGAAGAGCTTGAGATAATAAAAAGCTGGAAGAAGTTTGTAAAAGGTAAATTCCTGATAGTTGCTCATTTAAAGAACTACACTATCTTTTTAACTACAGAAAAAGAACAGAAAGCTTACGGTGTTATTGGGCTGCGCGATGAAATCAAGGATGTAATGCCTCCATTTCTACCTCAATATGTTAATACCATCCTTCTTCAATTTCGGGGAAGAATAACATATTGCGGGCAAATCAGCACATACGGGATACATATTGGCCCCAATATGAGGCGGGGTATTCAGGATGAGTACCAAAAAACAAAAAGCATGTTCGGCATAATAACATCTCTGGATGAGCCTGTTGTGGAAAAAAAGGAATCTGATGAAGAGCTTCTCAGGTATTATTTGAGAAGCGCTGACCGCAGGATGGAATATGGGGGAGAAATACATAATATCCTGGAAAAGAATCCGGCTCTTAAAAGTGTGTATTCTCTTGAGATCGGCAGGGCATATGCAAAATATGCCGGAAAAAAATTAAGCGAAATCGATTCATTAACAGCATGGTTTGCGGTTTTTGAAGAGATCATTATTGCTTCAGGGCAGAGCGAGAAAGAAGCAAGAGAGCGGGCATATGCTGTTGTCCAGCAGGATAAAAGAGCAGGTGTGCATGTTTTCAGGCATGGCAGGAAGTGAGAGATGTTTGAGTTAGAGAATATAGGATTGCTTCATCGCATCGGCGCTGACAGGGGCGGGTACTGGGAGGTGGTGAGGTGATGAGAGAGCAGTCGCGCCAGTCAGATGTGAGTGAAATGCGCAATGATTTCCAGGCTCTGGTCAAGAATATCACCAGAATTCATGATGAACTGGCAAAAAAGGCTGTCCATGCAGTTAACACAAGTCTGACGCTGCGAAACTGGATGATTGGTATGCACATTGCTGAATACGAACTAAACGGGGAAGACAGGGGTCATTATGGGGAGAAACTTTTTCAGATGCTAGCGGAGAAGCTGAGCGCTAAAGGCGTGTCCAATTGCAACCGCAGGCAGCTCTACCGTTACCTGAAATTTTACCGGACATATCCGCAGATTGTGGAGACATTGTCCCCACAATTTAAGAATTTGCTTCCCGATGATATTTCTACCTTTGGAATAGTGGGTACAGTGTCCCCACAAATGAGTTTGCCTTCTAAAAAAATTTTTAATTGTTTATCCTATAGCCATTTTGAGCTTTTGACAGAGCTTGATGATTCGATGAAACGAATCTTTTATGAGATAGAATGCCTCAGAGGGAATTGGTCTGTAAGGGAACTTAAGCGCCAGATCGCCACTCTTTATTATGAACGATCCGGACTATCAAAGGATAAAAAACGCCTGTCTGAACTTGTACGGTCAGGAGTGGAGACTGCGTGTCCTATCCAGGTAATTCGCGATCCCTATGTGTTCGAGTTCCTGGGACTTAATCCAAAAGAGGTGATGAATGAATCTGATCTGGAGGGCGCTTTGCATGACAAGCTTCAACAATTCCTGCTGGAGTTGGGTCATGGTTTTTGTTTTGAAGCCCGGCAGAAGCGGATTTTAATTGGAGATGAGCACTTTTTTGTTGATATGGTTTTTTATCACCGCATTTTAAAATGCCATGTGCTTATCGAACTTAAAGTGGGCGGGTTTAATCATGAATATTTGGGGCAGCTCAACACTTATGTTTCCTGGTACTGTGTCAATGAAATGACTGATGGTGATAATCTGCCTGTGGGCATCCTGCTCTGCACCGAGAAGAATCATGCCCTGGTTGAATACGCTCTGGCAGGGATGGATAACAAGCTCTTTGTTTCAAAATACCAGCTTGAACTGCCGAAGAAAGAGGAAATCCAACGCTTTCTGGAAGAACAGATTGCTGAGAAAATGAGGGAAGAGGAGATGTTCAGGGAATGAGAAAACTGCAAAATAAACGAAACCGAAATTTAATATCGCTCCGGCGCATCTGCGCTGACATGGGTGGGTACTGGGAGGTAATGAAATGATTACTGAAGTGAAAAATATGGAGGAGATGGGATGGTAGAAATAGGCATATCAGAGTTCACCTTTGGATATGCATTCCTATACGAACAGACACGGAGAAACTGGGGCTCTCTTATGGCTGCTCCTGTCCTCCCGAGCCTTCGACAAGAGACTGAAGAGGGTTGGGATGCTCAACTTCCCAGACGGGGATGCGACTTCTATTATCAATTCAAGCTCAGCGACCGTTTGGAGAGAGGCCATGCGAAATTCATAGCAGACGGAACTTATCGAAGACCTTACTATAGAATAAAACTCCACGCACGTAACTTTAATCGACAGCATCGTGAGCTCTGGCGGCATGCGCAATCAAATCAGGACACCTATTATGTTGCTCCAGAATTTGAGGCTAAAGATGTGTTTAATCAGGCATTTCTGAGCAATACAATAACTGAGCATTCGAGACTAATTCCTTTGAACGAATGTGAGAATTATCCTGCATATGACTCGAAACAGCATTATATCACCTATCAGGAGAATGATCCCAGATTCCTTCAACACTCCAAACCTTCATGGCACGAAAAATCGCGCTCTGGGAAGGAACTTGAAAGAATATATGATGAGAGCCGCCAGAAATGGCGACCTATAAACATGGAATTTGCAGATAGGATATTGGATCAAACAAGAGAGAAGCTCCATATTCTTGCGGATGAGGGTTACTTGCCAGATGTTGGGAGAATTCTTGAAGAAGTTCCAGAAGATATGGCAGGGAAATTGCTCCTCTCCGCAAAGGTGTTATCAGTTGTATTTGGTGTTTCGATGGTGATTATTGGAGAGCGAGTAGAGGGTGCGTATGGGTGCGCTGACAGGGGTACCAGGAGGTGAAGAGGAAATGAGAAATTATGATTTCTTGACTAAAAAGGAAACTCGAATGGCGGATAGCGGAATTTTGAAGATTTTCATTAGTTATAGCACAAAAGATTTAGATAAAATCAAGCGAGTGTTAAATCAACTTCAAGCTATAAAGGATATTAGAATATTCTTTGCCGATGAGACTATTAGTCCGGGAGATCTTGTTAGTCAAACAATAATTAATAATATCAAGAATTCAGATGTGTTCATATTATTTTATAGCGAATCTGCTATGAAATCAAATTATGTTCAACAGGAAATAGGGGTTGCAAGGTCAAATAATAAAATTATTATTCCCATTCTTTTGGACTCTAATAAACCAACAGGAATGTTGGATGGGATTAATTATCTAAACTTTTACGATCCTTCTAAGCAACAGGCTGAGATGGGTAGACTGTATAATTTCATTGTTCAGAGTGTTCAAAGTGTTCAAAGTAAAAAGAAAAATCAAATATTGACTGTTCTTGGACTATTAGGACTTGGCTATCTATTATCACAATCAGAAGACGATTACAAAGATGAGTATTGAATCCGAGAGATTTTTATTGAAATAACAACTGGAAAAAAATGATTCCGAAACAAGAGTTCGTAGAAACAGAAATAGGCAAGATTCCTGAAGAATGGCATAAAATTACTCTTGGTGAGTTAATAACTTTTCAAAGAGGACATGATTTACCTTTAACGAAGAGAAAAGATGGGCAATATCCAATCGTTGCTTCCAACGGGATTATTGGATGTCATGATGAATTTAAGGCAAAAGGTCCCGGAGTTACAATTGGAAGAAGCGGAAATTTAGGGGAACCATTTTTTGTAAAACAAGATTATTGGCCTCATAATACTACTTTATACAGTGTTAAATTCCATAGTTCAGATCCTCGGTTCGTATATTATTTTTTAAAAACATTAAATCTAAAAGGGTTTAATGCCGGTAGTGCAGTTCCAACTTTAAATCGAAACCATATTCATCCAATAGAGGTAGTGGTTCCTAAAAATATTAACGAACAGCGCGCCATTGCCTCCATCCTCGGCTCTCTCGATGACAAGATCGCCCTCAACCGCTCCATGAACTCCACCCTCGAAGCCATCGGGCAGGCGCTTTTCAGGCGATGGTTCGTTGATTTTGAGTTCCCGAACGAGGAAGGCAAGCCCTACAGGTCGAGCGGCGGGGAGATGGTGAAGACAGAGCTTGGGGAGGTGCCAAAGGGGTGGAGGGTTGGGACGCTTGGAGACATCTGCGAGATTACAATGGGACAATCACCGCCTGGCGAAACTTATAATGAAATAGGGGATGGATTACCATTTTATCAAGGAATCAGCGATTTTGGCTTCCGATTTCCAAGTAGGAGGGTTTACTGCACAGCGCCAACCCGCTTTGCTGAAGAAGGGGATGTTCTGTTAAGTGTTCGTGCGCCTGTTGGAACTTTTAATATAGCAGATGAACGATGTGCAATTGGGCGAGGAGTTGCAGCGCTTCGCTTAAAAGGAAAGCATTCTGGATACCTCTATTATTTGCTTCATGCTACTCAGACTGGATGGAATAAATTTGAAGCAGAAGGAACAGTTTTTGGCTCGGTAACCAAGTCAGACGTACATGATTTTAAGGTTATTTTACCATCTGAAACTCTACGTAACTGGTTTGGTTCATTAGTCGAAACATTGGATAAACAGATAACAATCAACGAAAAACAATCCCGCACTCTCGCCACAATCCGCGATTCTCTCCTCCCGAAACTGATGTCGGGGGAGATTCGGGTAAGTACAAATAGTAATTTAAATAATAAAAATAAATAGAAGATAGAATATGATATCCCAGAGAACTATTCGAGAAGCTGTCGAACTCCTCAGAAAAGCTGCAAATCCTGTCAGGATCATACTCTTTGGTTCTTACGCTCGTGGTGATATGAACGAGACAAGCGACCTTGATTTTCTTATTGTTGAAAAAGAAATAAAAGCCCGAAGGATGGAGACCGTGCGCCTGCGGGATATTTTAAGTCCTCTTCGAATACCTGTAGATGTGCTTGTCGTCAGTGAAAAATCATATAATGAATGGAAAGATGCACCAGGAACAGTCATTTACGAAGCTGCTATAGAAGGGAAGGTGGTTTATGGAGTTGCTTGAGAGGGCAGAGCTTCTCCTTGCGAAAGCAAAAGACGATGAGACTCTCCTTGAGGAAATCATCTTTAACGAAAAAGTAAGAGACGAGATTATTGGCTTTCATGCCCAGCAGGCCGCTGAAAAGCTACTAAAAGCCCTTCTCATGGCAAAAAACATACCTTACCGCAGAACGCATGATTTGAGAGAACTGATAGACTTGACCAGAGATAATGGTATAGAATTTCCAGAATCGCTTATGGAAATACGCACCCTCTCACCTTTTGCAGTTGAATTCCATTATGATTACATTCCAATGGAGGAAGAAGAGGAATTTGATCGTCAGAAAGCATTGGAAATGATCCAGAAATTGCGAAAATGGGTTGAAAATATTCTATTGTAGTCATGACTTGAACCCTCGCAGGAAAAATCCTGCTTTATTTCTGCCCTCCTCCCGAAGCTGATGTCGGGCGAGATTCGAGTAAACGTGGGGATGATTATTTCACACAGGGAATGTTTATATATAAATTGGGTATATTAATAAATATGTCCAGAAGCGTTCAAACCAGTTCATTGGTAAGAAAAAAGAGTCATAATATAAGGAGTGCCATCAGACCCAAGCGCATCGCTGATGTTGTGGGTTTGCAAATACTTGCAGATGAAGACTGGAAAGAAACAAGGGTAGAATTAGGGAAAATAAGCAAGGATACGCTCATTCGGCTTGAAAAAGCATATTAGCAGGATTGAACAACTGAAAGTTAAGCAATTGTAGAGGGGATTAACGCGCCATACAAATTTAATTCTATTTTCCAGGAATATATTGATATTGTAAACAGGACTGAAACAGGATTTATTTCAAAGAAAGAGACTTTGGAACCTCTACTTGATAATTTACTCTCAGAGTTTCCCGATAAAGATTTTTCGCAATTTTATGATACTTATTTAGAATGGGATGATACCACACGATTATGCCTTGATGTTTTATCAGGAAAAAAGCAATATGAACTCATTAAGAAACTGGAAGAATTATTCTGGGAAACATTTTCAAAAGGAGTCCAAATAGTGCACAATCAGAATATGCCTGATCCTGAAATCATAATGTATTGGAAAATAGAATATGGATCTGAAATCCCAAAAACTCATAAGCATATCAAAAATATTCGAAATAGCCTTCTATGCGAAAAATATACAGCATCCGGTAAAGATGAAACACTTGTTAAACAGTTAATGAAAAAGGCATATGAAATGTCTGTGGAGGCAAATTGATTGCCTTATTTTCTTGGAATAGTTTTTTATACTGAACTTGCGTTTAATATACTGAACGGTGGTTCAATTGATTGAACTATTCAGAACATATGTAAAATGGAAAATCCTGGCTCATTTCCTTGCAAATCCAAATACCTCTTTCCATATTAAACCCCGTATTCCGTACCTTTCGTGCGTCTCAAATAATATTTTTCTCGATAGCGTTTTTATTAATTTCAGTAAATAAATATTATATAACTTATTTTTAAATAATAACTGCTTAAATTACATTTAAAT
>JBAQLI010000286.1:0-6780 GCA_049301735.1 Candidatus Methanoperedens sp.
TAATAACAATTATCGGGACTGCATTTTTCGGGTAGCGTGAAGCTTCTCGAAAACGGAGGACTACAATGGAATTTGACAAATATAGCCATAGCCCTGGCGAAAGTAACTTCCATTTTCAGTTCACGCCGAAATACCGACGTGATGTATTTAGTAGAATACTATATAAAATGGCAGCAGGGAAAACATTGGGCAGACATAGATTTCGAGGTGCACAAAAAACCTCCATCGCAGAAATCTTTAATAGACTTTTTCTACGGCTAACCGAGACAACCATAAACGCTCAGGGCTTCTAGCCCCCTTCAGGGTTGGGAGTATGTCAGTTAACTATTTTCTCACCAATATTGAACTTAGCTACTTCTACCTGCAATTCATTTGATAATCCTGCAAGTTCCTGGGCTGCATTCACAAGCTGGTCCATTGAAGCTGCCTGCTCTTCAGCGACCGCTGATGTTTTCTGTGTGCTAGCTGCTGATTCCTGGCTTATGGCTGAAACTTCCTCTACAGTTGCGGTTACCTCTTCAACAGAAGCAGATTGTTCTTCAGCTGCGGCTGCTATTTCATGGATCATAGATGATACATCTACTGCCGCCTTGACTATATTATTGATCGCTGATACTGTGCCTTCCATTGTCTTTGTTCCTTCCTCAACGGTCTTTGTGCCTTTTTCCATTGCCAGTACAGCCTGCTTCGTACCCTCCTGGATCTCTTTTATCAATCCGGTAATCTGGTTCGCGGCATTTCTTGACTCCTCTGCCAGTTTTCTGACTTCATCAGCCACTACTGCAAAACCCCTGCCATGTTCTCCTGCTCTTGCCGCTTCTATGGCTGCGTTCAAGGCAAGGAGGTTTGTCTGGTCAGCTATATTTGTTATCACACTGATAATTTCACCTATCTTTTGTGATTTCCCATCAAGCTGTTTTATTACAGTTGCTGAATCATCTACTGTCGATCGGATTCCGGTCATGCTCTGTGCCACATCTCCCGACATCTTGCCTGCCTGCTGAGCAGTCGTGCTGGCTGTACTTGCGCTCTGTGCCGCTTTCTGCGAGTTCACCGCAACCTGCTGGATGCTTTCTGACATTTCCTTCATGGCGCGGCTAACTTCAACCATCTTGGATGACTGCTGGCCCACACCTGTTGCCATCTCACATGTTGTGTTTGATATCTGGTCTGAAGAAGCTTTTATCTGCTTACTTGATGCAGAAAGTTCCTGGGCTGTATTAGCTATTTTTGACGATACGTTCTGGACTTTACCTGCCAAATTCCTGAGGTTTGATGTCATTTTCCTGAAATATTCAGCCAATTGCCCGAGTTCATCCTTTGAGGAGACACGTACTTCAGTTGTTAAATCTCCCTGTGATATCCTGTCAGCTGTATGGCTAAAATCTTTCAATGGTTTCATAATTGAACGGGTCAATCCGATACACATGAGTATGGATGAGACTACTGCGAATAAAATACACAGGACGATAGCCTGTTCCGGGTCAATAAAAGCGCTTACACTCTCACCATATAAACCCATAAAACCCACGATTAACATAAGAGTATCAACCACAATGAAACCATAAGCGATTTTCATACCTATTTTGAACCTGTTAAGGGTCTGGTCATTGACCGAATCCATAATTTTCATTAATTCCATAATAACCTCTAAGGATCGTTTTTAGATGGAGATCCGATGCTATATTTAAATGAAAATTGATTTTTCCTGAATATAAGATATTTTGTGAAGAAAGTGTGAAACAAAACTAAAATAAAGAAAAAAGCAGCTTCCTTATACGATCGCTGCTACAATTTCTGCTTCTGTTGCTATGTTGTTTACATTGCGAAGTTCGTTTGCGCTGAGTATCTTATCAAGATCAAGGAGAATAAGCAGCCTGTCTTCCATCTTACCCACGCCTCGTACATATTCCGTACCTATCTTATTGGCAATGACAGCAGGTGCTGGTTCAACACTGCTTTCAGGGAGGCGTATTACCTCACTCACTGCATCAACGATAAAACCCATCACTGTCTCGCCGATATCTGCGACAATGATGCGTGTATTCTCATTATGTTCTTTGCTTTCCATGCCCATTATCACATTGAGGTTGATTACCACAATTATCCTGCCGCGAAGGTTGATTATTCCTTTAACATATCCTGATGCCTGCGGTATCTTTGTGATATTGGTCATGCGGATGATCTCCTGCACGTTCATGATCTCGACACCGAACTCTTCAGTGCCGATATTAAAAACGACAAGCTGTAGCTCGTCGCCGGATTTTGCTTTTGCGTCCTGTGGTTGTATTTGCGCCATTGTATCCTCCTATTTTGTCAGGTCTTCAAGGCTTGAACCCGCAGAACTGCTTCCGACATCAGCTTTTTTATCCTTACTTGATATGGTGTCTGAAGTACTGTGCTCCTTCATTTTCTTCTGACTGCTTTCAGATTTGTGTTTGGTAGTTTTTTGTTCTGCAGATGTGTGTTGTAGAGTCCTGTGTTCAACTGTCTTTTGTTCAATAGTTTTGCGTTCAGGAACTGGTTTGTGCTCGAAATTTGCTGATGTATTCCCATTATTTTGTGATATTACAGGTTCACCGATATTGAATTTGGCAACCTCGTCCTGCAATTCGTCAGATAATTTTGCCAGTTCCTGGGCTGCATTAACAAGCACATCCATTGAAGCTGTCTGCTGTTGCGCTGCTGCTGAGGTTTCCTGTGTACCTGCCGCTGATTCTTCACATATCGATGATACATCTTCTACAGAAGCTGTTACCTCTTCAACGGAGGCGGATTGTTGCTCTGTGGCTGCTGCAATTTCATTGATCATTGTTGCTACGTCTGCTGCTGCCTTGACTATCTGGTTGATAGCTGATACTGTGCCTTCCATGATCTTTGTTCCGTCAAAAACGGTCTTTGTACCCTGTTCCATGGCCACAACAGCCTGATTTGTACCCTGCTGTATCTCTTTTATCAATCCGGTTATCTGGTTTGCGGCATTACGGGATTCCTCTGCGAGCTTCCTGACTTCATCAGCTACCACTGCAAAGCCTCTTCCATGCTCTCCTGCACGTGCCGCTTCTATGGCTGCGTTGAGGGCAAGAAGGTTTGTCTGGTCTGCAATATTTGTTATCACGCTAATGATCTCGCCTATTCGCTGTGATTTGCCGTCAAGCTGTTTTATTACTGTTGCTGAATTATCCACAGTTGATTGGATCTCAGTCATCTTATGAGCCACATCGCCTGACATTTTACCAACCTGCGAAGCAGTCGTGCTGGCAGCAGTTGCGCCTTCGGCTGCTTTCTGTGAGCTCATTGCGACTTGCTGGACGCTCTGTGATAGTTCCTTCATGGCACGGCTGACTTCATCCATCTTTGATGCCTGCTGGCCTACTCCTGTGGCAATATCCTGTGTGGTGTTTGATATCTGGTCACTTGAAGCTTTCATTTCTTCACTTGATCCTGAAAGTTCCTGGGCTGTACTGGCTACTTTTAATGAGACATTCTGGACTTTGCCAGTTAAAGTTCGCAGATTCAAAGTCATTCTCTTGAAATATTCGGCAAGTTTTCCGAGTTCGTCCTTTGAGGAGACATTTACTTCTATTGTTAAATCCCCCTCAGCGATCTTGTCAGCGGCATTTATAAATTCATTTAACGGTTTCATTATAGAACGGCTCAGCCCCATACACATGAGTATGGATGAAAATATGATGAAAATGATACAAAGTATGATAGCCAGTTTTGGATCAATAAAAACGCTTACGTTCTCCTCATATAAACCTACAAATCCCATAATTAACATCAATACATCAACCACAACGAAGCTGTAAATGATTTTCGAACTAATATTGAATTTATCAATGGTAAGTTCATTTGCACCATCGATTATTTTTATTATATTCATCTTTTCTCTCCATCTAATATTGTTAAAGTATCAATACTCCTATTTTGTCAGGTCTTGAAGGCTTGAATCCTTCAGACTGCTTCTGACATCAGCTATCTCATCTTTACTTGATATAGTGCCTGAAGTACTGTGTTCCTTCATTTTCTTTTGACTGCCTTCAGGTCCGGATTTTGCAGTCTTATGTTCAAGTGTTTTATCTTCAACTGTCTTGTGTTCAGCAGTTTTTCGTTCATGGGCAGGTTTGTACTCGACCTTTGCAGGTTCATAAGTGTTTTTTTGTTCTTTTGCAGATTTATCAATTTTGAATTTGGCAACCTCGGCCTGCAATTCATTTGATAATTTTGCCATTTCCTGGGCTACATTCACAAGCTGGTCCATTGTAGCCGACTGTTCTTCTGCGGACGCTGATGTTTCCTGTGTGCCTGCTGCTGATTCCTGGCTTATGGCAGATACATCCTCAACAGATGCTGTTACTTCTTCAACCGAGGCAGACTGCTCCTGTGCTGCTGCTGCTATTTCCTGTACCATTGTTGCAACGTCTGCGGCTGCTTTTACTATCTCGTCTATGGCATTCACTGTATCTGCTATGTTCTTTGCGCCTTCGCCTACTGTTTTTGTTCCCTGTTCCATGGTCGTTACAGCCTGTTTTGGTCCCTGTTGTATATCTTTGATCAATCCCGTGATCTGGTTGGCAGCACCACGGGATTCCTCTGCGAGCTTCCTGACTTCATCAGCAACTACAGCGAAACCTCTTCCATGCTCTCCTGCACGTGCCGCTTCTATGGCTGCATTAAGCGCAAGGAGGTTTGTCTGGTCTGCAATATTTGTTATCACGCCAATGATCTCGCCTATCTGCTGCGATTTGCCATCCAGCTGTTTTATAGCAATTGCTGAACCATCTACAGTTGATTGGATTTCGGACATCTTTTTGGCCACATCTTCTGACAACCTGCCTACGTTCTGTGCAGTTGTGCTGGCAGCAGTTGCACCTTCAGCTGCCTTCTGGGAATTCACCGCGACTTGCTGGACGCTTTCAGACATTTCCTTCATAGCACGGGTGATCTCAGCCATCTTGGAAGCCTGCGAGCTTACACCCGTTGCAATGTCCTGTGTGGTGTTTGATATCTGGTCAGTGGATGCTTTCATCTCTTCACTTGATGCTGAAAGTTCACTAGCCATAGAGGCTACTTTTAATGCAAAGCCTTGTACTTTTCCGATAACTGATCTCAGGTTTTCGGTCATAGTAGCCAGAGCACCGAATAACTGTCCTATCTCATCTTTTGAAAGGCTTTTCACCACGACTGTCAGGTCGCCTGCTGCAATTTTATTGGAGATGCGAAGCATTCTGCCGATTGGTCTGGTGAGATATCTTGAAAACCATATTCCAATAATCGACCCCAATACTGAAAAAATTAAGATTACTATTATCAGGCCATTCCTTATTGCATAAATCGGATCGCTGAAATCTTCAAGATAACTTCCTGAAGCTATTATCCAATCCCTGGGCTCATAATAAGTATATGCAACTACTTTATCCCTTCCTTCCCATGGATACTGGATATATCCTTCCTTTGTTTGTGTTATTTCTTTAATGAAATCATATTCATAGAGATTCTCCCCTTCCCTGTCCGGATGTATGATCAGGTTGCCATTTGAGTCAATAACATAAAGATAACCTGTTTTTCCCACGACTATGCTTTTCATCTTCTCTTTGATATGATTTACGAATGGATCCTCAGGAATACCAACATACAAAATACCGATTATCTTTCCCGATCCATCCTTAATAGGTTCATAAGCTGTCAGATACCATGCATTAACCACCCATGCCCTGCCATAATATGTTTCACCTCTAATTATAACAGCATCATACACTGGTTTTGAAACTGTTGTTCCTACCGCACGTGAACCATCGGTATTGATCACATTTGTGGAAATCCGGACCGCTTCCTCCCCTATCACCTGGAATACCGTTGCTGTACCCCCTACCATATTTTTAACTGAATCTACAATCTCAAAGTTCCCATTCAGTACGTAATTGTCGCCCAGTTGCATCTTGCCATTTACGATACTGGGTTTTCCCCTGGAATAGAATTGGGCTTTTGCAACTCCGAGTGAATTGTTGACAGTATTCTGTGCAAGAGAAAATGTCATATCTACAGTATCTTTTTCCAGTTTAACCTGTTCTGTTAATTTATTCTGTATCTCTGCGTTTAATGAGCTTTTTGTTTCATTATAGGCATATAAACCTATGATTATCACCGGTATTATCGAGAGAATCAATCCAAAAATTATAATTTTGTATTTTATGCTGATGTCTTTGATTTCCATAATATTCGCTCGTTCCAAAAATTTTCAGTTAATGACAAATTAAATTTACCGATTTATAAATGGATTTGTGAAAAATGTGTGAACAAAAAAGAAAAAAGTAGCGCCTTTATACGGTCACTGCTGCAGCTTCGGTGGCTATGGCATTTACATTATGAAGTTCGTTTGCGCTGAGTATCTTATCAAGATCAAGCAAGATTAGCAGCCTGTCTTCCATCTTACCCACGCCTCGCACATATTCCGTACCTATCTTATTGGCAATGACAGCAGGTGCTGGCTCAACACTGCTTTCAGGGAGGCGTATTACCTCACTCACCGAATCAACGATAAAACCCATCACTGTCTCGCCGATATCCGCGACAATGATGCGTGTATTCTCATTATGTTCTTTGCTTTCCATGCCCATTATCACATTGAGGTTTATCACCACGATTATCCTGCCGCGAAGGTTGATTATTCCTTTAACATATCCTGATGCCTGCGGTATCTTTGTGATATTTGTCATGCGGATGATCTCCTGCACGTTCATGATCTCGACACCGAACTCTTCAGTGCCGATATTAAAA
>JBAQLI010000287.1:0-2791 GCA_049301735.1 Candidatus Methanoperedens sp.
GATAACACATTAAATAATGTAATATATTAATTCTATAAACATTTTATGAAATTTAAAAATCAAGACGCTGCGAGGCATAATTAATTAGAGAAAACTCTAAATGTAAAGGTACGGAATGTGGGCTATAATTATCCAAGTACCAAATCGAAAGTGTTTGCCCATCAAAAAATAAAGGTCTCTTGTTTTCATGAAATCAAAAAATTTTAATTTTATTTTGTCTTCAATAATCTTTTTATCCTTCTCATTTCGCATTACATTTCTTACAAGCTCATTAAGTTCCCAGTCGATTAAAATTATATTGTGCCCTTTACATTCAGGTTCATCCTTGCACTTGAATTTGTATCTTAATTCCACTGGCATCTTCACTTTTTCACGCGATTCCAAAGTTTCCAAATAATCATCCACAAGTGAAAAATATGTCTGTTGATCATAAATATCAGTGCTGTTAATTGTTATATCAATTCCATTTAATTCTGGTTTGATTATTCCTAAACTGGCCTCCTCTTTTTTCAATTTTTCAATCGAAGAAACCAAAGGAATAATTCGTTGAAGTACTTCTTCATCATTTAATTTTGAATTCAGATTTTCATGAGTGATAACTTTCCTGCTCTCCCTTCTTTTATCGTTATCTGGATCTGCAAGAACTACATCAATGAGATCTTTCTTTCCAAAATCAACCAGCCCTTCTCCATAGCTGAATTTGAAGGGATATAATCTTCTCCACTCATTATTTTCATTTATTCCCGCAATACAAATCAAATACCCATATCTTTCACTTTTTCAGGTATTGCTCTTACCAGTACAAGGATTTTTTCATTCAAAGGTGTGTTACAACTCCGGTTTGTTTTTCAATATTCTTTGCGATAACACCCCTATGACACATGTTTTTATTTTCTTCAAAACACATGAGTACCACTCTTTTTTCTTGACCTAATTTTACGATATGCAATACTTTTTCATAATTTTCTTTTAAGGTTGTAGCTTCGTATTTCTTAAATAAATTCTGATAATCATTTATCGTTGACAAACTTTCTCTTAATTCTCCATCGATCCCAAATTCAGGCGTATGAATGTATTTGATTCCTGTTTTTTCAAGATAGTTCATTAATTTGTTTTTCGTAAAACTAAAATTCATACTGAAAGCATTTTTTCTGACATCAATTAAAAGGGTAATTTCATTTTTTATCAAAATATTAAGAAATGCGTCAATATCTTTGCCTTCATAACCAATTGTATAAATTCCCGAAAAGATTTCTCGTTTCTCTGCATGTGGAATAATTTCACTTTTTATTGTGTATTCTTTATAATTTTTATAAACATACTCTTTTATTTCATGGTCTGAATTGAACTTATTTATGACTCTCTTTATTTTCAAGGCTAACGGAGAGCTAATGCTATTGACAGCTCCCCTTCCTTTCAGGGTCAATGCTAAGTGTTTTTCATTTTCCATTAAGTACCCTTCGCGTTCCAGAATTGAAAAATCTGTGTAACAAACATTGGAAAATGGACCAAATTTATAAGGGAAAAAGTTATAGAACTTGATGAGACGCCCTACATTTTCCTCATTGGCAAGCAAAAATAGAGTTTTCACAAGCATGAATTTTGAGGAAGTTCCCTTCTCTTCCAATTTTTCTATTACCTTGAGGTGGGCTCTCTGTTTATGGTTTAGATTTCTCATTTAATGCTCAGTTATCTTATTATTTAATTATTCCTATTAATAATCTATTACATATTAGTTATCTATGCACTGTGAAAGTAATCTGATGTTTCAAATTCATAAAAAAAAGCTGCAATTTGTACCATGGCGCCCCCACCCCATCACCAGATTCGCGTGAGGGGAGAGGCGAGGAAGCAGCAAGAGTGGGGGAGCTGGTTTCCATGAAGTTCCTTAAATTTTATAAAACGACTAATTGATAGCTTCAGCTTCGTCCGCAAACTTCTTCAAAGAGATAACAGGAACTACCATTGTTTCGTCTGGTTTTGATTTCTCTTTCAGGAGCTTGTCAATTATACCATAAATTTTGGAAGAAAAGTATTTCTCACCGCATTGTTCACATACCTTAGCGGGTACGTTTTTGAAAACATACAATTTTTCCTTCTTCCACAGGTCAAGACTGACCGTTTTCTTATTTACAACGCCGCCACAAAATTGGCATTTCTCTTGCATCTATTTTCTCCTTTTGTATTCTATCCATTTATTTTCATCAGGACGATAAATAGTTATCACACGGATAGTAGGTGAAAAAGCACAAATTACATGGATCGGTTCACCCTTCATATTTGCTTTATATCCATCAAGTAACATTGACTTATTATGTTCTTCATTATTTATAATATTTTGATAAGTAGAGGGAAAGTAATCTGAGTCGACACCACCCCATCCTTCCCACGCTCCTCCTGCAGCACCGGAATTCCCACGAAAGGAGTAGGAAGGAGGCAGCAAGAGTGAGGAACTGGGATTACGAGAAGATTTTTATAAACAAACGACGATAAATTTCCGGCGCTTCCGCGAAACCCCACGCAATTTTATCAGAATGAGGGCGAAGAGGTAGCAAGATTGGGGGGAGTCTGGTTCTGGAATTATAACAATTCCAATAGATCATCTCTACTTAATCCTGTTTGATGAAGAATATCTATTATTGTTCCTTTGGCGAGTTCTCTATGCGAGATTGTCGTTTAACCCTCATAATTTTATCCCCCGGATATGATTTTTACCATTTTCTTAAAGAAAAATAGATTTTTCTCCTCAAAACCAGCTTAAAATCCTAATAATTACCCTCGGTTTGTCGGA
>JBAQLI010000288.1:0-15501 GCA_049301735.1 Candidatus Methanoperedens sp.
TACACTACAGAATATTTGACCGTTTATTATTCATTTTAAGAAAATAATAAGGATGCTGCGAAACACATAAATTAAAATATTTAGTTATATATTTAAAAAGTAACAAGTCTATCTTGACGCTATGGCATTTTTCATAATCGACTATATACAGATTTGGAGACTCTACTACCTTAATTATTTTCAAATTAAAAGGATTATGAGCTAGCATCGAACAATAGTTGACAACAGTTCCTTTTAAATCATCAGGATTTTCTGCCTCGAAATAGATTTTGATATTTTTATATTCGGGATCTGCCTCTATATGTTGGTGTATCTGATAACCAAATATTTCCTCATATAATTTTATCATCTTTATATAATCAGAAAGTGCTATTTTTTCTATTCCAAGCAGTTTTGGGAATTTTTCAATGATTTGCCGGAATGTCCCTAAAGGGGGTACACCAGTGCTGGTTTTAACAAACCATTTGACCAGCGGCACTGGTATAAGTTCAGCTATCCTGTTTTCTACAATTTGATTTCGTAATATCATCTTTTGTTGCGCAGCGCCAGAAATACTGCTCATACTCTTTTGCTCATTATACGATTCTATCAATTTTCGCAAAGCTAAGCTCAAGTTATCGCCGGTTGCATCCAGAAAAGGTTTCAGCGTTTTAAGATCATTACTTTCCATTGATATCGTTTTACGGATTTTCATATGCCTTCCCACCTTAAAATTGAACAATTTGGCATGCATTAAACACTGAAGGGGTTTATAAGTATTACGCGTAATACTTTCGCCTTTTTTGTTAATACACTTCTTCTGTTTCTGTAATTTATCTTAATAATCAATTTTATGTATGGTATGATTTCATGCATGATCATGTAATAAACATGGAGAGGTTTGAATTAATGACAAATACAAAAAAGCTGGTATCGACAAAGAACACAAGTGGTGAAAAAGGTGAGGCCTATGGGATATAAATGTGAAGCTACAGGCCTTGAGCTTGATGATTTTTCTGCGAAGGAGATATTTTATTGTAATATTTTTAATGAAAAAAAAAGTTGCATTGATTGTGATAATTCAAAATATCAAGGAATAATTGCCGGCTATCAAATAAGGAGATAAATTATGAACGAAGAAGTAAAAAGCCGGAATTATTATTCTTTCATGATTCTAGTATTTGGCATTGTTTGTGTTATTGGACTTGTTATAACTGTTTCAATGTTATACTCCAAATTCTCAGATAAATCATTTTATGACATTATTCCAAATGTGGCAGAATTATTCATGTCATATTTTGCAATAGGTGCGATATTAAAATTTGTAGACGATGCATACGATGAGAATAGATTTCCGAAAAACCTGGCAATACTGGCAACTGCCATAAGTTTTGTAGTAGCCCTCAAACTTGCCCTGATAAATAGCCCGACAGCGGTAATTTTTCTTGCACTTGTTATTGGTGTAACTGCGATGGGAAAAACAACAATTCCGCCTTTTTTCATTGGTACTATTGCTTATATCGGATCATATTTTATTTTCAATATATTTGATGGTTTTAACTGGCTTTTATTTGCCGTAATTCTAATAACATTATTTGCAGATGAAGTTGGTGCGGAATGGGCAAAGAAAGTTTTAAAAAGTGATTCATCCGACTTTTCAAACAAATATCGTGCCCTCGTATATTTCCTGAGGGACAGGAATATCGGTCTTTCTATACTGTTGATTCTGGTCTTTATAGGCTGGTTACCCCTGTTGAACTGGCTTGCCTGGTTCTTTCTCGACTTTGGTTATATAATCGTAGAGGGGATTTCTTTACGGGAAAATCTCACAAAAATCCTATCAAGACAGGTTTTTTCCAAATCAGCAGTATCCACTATCAATAGAGGTTAATTATGAATTCAAAAAAATTATTTTTAATAATTTTTACAGTTATTTTAACATTGGTTATATTATCAGTATTGGTTTATTATCAGGATGACCTTACTGGAAATTATGATAAAATATTGGATAATGATAAAGTCACAAAGGAAATTATTGATCTGAGAGTTGAAAAGGGTTTATATTTTTTGCACGATAATCAGCTCCAAAGCGGTGGTTTTCATTCTTATATTTCAAATTTTCCTGAAATGCTGTTTGGGGAAGAACAGATTGTTCTATTTGATTCCGGATTTATTCTTCATACATTAAATCTTGATGATTATAAAAATACGAAAGAAATTGTGCAGGAAATGAAAAACAAGATAATTAATTACTTTCTGAAAAATAGAGAAACACATGGTGTATGGAGATTCTATGGGAAAGATCAAGTAGGCATACCCTTGGAATACCAGGGACCACCTGATATTGATGATACTGCAATAATATATTCTGGTTTAGTGGAGAGTGGATATAACATCAGTGATGAAACCCTTAACTATATGCTTGATTATAGGAAACCGGATGGGACATTCTTAACCTGGATAAGTTCAGAAGAATTCCTTAATTCTTCGAATCTTTTCTACGATTATTATAAAAAGAATGATTTCGATGCAAGTGTCAATGCAAATCTTCTTTATGCATATTCGTTAAAAAATAGAACTCAGAAAGGTATAGTCACATATCTGAATGGTGTAGTTAATGACAGGTCTTTTATTAACGGTACCCTGTATTATCCATCGCCTTATGTATTCACATACTATTTGACAAAAGCATACAGGGATGGCAATGTCAAAGAACTTGAACCATCTATTGTAATTATAAGAGAATATCTTTTGGAAACTCAGGATCCCGATGGTGGATGGGGAAATGAACTTCATACGGCATTGGCTACGATTTCTTTGATCAACACTGGTTATGATGGCAAGCCGCTAGAGACAGCTATAAAGCATATCTTGAATGAACAAAAAAAGAATGGGAACTGGAAGATAAATGGATTTTATTGTGCCTTGGCAACTCCTTTGGATCCCCCAGTATATTGTGCGGGCTCCAGAGAATTAACTACTTCATTCAATCTTGAAGCCCTGATAAAATATAGGAAAATGATTACAGTGAATTAATAATTTTTAATGGAGAAATTGAAAAATATGAATTGGTTTTATCTAATATTAGCAATAGTTTTTGAAGTGTCTGGTACTGCTTCTATGAAATTTTCAGAGGGTTTTACGAAGACACTGCCATCTATATTAATGTTTATATTTTATTTACTCAGTCTGATTTCATTGAATTTTACTCTCAAATCAATCGATGTAAGTATAGCCTATGCGGTCTGGTCTGGTCTTGGGACAGCCCTGATCGCAATTATTGGGATGATTTACTTTAAGGAGCCATTTACTCTTGTGAAAATTATGTCGATTGTTTTGATCATAATAGGTGTTGCTGGACTGAATCTGAGCAGTGGAACTAAGGAAATCTGGTGACCGGAATGAGATTAATTCCTATCCTTGCTTTATTCGCAATGTTGAGCTCGTTAACAGCCACACAGGCTGCCCCCGAGCAAAATCCGTTTAATGTTACATCTGTTGTTTCAACTCCATATTTATCGCCTGAAGACAGGAACGTCGGGATAGAATTTATTATCCAGAACAACGAGGAAGTGTCTATCGATAATATACGAATATACCTATTCTTGCGGGATCCTTTTTCTGCTTCTGTAAACCCAAATAATAAACTTGGAGAAATTAGCAATCCGGGATATCTTATTGGAAACGGAGGTTCGGAATATGCTTCATATTTCAATTTGCCACCTAAAGGTTCAAGAAAAACGGTTTTTAAGATCGACGTGGACAGGAGTGCGAAATATGGTGCCTATGACATACCATATTCTATCTATTATGATGAGAAAAATGAATATAATGGCAAGATCACTCTTGCAGTAAAAGGTAATACGCTTATAGAGATCCTGGACGTGTCCGCAGGATTAAATAGCTCACAGGTTGAACCTGGTGAGGTTTTCAAGCTCGCTGTATCATTTGAAAATGTCGGCGATAATGATATCAAATGGCTAAAGCTCACACTTACTCCGAGGGATAAAGAACTCTTACCGTTAAAATCGGATTCTGAACAAGTTTATAAAGATATGCCACATGGTTCAAAAGAAGTGTCTGAATTCTGGTTCTCTATAGAAAAGGATGCAGCTGTCAAAAATTACCCGATCGACCTTATACTCAATTATCTGGACGAGAGGGGTGTAGAACATAATGAAACTAAACTAATAGGTATAGTCGCTGCAGGAAGGGCAAAACTTGACATTGCAAAGAAAACGACCGAACCTTCCAGCCTGAAACAGGGACAACAATTCACTATTTCAATGAAGATCGAAAATTCAGGGACAGGAGATGCAAAAGGTGTAATAGCGCGTTTAGAATCGGAACTTGGAGGTGACACAATTGCGTATCTTGGGGAAATAAAAAGAGATGATTATTCAAATGCCATCTTTACACTGGATGCTGCCAATGCTGGAAAAAGGCCGGTTATTTTAAAGTTAAGCTATGAAGACAGCTTCGGTAAACATGATATCCAAAAAGAACTCGTACTTGTGATCAACCCATCTGACCAGCAAAATGTGCTCCCTCTCGTTATCGGAATCATCACAATAGGAATACCAGTATATTTCTGGAAAAAAAGGAAAAACTAAAATTATGAATCCATGGATGTTCCTTGCGATAAAGGATTTATTTAATAGGAGGCGTGAGACATTAATGGTCATTCTTGCAATAACCATTGGAGTAATAGGCCCGGTTTTTACTGCAGCACTAAATAATGGATTGCAGAGTGCATTTGTAGGAACTGCGGTTGATGTATACACAGGTCACCTCCAGATACAGCCAGATAAAGGAAAAACCACCATCTACAATTCCGAAGGTGTTATATCAAAAGTAACAGGGATAAAGGGAATAGCAGGAGTAGCGCCAAGATTATCTGGCAATATTGAGATCACATCAAGATCTGAAAAAATCGGAATTGCAATATTTGGTATAAAGCCATCACTTGAGGAAAAGGCCTCCACATTAACTGAAACCATAGATAGAGGTGAATTCCTCGATGATAAGGATAAGAATGAATTGCTGATAGGCACATCATTGGCTGAATTGTTAAAAGTCGATGTCGAGGATACCGTTCTTCTCAAATATCAAGACAGCGTTCCGATAAAATTCAGGGTCAAAGGCGTTATAAGTACCGGAACATGGGAACTTGATAGATATGGCATAATAGCAACATATGATGTAGTTAAAGAAATTATCAAACAGGATGAAGCTAATATTGTCGTAATACGGCTTGAGGATGCCTCTGAAAGTACAAAGTTCCAGACTATTATACAAAAAGAAACATTGTTTCCCAATGTTAAGACATGGCAGGAACTTTCAGCAGGCACAGCTGGAATGATCGAGACTTTTGGAGTCATTTCCCTATTGACATCCGCGATCTCGATATTTGTTGCAGCTATCGCTATCAGTCTTATAATATATACAACCGTGAAAAATAAGATCCGTGATATTGGTGTGTTAAAAGCCATAGGTGGATTAAACTCAATGGTTCTTAAAATTTATTTGACCGAAGCCCTCTTTATTGGCATAGCTGGAACTGTTTTGGGTACTATTGTCAGTTTGATTCTGATCGGTTTGATGAAGCAAAATCCGTTGATAATGGAGCCTGAATATGGTATGAAACTTCTAATTATTCCATGGATATCCAACCAGTCAATAATAGTTGTGAATATTTCCATACTAATTACATGTATCTTAGGCGGACTTTACCCGGCAGCTATCGCTTCAAAAACAAACATTATCAAAGCCATATGGAGTGGATAATTTGATCGAATTAAAAGGGATAAACAAAACCTATAGTATGGGCAAGATCCAGGTAAATGCCCTGAGTGGAATCGATCATATGATCGAACGCGGTGAATTCGTAGCCATTATGGGTTCTTCAGGAAGTGGCAAATCAACTTTGCTAAATGTAATTGGACTTCTTGATTCGCCTACTTCAGGGAAAATTATCATTGATGGTATTGATGTCTCATCCCTGGATGATGATAAAAAGGCGAAATTGAGATTGAAAAAAATCGGATTTGTTTTCCAGTTTTTCAGTTTATTTAAGGAACTGAATGCTCTTGAGAATGTTCTACTCCCGATGATGATGGCCGGACAAAAGTGTGATCATGCCGAATCTTTACTTGACATTGTGGGTCTTGGAAAAAGAACGCATCATTTTCCAAACGAACTTTCAGGGGGCCAGCAGCAGCGGGTCGCCATTGCCAGGGCTCTTGCCAATCAACCTGCTATCCTTCTGGCAGATGAACCAACTGCTAATCTGGATACTGAATCCTCAAATCAGATAATTGACCTGTTCAGGGAATTGAATAAAAAAGGGCAGACCATCGTTCTGGTAACACATGAGCCTGAACTGGGTGAAAAAACAGATCGAATAATCAGGATAAAAGATGGAAAAATAATTTCTTGAAATGATAAATGAGAATATATAAAATTATTAAAGGAGAGGTTAAATATGAATATTGGATGTTACGGAACTGTAAAATCTAAACTCAATAAGTATGGTGCTTGTGGAGACGATCTAATAGATCAATATGATACAATAGGATTCCATAAGGTACTAAGAATTGATCATGAACAGGAAAACCTTAAGAAAATTGCCAGGATTATTGATGACAACATACCAGTACATCTTCCTGTTAGTAATCCGGATGGATTATATTATGCCATGCGCCACCTGCTTGATGCCGGAGGAAAAAGGCTTCGTCCCTCATCAATGTTACTGGCTGCCAAAGCTGTAGGAGGCAAGCCGGAAGATGTCCTCCCGGCAGCAGTTGCACTTGAATTGATACATAATTTCACACTTGTACACGATGATATCATGGATGAAGCAGACATTCGAAGAGGTATCACGACTGTTCATAGGAAATGGGGCGTCCCGAAGGCGATCATCGCGGGAGATGCCCTATTCTCCAAAGCGATAGAGATTTTGGTGTATAGTAAAAGTGAACCGTCGCTTATTGTTGAATGCGTTGGGATCATGTCAAGAACTTGTGTGGAAATATGTGAAGGACAATGGATGGATATGGATTTCCAGGGGAGGTATGATGTAACTGAGGAAGAATACCTGCATATGGTGGAAAATAAGACCGCCATCCTTTTCGCAGCCGCTATGAAAATAGGCGCCATACTATCAGGTGCAGACAAAGAGAGATCAAAAGCTTTATGGGATTTTGGCCGCCTGGCAGGCATTGGATTCCAGATATACGATGATGTAATAGATCTTATCACACCTGAAGAAATACTTGGAAAAGCACAGGGTGGTGACATAATAGAAGGAAAAAATACTCTTATCATAATTCATGCACATTCAAAAGGAGTTAATATTGAAGCGCTTGGGAAAAGTAATGCCTCAAAAAGTGAAGTATCAGCAGCTCTTATTGATTTGAGAGGATCAGGCTCGATTGATTATGCCATGAATAAGGCTATCAGCTTTGTGGAAGAAGGTAAATCAGCCCTGAATATACTCCCTGATTCTGATGCAAAAAGGATACTCGTCGGGGTTGCAGACTACATGATCAATCGTAAATTTTGATGTAGTTGATATGGTAAGATTCCTTATCCTTTACTCCCGTATTTCCTCACATGCTCCCACGCATGGTGATATTTCTCAAATTTTTTATTTTTGGAATATATGGCCATATTCTTCCTCCCAAACAATTCCCTGTCCTTTCCCACAGGGCAAACTTTAATACAAATCCCACACGGCGACCTGAATTCGTCCCTCAGTTCGGCGCTGCGTATTGCACACGCTCTTTTATCAACAGGTGGCGGGAAATCGCCTCTTGTCGGGATTGCGCCAACAGGGCAATTTTTTGCACATATCAGACAGTGGGTGCATAGATCCTTGATTTTTACAGGATCAGGTTTTATTTCTGCCGAGGTGAAAATCGAAGTGAACCTGACCCTTGGCCCATATTCGTGAGTAAGCAGTACATTATTGTGACCGAAAGAACCCAATCCTGCAAGGTATGCAGCGTGTTTATGAGAAAAAAATGCGAACGGTTTATCTATCAAAATTTTTATATCACCATAACCATCCCTTGGGAGATATATAGAACTGAATCCTTTTTCATTCAGGAAATTCGCGATTTCATATGCTTTAGAATCAAGCATTGAATTCACTGTTTTATAAAGTTCATGATAATAAATAGAGGGCGCAGTCTCAACTATGGGTAATGATATGGGCAGACCGATCACTATTACCGTTTTAGCTTCAGGATAAATGGATTGCGGCCAGAATTCTTCAGGTATCCATGGCGATAAAACATTGGGAAGCTCATCTGGCGGGTTTTTCCATCTGTCAACGGGCGCAAAACCCACAAGAGGTATTCCCAGAGCCTTACATTTCTTCAGAAGTTCTTTTTTCACGGTTTGGAATTATTTAGTAATCTTATCCGCAATCAATTTTCCGAGATTCCTGCATTCCTCAAGGCCTTCTTCTTCAGGGATTCGTTTTATCCGAAGAGGCGGATCAATTACACTCATCCCATAGCTGGAAAGCACTTTCGTTATGAAAAGGGGTCCTTCTCCACTCCACCCGTATGATCCGAAGGCTGTTCCGACTTTGTTCTTAAGGGGAACTTTCGCCAGGCTTTCCACATATTTAATAACCGATGGCATTCCTGCGCCCTTGTAGGTTGCTAAGCCTATTGCTATTGCATCTGCGTTTTCAACATCAGCCAGGGTTGCTTCATCCACCTTCTTGATCAAAACATCAAGACCTGACTCCCTTGCCCCTTCTTCGATGGCTTTTGCCATCAAGCCAGTGTTGCCAAAGCCTGTACCATATATTATCGCAAGTTTTTTTGCCATTATCATCGCCTCAATCTACCTTTTTGAACATCGATTTTGGTGCATTACATATAGGGCATTTATCAGGAGCTTCTCCTTCTACCGTATTGCCGCATATCTGGCAAACATGATACTCAGTTTCCTTGTTCTTGCCAAGATTATCAAGAGCTTTCTGGTAAAGACCTGCATGGATCTTCTCCACCTGGTTTGCCACATCGAAGCTGAGTATCACGGCATCCGATGCATTTTCATTTTTTGCCTGCTCGATGAATTTCGGGTACATGTCCTTGAATTCCGCTGTTTCCCCGGATACTGCGCTTTTAAGATTATCCATTGTTTTTCCCACGCCCCCCATCACCCGCAGGTGGTTCTTGGCATGTACGGTCTCAGCGTCAGCAGCTGCGCGAAATAGTTTCGCTACCTGCTTATAGCCTTCCTGCTCGGCTTTATCAGCAAAAGCAAGATATTTCCTGTTCGCCTGTGATTCTCCAACAAAAGCTTCATTTAAATTATCCTGTGTGGTCATGATCTCACCTTTTATAACCCTTACCTTTTAATTTACTGCTATAGGTGATATATTTTCCTATCAATTATCTCTGATATTTACCCATCAGTTCACCTTTTGCCAGTATGTGGCCTTTCATGGCGCTCTCAAGCTGATTCTTTGAAGCGCCCGGTGGCAGGTTAAGGTTTATATCCAGCGCATACACCTTAAAATAATACCTGTGCGGTTTTCCGGGGGGAGGACAGGGACCTCCATATCCGGGTTGTCCAAAATCAGTCATACCCTGCATGCTTCCATCTGTAAGGTTACGTGGCATGCCTTTTGGCAGCTTCAAAATCCCGGCAGGAATGTTATATAGCACCCAGTGGACGAATGTCCCTCCCGGAGCATCCGGGTCATCCATTATCAACGCAATACTTTTTGTCCCCGTTGGTATCCCTTTCCAGGAAAGTGAAGGTGAAATATCCTTGCCATTACACGTAAATTCGTCAGGTATCGTGTCCCCCTCTTTAAATCCATCTGCTGAAATCGAAATCTTCTCCATATTGTTATCCTCCTTTGTGATGCATCCGGCCGCAAGCAGAATTATTAGACTCAATATTAAAGTTTTCGAGGTTTTTATATGACATTAATAGCTTTTTCTGCGGCTTTTTTTATCTCACTCAAGATAAGGCCAATATAACCTTCGTTCCCCACAAGAACAACTATCAAAGCATCGGGGCCGGCTGCATATGTTATTAGCTGTTTATCATTAGTTTGAACAATTATGGATTTGGGTTTCTGTTTACTCAATCGTATTGTGGTAGATTCAGCCGACATATATAACGTAGCAGTTAAAGCAGCGAATGCTTCACTATCAAGTCCCGGACTTGCTTCCCTGGAAACCATAAGTAACCCTTGTTTTGAAACAATTGCGCAAAGTTCGACACCCCCGACTGACTGCAAGTCGTCAAGGATCTTTTCAAGCATATTCGCAATCGTTTCCATTAATTCCTCAGCTAATTCATTGCCCTATATACAACCAGCAAGAAATAGGTTACTATCTCCTCATTCAGGCAAACATGCCTTCTGAATGTAGATTCAGTTTTGAGGGAGCGATCAATAATTTTCTGATGGCCTTTTGGAAGTCTTCCATTCCAACACCAAAACGCTCCTCCCTCACTGCGAACATTCCTGCTTCCATTGCGATCGCCTTCAGGTCGGAACCATTCGCACCATCAGTAAGTGAGGAAAGCTCATCAAAATCAACTTCTCCTGATAGCTTCATTTTCCTGGAATGAATTTTAAGGATTATTTTCCGGGCATCCTTGTTTGGCATCGGGATAGAGATAAAACGGTCAAATCTCCCCGGGCGAAGAAGAGCAAGATCAAGAATATCAGGCCTGTTGGTTGCAGCGATGATCCTGACATTTCCCCTTGGATTGAATCCATCCATTTCCGAAAGCAGCTGCATCAATGTGCGCTGGACTTCACGATCCCCTGATGTAGCCGAATCAATTCTTTTTGCTCCTATGGAATCAAGCTCGTCTATGAATATAATGCTGGGTGATTTTTCTTTTGCCATTTTGAAAAGGTCCCTTACAAGCCGCGCTCCTTCACCAATATATTTTTGCACAAGTTCCGAACCCACTATCCTGATAAATGTTGCTTTTGTCTGGTTTGCAACGGCTTTTGCAAGCAGGGATTTTCCTGTTCCCGGGGCGCCGTATAACAATATGCCTTTGGGAGGTTCAATCCCGATACGTTCGAATACCTCTGGTTTTGTAAGCGGCAGTTCGACAGTCTCACGAAGTTCACGGATCGGTTCCTCAAGACCCCCTATATCCGAATATGAAACGTTAGGAGATTCTATGACCTCCATACCATGTACGAATGGGTCTCTTGATGACGGAAGGATACCCACAACAGCAAGGCTCTGGTAGTTTAAAGAAACCGAAGTTCCAGGCACAAGTTCTGAGCTGTTGATCAACTGGGTTGATCCGACAACGAACTGTGGGCCTGTACTGCTCCTGATTATCACTTTCCCGCCATCAAGAACATCCACAACCGTACCCACAACAAGCGGAGGGGTTTTTATTCGTTCAAGCTCACTTTTCAGCTGCCGTATCTCTCTTTCGTAGTTAAGCACCTGGCTTTCAGTAAAACGCTTTTCCATTTCTACCTTATTGGCCTGTTCCCTGAGGAGATTGTTCCTTTCCTCAAGCATCTTTATCCTGTCCATCAGGTAGCGTGAAAAATCATTGTTCCCCATCGAGACCGGACTTTCCTGGGTATTATCCTGAGATTCTGACATCGAATGATATTTAAGCGTGGACGGTATATAGAGTTTTCGTCGAGATGATGTGATGGAATGTGAAATTTGTGGTACTAATATAAAAGGAAACCCTATTCGTGTGACAGTCGAAGGGACTATATTGGATGTATGCAGCAAATGCGCCCAATATGGAAAACCGCAGGATAAGTGGACGCCAGTGTCAAGAAAAATGGCTCCGACAGAAAGGGTAATAGTGACACACAGGCCGAAAAGGGATGCTTTTGATAAACTCGAAGACGAGATCCTGCCGGATTATGCGCAGGTCATCAAGAAAGCAAGGGAATCCCAGGGATTGACCATCGAAGATCTTGCTTCCAAGATGATGGAAAAAGCTACCCTGATCAGGAAGATCGAACGTGAAGAGCTTATACCCGAGGATACAGTCCGGAAAAAGCTTGAAACCACATTAAATATCAAACTTACCGAAAGGGTATCTTCGAAGGACCAGAGGGGCAGCGGGTTCATCAGGGGAACCACTCTTGGTGATGTGGCGATTATCAGGAAGAAAGGGAAATAAAATAATCTCCATTCTTCGAAGATTTTTTAATAAATCGTTTTGGATCTTCGAACCAGTTTCACTCAAGTTCCTTTATAAACTCTGAAAGCCTGCTGCATGATACCTTTTTCTTGGCCTCGCTGCATTTCTTGACCTTATCAAGAAGCGTGGACATCTGCTCATGCGTCAGATCATATCCCATTTTTTGCACTACACCCTTTAAGGCCTTTGAACCTGTGTGTTTCCCGATAATTATTTCCCGTTTGGCGCCTACCATTTCAGGAGCGAATAACTCATAAGTCATGGGTTCCTCAAGAACAGCAGCAACGTGAATCCCTGATTCATGGGCAAAGGCATTTGATCCCACTATCGCTTTTGTTTTCGGGATCGGTATTTCTGCATATTCTTCGACAAGCTTTGAAAGCTCCATCAATTTGCTTACATCATATTTCTCAATACCGTATTGAACGCGCAGGCTCACAAGCAGTTCTTCAAGAGCTGCATTGCCGCAGCGTTCGCCGATCCCGTTGACCGTGGTATGAAGCTGGAAAGCTCCTGCCTCGGCACCGCTGAGCGTGTTCGCAACAGCCATGCCCAGATCGTTATGGCAGTGGATACACAACTTGGTTTTTATGGTTTTCTTTATCTCACTGACAAGGTAGAACGCAGTACTGGGATTCAATATTCCTACAGTGTCGGCGATACTGACATAATCAGCGCCGTGATCTTCCGCTGACTTGAAAATGGACTTTAAGACCCGGATATCCGTACGGGTTGCATCTTCAGCAGCAAAACGCACGATAAGGCCGTGATCTTTAGCATAATCCAGCACATCAAGGGCGCAGGATGTAGCCTCTTCAAATGTCTTATGGTATTTGTATTTTAGATGCAGATCAGATGTTGCTATGAAGATGCTTATAAAATCCACATCGCATTTAAGAGCAGTATCAATGTCTTTCGCAACTGAGCGTGCAAGACAGCATATTTTTGCATCAAGCCCAAGGTGTGCGATTTCACGGACTGTGGCTTCTTCAGCTGCCGATACTACCGGGAATCCGGCCTCAATAACATCAACGCCAATACTGTCAAGTTTCTCGGCGATCGCGATTTTTTCCTTTGTCGAAAAAGCTACGCCGGGCGTCTGTTCGCCATCCCGCAAAGTGACATCGCATATCTCTATGTCCCCGGGTTTATAATTGATGAATTTCATTAAGTTGTTTTTGGAATAATCGGTCATATTGATCAGGATTATTAACGATGTTTAATCATTACTTATATCTTTGCATTTTTTGCTGGAATGTTCAATTTGATTAAATAAAAGAAGCCCTGGCTATCATTTATGCCAGGGTTAGATCTATTCCGATCAAAAGTAGGGGATGAGGATTGATAACGAAACACCTGTCGCTTCAATCCATTATACGAGTTGTTTTTTTGATATAAATATATGATGATAGCAGGGTGAAAGTATTCCACCCTTACATCATCATACCTGGAGGCATCCCGCCCATTCCACCCATACCGCCCATACCAGCCATGCCTTGCTGGCCTGCTTCCCCGCCGCCTGATGCAGCAAGGACGTCGTCAATCCTCAGGATCATTATTGCGGTCTCAGTTGCTGAGTTTATAGCCTGTGTCTTTACACGCAGAGGCTCGATAATTCCGTTCTTCCACATATCTTCCGTATTTCCTGTAAACACATTAAGCCCGAAATCCTTATTTCCTTGCTCATGCTGGCTTCTAAGCTCCACAAGTTTATCAATTGGGTCAAGCCCTGCATTTTCGGCAAGTGTTTTCGGGATCACTTCAAGGGCCTCGGCAAACTTCATGACAGCAAGTTGCTCTCTTCCTTTTAGTGTTGAGCCGTAATCTTTTAACCTCAAAGCAAGCTCGATTTCAGGAGAACCTGCGCCTGCGACCAGTTTTTCATCTTCGATCGCAACACCGACTGCTCTTAGCGCATCCTCAAGTGCGCGCTCGGTACTTTCCACTACATGTTCTGTGCCGCCGCGTATCAGGATCGATACAGCTTTCGGATTCACGCATTCCGTGATGTAAAGCATCTTATCTTCGCCATGCCCTTTGAGCTCCACAAGACCGGCCTTCCCAATATCGGATGCTTCAAAATCATCAAGGCTTGTTATAAGATTTGCACCAATTGCCCTTGCAACTTTATCAATGTCTTTTTTCTCCACACGTTCGACTGCAAGGATGTTTGCTTTTGCCAGGAAATACTGAGCCAGCTCCTCGATTCCGAGCTGGCAGAGGACAACATTTGCTCCTGTTGCTGCTATCCTGTTGACTATGTCATGAACGATCTGTTCTTCCTGGTCAAGGTATTGTGTTAGTTCACCAGGTGTTGAAATACTGATTTGTGCTTCAAGTTCCATTTTGCTGAATTCAATGGGTCTTGTAATGAGTGCTATCTTTGCATCAACGATCTTGTTTGGCATATTGTTACTTGCTTTGTTCTTATCAAGGACAATGCCTTTGATAAGCTCGCAGTCATCCATGCTTTGACCGACTTTTTTCTCTATCTTGATATTATCAATGTCAACTACTTTCTTCCCGTCCTCTTCATCCACAATGGATTTGATCGCTTTAACGACTATTTCTGCAAGTTTTTCTTTTGCCCCTTCTGCTCCTTTTCCGGTCATTGCTGTTCTTGCGATATTAAGGAGAGCGTCCTCATCATTTTCGGAAATCGTATGAGTGATATCATTTAATATCTCAATTGCCTTATCTGCTGCAGCCCTGTAGCCTGAAGCAATTATTGTGGGATGTACGTCCTGTTCGATCAATTCCCCGGCGCGCATGAGCAATTCCCCTGTAAGAACTGCGGCTGTCGTAGTGCCGTCCCCGACTTCGTCATCCTGGGTTTTTGCCACTTCAACAATCATTTTTGCAGCAGGATGCTCTATTTCCATCTCCCTGAGGATGGTAACTCCGTCATTTGTGATTATGACATCTCCGCTTCCACTTACGAGCATCTTGTCCATGCCCTTTGGGCCAAGCGTGGTCCTTACTGCATCTGCTACCGCTTTTGCCGCCATGATATTATTATTGCGGGCTTCTTTTCCGCGTGTTCTCTCAGTACCTTCCCTTAAAATGAAAATCGGCTGTCCGCCAAGTTGTGCTGCCATAGATAATTATCCTCCTGATAGTGTTATTATGTCTTATTCAGATGTCCCGATTAATTTAATATTTATTTTAAAATCGGGATATGATTTTTGCAAAACAATGTTTGAGGTTCTATATAAAAATTACGTTCAAATTGGCTGTGGGACAAAAATATTAGATAACCCCTAATATGACCAAACTCAGTTCTTTAATACAACCACGTAAACTCTTTTCCCAATGAATTTTCTGGGAACATCAGCTTTGGCT
>JBAQLI010000289.1:0-1578 GCA_049301735.1 Candidatus Methanoperedens sp.
GTTATAAATAACTCTAAAGATATATAAATGCTTCGCTACATAATGTTTATTGGATAAAATATTCAGAACAGTTTGTCTTAACAATAATTAAAATTTTTTAAAGTTAGAGGACTTTTCCGACAATCTCCAATTAAAACAATATTGTATTTTTCTTTGTTTCAATATTGATAAAAGATTTTCTTACAATTGATTGGCCTGGTTTAAATGCATGTTATATACAATATCATGAGTATAAGGATAATCATTAGTATATTTGAAAAGCGATAAATATATATGCAAAAAAGCTGTTAAGTAGATTCTTAATAAAAACGGCATGGGATTGTGGTACTTATATGATTGAAAGTGGATCGAATCATATCCCTGACCAGTAAATCTGGAAGAAAGGGGCATTGTAACAAAAAGTAAAAGCATTATTGTGAACCACATCCCGGGAGAATTTGATATTATTAATTGGTGGTGATATTATTAAAAGAATTAGAAGAACAAAAATGGAACTTATGATCGAAATTCTAAGAGCTTGCTGTAATGGTGGTGTAAACAAGACTAAAATTATTTATTCTTCGAACTTAAATTCTAAAATGACAAATGAATATCTAAAGTTTCTGATTGAAAAGGAATATATTATCAATGGAAACAATAAATATCAAATTTCTAAAAATGGTTTGGAGTTCCTGAATAAAATCATCAATATACAAACATTACTTAAAAAACAATAATACAAACAGACCAAAATATCCTTGAAATATATTTAATTATTTTTATATCAAAAATGTATACACAAGTATATGATCAGATTTAATATAATGAGCATAACGATGATGATTATTATATTTAAAAAGCGATAAATATATAAGCAAGAAACACTTATAAATCGTACCCAAATCAATGGGAAAAAAATGGAGTAAGGTGAATGGTTTATGATTAGAAATGGAATTAGAAAAACATTTATTATTATTGTTATTTTGATATTAATTGGACAGATCGCTCAATCTACAGAGGAATATAATTTAAGCGGCTATGTATCGAATATTAATGGCGAGGTATTAGGTGGGGTGCTGGTAAATAATGGCTCTTATGAGAATACCACATCAACAGACGGATTTTATTTGATCACTGGTCTGCCAAACGGTACTTATAACTTTAGTTATTCCAAAACAGGATATTATATTAATCATTTACCAGTTACAATCAGTGGTGAAGACAATACGACTGCGAACCTTAAACTGCAGGCGGAAACTGCGGCTAAGGATACCGTCGCGCCGGTCATCACCGTACTTGGCTCGAACCCAGTATCCGTTGAAGCAGGCTCTTCATATACCGATGCAGGTGCAACTGCATCGGATGATATTGACGGCAATATTACCTCTTCCATAATAACGGTCAATCCTGTTAACGCAGCAGTCGTTGGCACATATACTGTCACCTATAATGTAAAAGACTCAAGCAACAATAATGCTGATCAGAAGACAGGACTGGTCAATGTGGTAGATACAAAAAAACCGGTCATCAGCGTACTTGGCTCTAATCCAGTAACTGTTGAAGCAGGCTCTTCATATACCGATGCAGGTGCAACTGCAT
>JBAQLI010000290.1:0-5196 GCA_049301735.1 Candidatus Methanoperedens sp.
AGTGAGCATTGACAACATGAAATACCTATTCCAACGGATAAGTACTGATGTGAAATGTAGCACGGAACAAAGTCTGTGTGTTTTCATTTTTTAAAGGAAAGAATGGAGGAATTTTGTCCCACAGCCACAAAACGTATAACAAATAATAAATCAAATCAAGGATATAGTATTGAAAAGTATTGAAAAAGTAACTTTTAACTCATATCAAGCTTAATTAAAAGAAGAGAGGACTTCATGAATTCATCAATTCAAATAGGGAAATTAATGGGTATCCCCATTAAATTGCACATAACATTTCTTCTGATACTTCCTGTGTTCGGATATATTTTTGCAAATAATCCACCTGAGTTCGGCTTTCGTGATGTCGGACCATTATGGTTCCGGTATGCTCTCGGTTTATCAGTAGCACTCCTGCTTTTCACATGTGTTCTATTACATGAACTGGGTCATTCATACGTTGCCAAAAAGCACGGTTCCAATATCCAGGGAATTACACTTTTCCTTTTTGGTGGCGTTTCTTCACTTGAAGATATCCCCAGAAATCCAAAAATAGAGTTCAAGATGGCATTGGCAGGACCCGCTATCAGCCTTTTGATCGGTTCAATGCTTATCATTTTTTACGGAATTCTTAAGGTCAATATACCGATGAGTAATCCTTATCTGCGGCTGATCGGGATGATAGGATATATTAACGTTGTTCTTTGCATTTTCAATCTCCTTCCGGCATTTCCAATGGATGGAGGAAGGGTGTTAAGAGCAGCGCTTGCAGACAGGATGTCATACATGAAATCAACACATATTGCTGCATATGTGGGAAAGATGTTTGCAATATTGATGGGCATTTTCGGATTTTTAACTGTTCCTGATGGGGTCTGGTTCATGCTCATCGCATTTTTTATATATATCGGTGCGTCGGAAGAAGAAAAATCCACGCAGGTCAGTGTTACACTTGAAGGTATGAAAATTAAGGATATAATGTCAGGGGATGTAAAAACCGTCCCTTCCAGTATGACTGTGGAAGAACTCGTGGATTTCATGTTCAAGCACAAACATATGGGATATCCTGTCGTGGATGGGACAGAAATAAAAGGTATAGTAACTTTTACAGATGTTCAAAATATTCCTAAGGAAGAGCGAAAAACCATTAATGTTTCAAACATAATGACCAAAGAGATTATCAGCATAAAGGAAGATGATGAGGCAGTGAAAGCATTAAAAATTATGACCACAAATAATATAGGAAGGATAATAATAACGCAGGATAAGAAAATTACAGGTATCGTTTCAAGAACAGACCTCCTGAGGTCTGTACAATTACTGGAATAACATGAATAACGGCACTTATAAAGCAAACTATAATTTTAATATACAGAATCCGGCAGCATCCAGGGCAAGTATAATTATTGTGGGGACAGCTCATGTTTCTGAAAAAAGTATTGCCGAAGTCAATGAAGTGATCGAACGTGAAAAACCTGATATCGTGGCCATTGAACTTGACAGTGCCAGGTTCCAGGCCATCAAGGGTGAAGAACAGGTAAAAGATGTCAGTGTTAAAGACATTCTTAGTGAAGGAAAATTCTATTATTTCATGCTTCACTGGCTTCTTGCATATGTACAGAAAAAAATTGGCGCTGATACGGGGGTCAAGCCAGGCGCTGAAATGATGGCTGCAATTGAGCAGGCTGAAAAGTCGGGGGCAAAGATCGCACTCATTGATAGGGACATCCAGCTCACACTAACACGTTTCTGGAACAAAATGTCCTTTTTTGAAAAATTGAAACTTTTTGGTTCCCTCGTCGGTGCTTCGCTTGGTTTCGGATCGCAACAAATTGATATGGAAACTGTTACAAATGAGGATGTTGTGACCCAGCTTGTTGGTGAATTAAGAAAACTTGCTCCCAGTGCGGCGACAGTCCTGATTGATGAAAGGGATGCCTTTATGGCAAAGAACCTGATTGACCTATCCAACCAGGGAAAAGTAGTAGCAGTTGTTGGTGCGGGTCACAGGCAGGGAATACAGAAATATCTAAATAATCCTGAAACCATACCTTCCATAAGAGAACTCTCAACTATCCCGAAAAAAGGTTTTAGTTGGCTAAAAGCCATAAGTATTGCAATCATTTTAATGATCGTCGGGATGCTTGCTCTCCTGGTTTTCGGAGGCTATCCCCTCGAGAAACTTCTTGTAGCAATGCTATATCTTTTTTTAGCCCAGGGAATACTTTCAGCAATTGGCGTCCTGATTGCCCGGGGTCATCTATTATCCGCTTTGACCGCTTTTGGCCTGGCATGGTTCGGTTTCCTGCACCCTTTCCTTGCAGTAGGCTGGCTGGCTGGTCTTGTAGAAGCACATTTTCGTCCACCCACGACAGAGGATTTTAAGACAATAATGAAAGCTGATACGATGACTGAATTAATGCAGAACAGGTTATTCCGTATCATTCTAGTGGCAGGATTGGCTAATCTTGGAAGTATGGCCGGAACTTTTGTGGCGATACCTTTTATGGTTCATTATCTTGGAATAACAAATCCGCTTGATATACTAAAGCTGGCATTTGAAACGGGATTCAATAATTTAAAATCTTTGTTTTGAACGAACAGGAAAATCTTTTTTGAGTAACAATCATTAAGAAATACTGTTTTTTATAAATTATCTATATATTATTGGGAAAACCTATATTATATCAAAAGACCACTCCCCATAGAACAAAATAGAAAACATTAAGATTAAGAATTATTACAAAGAAATGCATAAATGGAGATTGAAATATGGGACTGAAAGAATGGCTTATTCCGCAGGATAAACACTTTTTTAATATGCTAGAGAACGAATCAAATAATGTGCTTGATGGTTCGAAGGCTTTTCTTGAAATGCTTAATAATTACGAAAATATCAAGGCCAAGCAGCAAAAAATAAAGGATATAGAGCACCAGGGAGATGATTTTGTCCATGAGATCTTTGAGGAATTGAATAAAACATTCATAACTCCTATCGACCATGAGGATATATCGGCTCTTGCCTCGGCTTTTGATGATGTGCTTGATTATATTGATGGCACAGCAGCACGCTTTGTCCTTTACGAGATCAAAAAACCAGAAGAGAGCATGGTAAAATTAGCTGAAGTTATCTTAAAACAGGCCACTGAATTAAACCTTGCAATTTGTGGGCTACGAAACATAAAGAATCCGAAAGATATAGAAAAGAGATGCATTGAAGTCAACAGGCTTGAAAATGTCGCAGATGATATATATAAATCTTCGGTAGCCCTGCTTTTCAAGCAAAAAGACGCTATCGAGATAATGAAATTAAAAGAGATATATGAAAGGCTTGAGTTCGCGACTGACAAATGCGAAGATGCTGCGAACGTAATAAGCGATATCGTGGTAAAGAACAGTTAAAAGGTGATATTTTGCTATTCTTACAGGAATTTATCATCTTTACAATAGTCTTGGCTTTGATCTTTGATTTCATAAATGGATTTCATGACTCAGCCAATGCGATCTCTACAGTAGTCGCCACCAAGGTATTATCACCGATTCGGGCAGTTGGAATGGCTGCTGTGGGAAATCTCATAGGGCCCCTTTTCTTTTCAACCGCAATAGCTGCTACCATAGGGAAAGGAATAATAAAAATTGAACTTGTTCAGGATAAAGAGATCCTCGTATTCATTATATTTTCAGCGCTGGTCGGAGCTGTTGTATGGGACCTGATTACATGGTATTACGGGCTTCCCACATCAAGCAGCCATGCGCTCGTTGGTGGTCTTGTAGGTGCAGGATTAGTCGCAATAGGCAGCAATTCCATAAATCCTGTCGGTGTTGAAAAAGTCGTTGCCTTCATGGTAATATCACCGATCATCGGGCTGGTCGCAGCGTTCATACTAACAACATTGGTCATCAGGGCATTTTATCGTGTCACTCCTTCCAGGATCAACATATATTTTAAGCGCTTGCAACTATTTTCAGCCTTTTTTTATTCTGTCACCCATGGTACGAACGATGCTCAAAAAACTATGGGAATTATCACTGTGTTGCTTGTAGCGTATGGTTCTCTTACAACATTCAATGTGCCGATATGGGTAATACTGGCAGCCCATATATCCATTTCACTTGGAACTTTCTTAGGAGGATGGAGGATTGTAAAAACCATGGCCCAAAAAATCACAAAACTGAGACCTTATCAGGGATTCTGTGCTGAGACCTCAGGCGGCATTGTGCTTGCCAGCATGGCGGCATTCGGCATACCAGTAAGCACCACTCATGTAATATCTTCTTCAATAATGGGCGTAGGAGCTACGGATAAACTTTCTGCGGTAAGGTGGGGTATCGCGCGAAAGATCATTGGTGCCTGGATCTTAACAATTCCTGCAACCGCGATAATTTCAGGAATGACTTTTTCTGTAATGAAAGCCATATTCCGATTTTGAGAAAAGTCTTATTACTTTTTAAGAAGATAAAAGGAACATAATGTTAAAAGATAAAACCAAGTTTGTTATCTGGCCTATATACCTTGATGCCACAAAATCAAGGGGAGAAGGGCGGATTCTTTCCATGAAAGATTCTTTAAAATCACCTGTATTAAAAGAGATCGAAAAAGCGGCTCTTGAATTGAATCTTGCTCCTGTTGTTGAATCTGATAAAGCTCACCCGCAATCATGGTGGGTTAAAAGCGGAAGGGTGCTTGTTGATAAGAAAGGACCAAAATCAGTGATCACAAAACATATAGCGCAGCATATAAGCAAGACACGGGGACAGAAATGATCGACCTGCATACACATTCATCTTTTAGCGATGGAGAGCTCATACCAAGTGAACTTGTTCGCCGCGCAGTTGTTCTTGGATATACGGCAATAGCAATAACAGACCATGTTGATTATACAAATATCGAACATATCCTCTCTTGCGTAGGCAACGTGAAGAGCCTGGAGGATGATTATAACATCAGGATATTTTCAGGGGTTGAAATAACCCATGTCCCTCCTGCTAAAATGCCTGGTCTTGTCAAGATGGCAAGAAAACTGGGCGCCGAGGTCATAGTTGTTCACGGCGAGACATCAGTTGAGCCTGTTCCCCAGGGAACAAATCATGCTGCAGTGTCGCTTGATATTGATATTCTAGCTCATCCGGGTATTATTACTCTTGAAGACGCCCGGACCGCAAAGGAAAACGGAATATGTCTTGAGATCACATCAAGAA
>JBAQLI010000291.1:0-6820 GCA_049301735.1 Candidatus Methanoperedens sp.
CCATTGTATTGCGGCCTGGTATCCCTTCCCCCCCAGCTTCATATCGGTCCGTTGCCAGACTGGATGTGGGGTTCAGTTCTGAGGCGGTGGCTAACCTTTCCTCATGCTGGATTTTCACCAGATGGCGAGTATGAGCTTTGCTCGGCACGCCCGTGTCATCCGTGTTCTATTCCACAGATAATTTAAACAACGAACTGGTACGAACTGAAACGAACTCATGCAATTAGAGTTCGTCCGTGTTCGTTTTAGTTCGTTGTTTACGTATCTACTTTCATTTATCTTAGGTTCCTTAAATTTTGTGTCAGATTTAGCAGACACCGTCTGGAGAATTTGGCTCACTCTACATCCTCCAGCAGCTTCGCTATTTGCTCAGGCGCAGGAAGCTGACCCCTCAATTCCTTTGGCAGAGTTGTAACCATGCGATAGGCGCCCACGCCGATGGGCTTATTCGACTCCCTCAATGCGTATTCCACTATTGTCTTGTTCTTTGATTTACACAGGATAATGCCAATAGAGGGCTTTTCATCTTCCATCCTGACCTTATCATCCAGTACAGCAAGATAAAACTGCATCTTGCCGACATATTCCGGGATGAATTTACCTATCTTGAGTTCGATAGCCACAAGGCATTTCAACGCCCTGTGATAAAGCAAAAGGTCAATGAAATACTCCTCTCCGCTGACCTCAAGCCTGTACTGACTGCCAAGAAAGGCAAACACTCCCCCCATTTCACGAAGGAACTTTTCGATCTTTATGATGATGGCTCGTTCAAATTCTCTTTCGTTATATTCCTCTCCAAGTTCCAGAAAGTCAAAAGTGTACTCATCTTTCACAGCAAGCTTGGCTTGATTGCGAATTTTCTCAGGCACGTTCTTGTCAAAATTTGTCTGGTTCAAAAGCGTCTTTTCATAAGCCTGGTTTTCAATCTGTAAAGTCAACACGTTCTTAGTCCAGCCGAACTTTCGGGTCATGCGGATGTAGAACTCGCGTTCCAGATCGTCCTTACAGTTCATCAGAATAATGATATTATGCGTCCATCCAATTTCTCTCACCATTGGTGAGAGTTTTGTGTTCAGAGCATAGGCTTGATAAAATTGCTTCATCCTCCAGAGATTTTGTGATGAAAAACCGCTTATTCCGGGGAACTCAACTTGCAAATCTTTCGCCAGTTGCTCGACTACCGATTTTCCCCATGACTCCTCTTTCTGTCGCTCAACGATTATCCGCCCGATGTCCCAGTATAGCGAAATCAGCTCCTTGTTGACAGCTTTCAGCGCCTCGTACTGAGCAGAACGGACACGCTGCTTGATGTCGTTAAGAAGAACGGTATAGTCTTTCGGAATAAGGTATGTCATTGTCTAATCCATCTGCCAACACCTGTTTTATCTCTGCCATGATCTCCGCGATCCTGTGCTCTTTCTTCAGGATGCTCTCGGTCAACTGCTCAGGCGGCAGATGCTCCAGATCCGCTTTTCCATTGGGGTTCTTGATATCAAGGTTATAACCGCTCTCAATCGCCTTCACTGCATGCACTTTCCAGGCATGTTCATTTTCCTTTTTGTCCTTCCACCATTCGATAACAGGCGCAAGCTCCTCGAATTGAATCGGCTGGGTCTTATTATATTGCTTCCTGCCCTCTGGAAGGGGTATTTCATAATACCATATTTCCTTCGTCGGCCCACCGCGCTCAAAGAACAATAGGTTCGTTGGAATCCCTGTATAAGGCGCAAAAACACCATTGGGCAGCCGCACAATAGTATGCAGGTTGAACTCCTCTAACAGTTCTTTCTTTATGCGCGCACAGACGCCATCCCCGAATAAAGTACCATTTGGAACAACTATTCCACATCTTCCTCCCCTCTTTCCTCCAGCGCCCCTTCTTAACTTGCGCATGATCAGTTGAAGAAAAAGCAGCGTAGTCTCAGCAGTCTGCTTATCCTCGGGGAAATTCGAAAGTATCCCCCGCTCTTCCTCTCCTCCAAATGGAGGGTTCGTGAGTATGATATCCACTCTATCCTTATCTCCGATCTCCCTCAAGGGAAACCGAAGAGAATTCATTGGATCTATCTGAGGTGACTCAAGGCCATGAAGCAAAAGGTTCATCTGGCACAGAAGATAAGGCAGCGGCTTTGCATCTCCTCCGAGGATAGACTTTTTCTGTAAAACTTCAAAATCCTCTGCCCTATTGCACTGTTTCCTGAGATGCTCATACGTCTCAACTAAAAATCCTCCAGTACCGCAGGCAGGGTCAAGTACAACCTCACCAAGCTTCGGGTCAGTCATATCGACCATGAAACGGATTACAGGGCGCGGTGTGTAGAACTCACCTGAATCTCCAGCAGTATCTCTCATTTCTTTCAACATGCTTTCATACAGGTGCGAAAGAGTGTGGATTTCTTCTGAGGCGGTGAAATGGATGCTGTTCACCTTATTGATGACATCGCGCAGAAGATATCCATTGACCATGCGGTTGATCGTGCCCCTGAAAACCGTAGCGATCACGTCCCTTCTGTCACCCCCATTAGCCCCTTGAAGGTTCCTCAAATAAGCAAACAAACCCGCTCCGCGGGTGCCATCGGGTATTATAGCTTCATCGTTATTAATAAATGCAATGAGTTCATCGCCTGTAATGCCGTCCTCTTTAGCAGCCCAATCCCTCCATCTATAAGGTGGCTCGATCGCAGTCTTATACTTCCTCCCTGCAAGCTCTTCCTCAGCCTCTCTTATCCTTTCCATATCATCAAGGAACTTGAGGAACATTATCCAGGTAAGCATCGGCAGACGGTCAAGGTCCCCATTCAATCCCTTGTCCTTGCGCATGATATCACGCGCCGATTTTATCAGGCTTCCAAGCTGCTGTGTTGTCGTCTTTGGTGTTTCATCCTTCGTTTTCCGAACCATGTTTCCTCACACACATTTAATTTGAATATAATAGAGCCTGCAGCTCTCCAAGACTATTTCTAAGAGCACCAGGCCCGCCGAATAGTTCCGAGATCTCCATCGGATTTCCATGCAAAGATATCGGAGGAACCTTAAGTATATTTATATCAGTAAGTTGCTCAGTCCCGTATTCAATATATTTGTCCAGCATTTCATTCAATATCTTTCGTGCTTCATCACCAAATTTGTCAAAGAAATCCTTTTTGTCCTTTCGCAGGAGTTCAGCACGTTCCTTCCTTGTGCGAATCGGGGCATTGTAGGCAACATGGCATAAAAGGTCAAATGGGTCAGCGTCCAATCTTTTTGTGGCACTGGCCAGTTGTTCAACAGTGATCCCCTTCTCTTTCAGTAAGGATAGAATCTGCCTGCGCTGCTGTGCATCACTCCATTTCGAGCGGAGTTCTGATGCAGACGTGTACATACTTCTGACCTGTTTTTGTGTATAATCGGTAAATTTGATGGGCGCAAGCCTCTTTCCATCAGAATCAAGTTCATAGACTACATCTGCGATTATTTCTACAGAGCCGCCATTCACATAATATTTCTTTGGCGTCCCCTCATAATCATCTGATATTGTGGAACTTTCGCGTACAGGAGCTTTTGTTTCATCTTTAAGTTTTTCTTTTTCTTCTTTGTATTTTTCCTTGATAGAATTACCCTCTTCATCAATCTCTTCCTCTATGATGAGGGCAGGTTCGCCATCAAATTCAGGATCAGCGAACATTCGTGTTGCGCTTCCCGTATAATCAAGAATAGTGAAAAAGAGTTTACCATAATCCTCCCTGACGCGGGTTCCCCTGCCTATGATCTGCTTGAAATCCACCAGGGAATTAATGACCTTGAAGAGTACGATATTCTTGCATGTCTGGGCGTCAACTCCTGTAGTCAGAAGCTGCGACGTTGTCAATATGACAGGAGTTTTTGTCTCAAGTTCAAGGAATCTGTCAAGATGCCCTCTCCCGATATCTCCCTCATCAGAAACAACCCTGCAAACATAATCAGGATATTGCTGTACAAGGTCAAGATTCCAGTTATTCAGAGCCTTGCGCATGTCCTCCGCATGTTCCTGATCAACGCAAAAAACAATTGTCTTTGCAAACCTGTCTGTTTTCATTAAATAATCACTCAGATGTTTAGCTACGGCTTCGGTTCGGGATTTTAATGAAATGACCCTTTCAAAATCGCTGGTTCCATACAAACCCACGGGGATTTCCCTGCCATACTTATCTTTTCTCCTTTTTTAGTCAGGTAGCCAGTTGCATCTATATTTGATACGACCCTATGAACCCTGTAAGGCGCCAGGAATCCATCTTCTATACCCTGTTTTAAACTGTAAATGTAAATAGGATTTCCGAAATACCGATATGTATCCCTATTCTCTTTTCGAAGAGGAGTTGCAGTCATGCCTATTTGGTATGCAGGTTCAAAATATTCCAGTATTTCACGCCAGTTACTCTCATCTTTTGCGCTTCCCCTGTGGCATTCATCCACCACTATAAGGTCAAAGAAATCTCTGGCATATTGTTTATAAAGTCCGGGTCTTCGCTCATCTTTTGCGATTGCCTGATAGGTTGCAAAATATATCTCCCTGCTCTTTATTGCTTCACCTACTATCTTTATCCTGGCATCTCCCATGGACGCGAATGTCTTATCCTTCGGGTCATCAACAAGAATATTCCTGTCAGCGAGATAAAGCACCTTCGGACGCCTATGCTCATCAGTTCTGTTCCAGCGTGTATTCCATAGCTTCCAAATTATCTGGTATGAAATATATGTCTTACCTGTTCCTGTAGCAAGCGTCAGTAATATCCTCTTTTTTCCCTGAAGAATAGCCTTGATAGCACGGTTGATAGCTATTTCTTGGTAATATCGCGGCGTCTTGCCAGGCAGGGTATTGCATGGGGCAAGAAATCTCTCTGCAAATTCAGGTTTTATGCCTTCTGATTGGCTGAACCTCATCCAGAGTTCATCGGGTGTGGGGTAATTTTCCAGATCTGTATCTTTGCCGGTGATGAAATCATGTTCAACGATACCTTTTCCGTTCGTGGAATATGCAAATTTAAGACCAAGGATCTCAGCGTAATCCTTTGCCTGTTGAAGCCCATCCCCTGCATTCTTATAAGCAGATTTTGCCTCAACTACTGCTATGGAAAAATCCCTTCTAAACTTTAATAAGATGTCAGATCTTTTTATGACATATTTTCTACAGGTATCGGCTTCAGTTATCATTCAATTTCCTTTTGTTTTCACAATAAATGAGGTGTGATTATTTAGTATAGTCAAGGATGTTATTATACCATTCTATTTATTTAAATCTGTGCTAATGTGCTTTCTATATGCTCATCTTAAACTTATGCAATCTTATTATACTGACAACACCCTTCTCATGCGCCTTCTTATTCTGAATACAGCCCCCTCAAATCTATCCACCTCCCCGCCCCCCTCAACATCAGACCGACGGCGCCGCAGGGTGAATGAGGGGCAGGAGTCGCCTCTTTATTCGAATAACAAGGCTGCATCGGATTTACATAAGTTCCGATGCAATAAATCTGCGTTTATCTGTGTTCATCTGCGGTTTTTTTATGAAGTTATACAAAGTAACCTTACGGACAAGCGCCGAAAATTTATCGATATTATTTTATAAAAACAAAGGTACTTTTCGGAAACCCACTCCCTCTCACGTGGATCATGGCGCCGTCACAGGAGCGATGGGTTGGAAGCAACTCTTATTCTGTGAAAATGGTTGCGTGGGGTTCGTATAAGCGCCGGAAATTTATCATTGTTTGTTTATAAAAAACAGAGCTTCTCGTAATCCCAGCTTCCCCCACTATTGCTGTTTCCTCGCCCCTCTCCCACATGCAAATCTCAGCGCAGCCACGGGAGCGATGGGGGACGCCTCTTTATTTGAATATTTTTTAACTTACCTCGCTTCCGGTGTTGCTCTAAAAAATCCTCATTTATCAGACAGATTGCCCAGATTAGAAACAATAAACTGCATTAATGAATTCAAAATGAAATTTGCTTTTCTAATCGCGTCTCCGGCATCTTCTTCAATATATTCTTCAGATGGGATCCAGATGGGTTTGTCGGGCCGTGAAAAAAGAGGATATCTGGATTTTATTCCCTGGATCTCAAGTTCTCTGGCATACTTTAAAACCTCATAAAAAACTTTTCTATCAAAATCCTTACTGAATTCTTCTTCAAAGAACGCAGTTACTTTATGTTCACTTGAAATGATATTTCTTATGTCAAGACAGGACTTTATTGCTTTCTCTGATTTTTGAGGATTCAAACATTGATTCCGCCAGTTATTTTCCAGGTATTTCTTCCTATCTTGAGAATGTTCCTTGCCATATCTTTCAAAAATAAATGGTATAATTTAACGATGAAAGTTTTTCCGTATAATATTTTATTGGGCCGATCGAATATGTTTATAATAAGTGGATTTACGGCATGTATTGCATCTTCGATTTCATTTTCGGTGTAGAGAAGAATATCAGAAATACCATGTCTGTCAAGTTCCAGAACTACGTTATCCCGCTTCCGCCAGTCTGAGGGGAGATTTTCTGCAACTACCAGGAAATCATAATCTGAATATTTTTTTGCCTCTCCACTAGCACGGGAACCAAATAGGACTATCGCTTTCAGGTTATTACCGAAAAACATTTTGCATATGTCTACAAACCCTTGTAAAGTCCTATCCTCATCTTGAAACTGCGAAATCATCATTTCTCCTGTTGCGAATTAATAATTCGAGATTGTCGTTTAACCCTCATAATTTTATCCCCCGGATATGATTTTTACCATTTTCTTAAAGAAAAATAGATTTTTCTCCTCAAAACCAGCTTAAAATCCTAATAATTACCCTCGGTTTGTCGGA
>JBAQLI010000292.1:0-10548 GCA_049301735.1 Candidatus Methanoperedens sp.
TAAGAACAATATCGCGATTTGCCTTCATATTAAGAAAAATATCTATTAACGCATAACAGTTTGCTTTAAAAAATCATATATTATTTAAAAAAGTTCCGCATGTGGAACTTATGACGGTACAACTCCAATGGTTAATAGTCCATCTGCAAGAGAATATATTGAAAAGACAGCTATTACAACTGCAGGTCAATTTACGATTAATCAGACTATGCTTTCACATATTCCTATTCCAATCCCGCCCCTTCCCGAACAGCTCCGTATCGTCGCCTACCTCGATGAGCTTCAGGCAAAGGTGGACGCGCTCAGGCGCCTCCAGGCGGAAACTGGCGCCGAACTGGATGCGCTGCTGCCGGCGGTGCTGGACAGGGCGTTTAAAGGGGAGTTGTGACTTTATTTAAGAAAATCTAAAATTTATTCCCTCTTGCTCCAGAGGATAACATTTGAGACTTCATTAAGTATACGGATATCGGGGTCTTTCCATACGAAATCAATATCATTAAGCATGCTAAATTTCTTTGCCTGCTTATCTATATCATACCTGGTTCTAACTTTCCGATTTTTATTGTCCCGAGTCCCTTTTTCGTGTATTGGTTAAAACCATTATGTACGGTTGTATTATTGCATTCAGGACATTGAGGTGGCCTTATTTTACGGAATATAAAGGTTTCAGTGTATTCATAGTCATTACCGAAATTCACAAAAACATTTAGCAGATTTGGGATTTCAGATATATTTTTAAATGTAGAAGATATTGTTACCATGGTCAATCGCAGCTAATATCATTACATTAAAGAATAAATAAGTATTTATTGTGATAATATTACTTTTGACCATAACTAGATTATGTAACTGTGCCTATCTTGATAATTAACATATATTATCTTCAGTTATAATATCGCTCAGTTTGAATTCTCAACAATTTTTAGAAATTCTTGATATTTTTGACGGGTTGATTCTATTAGATCTTGATATGTCCAAACAGTTAGATACCTTCTTAAATCCATTAGTTCCCTTGCCTCATCTGAAAGCTTATTTCCAATAAGATATGCATCAATTGATCGATATTTATTGCCCTTATACTTCTTAATTAATCTTAGATATAACTCGATTTGATCAAATTCTTCTTTTCCTATTTCAAGAGATGGCTTTTTTATTTCGACTATGATTAGTTTATTATCGTTATTAACACAGACAAAATCAGGTCTTTTTTTATTGAATTTTTTGTCGATTTTTTCAAGTTCCGTCACAATGAATGTCCGTAGGGATTTATTTGATTGCAATATCCAATAGTTTTCATCAATAAGCCACATATTCCTTTCTAACATTCTATGTATTGATTTATCACTCTTCAACTCATAGGTCTTTTCATTATGAATCATTTCTTCGAAAATCTCAATTGAGTTTAGTCGCTCTTTTACTTGTTTTGTTAAGGACGTTATTTGAATCAACGACAAGTTATCCATTAAATCAGATAACTCATCCATTCCTTTGTAGTCTTCTTTTGTTATTCTTTCTAGCAACCTCTGGAATGAAACTTTCAATCTTTTTTCTGATCCTAGAATGGTGTTATAGAGGATATTCACGAAATCATTTAAAAACTTAGAATCTTCATCATTCAATTCACCTAAATCCAATGTTGAGATTAATTTCATCACTGATTTAGGATTGTTTTGAATGAACTCCACAACTTCTTTGGGGAGATTCTCTGAATCTATTGTATAGTCATTATCAAGATCATCCTGACTCGAATCTACAATTGTTAGAACTTCTTCTTTCTCCAGATTTGTATTCCATCCCAATTCTTTACTGCCTTCAATTAGCAACCGTTGCACTAATCTAAGGTCTTTTGGAGATTTGATGCTAAACCAGTTAAGATGTTTTCTTAAACGTAATGACTTTTTCTGATCTTCTTTGTTTTGTGCAATTACTAACTGTAGCCATCCTTTAGGTTTTTTAGCTTTAATAACTTTCAATACCTTATTTCTATCATTCCAAGATGGGATTGGGATGGTTGGATTTTTCACTTTTTTCGCCATTTATAAACACTCTTTCAAGAATTGTTTTATGATGATAATCGTAAAAATTACACTTGGTATCAGTTGCAAACCTTATGATAACTCAGAAAAAAAAAACACATCCCTTCCCCTAACATCCAGTATATCCCCGGACATGCGGAATAGAGGACACGATTTTCTTCGCAAGCCAGGTCCTTTCCTCTTTTGGCATATCCTCAAGGTTCGCAGTATCAAAATAAGATAGTTCCTCATCAGTTGTTTCAACTGTTGAGGCTATCTGCCTTGCCATTTCCATCCGTTCTTCTTTCGAGGCCTTATATAACCAGGGACGAAGGTTATTGTTCGTTGGCTTATTTCGAAACATTAAGGCTCCCATCCTTACGCCCCCACCCCATACCTCTTCCTGTCCAGAAGCTCCTGCTTCTTTCCCTCATTCCACCCGCTCACAGCCTGGATATAGCCGGTCACACGTGAAAGATGCTCCACATTATCGCTCTCGCAATTGGGGCACTCATCCAGTAGTCCTGAAGCCACATGGAAATCATCCATACAAACCGTCATGTCCTTCGTGAAGGCAAAATAACCGACCTGTGTATTCTTCGCAATATTCATGGCAAATTCCTGAAGGCCATGCGGGTCTGGCGCAGCTTCACCAAGCCAGATATCAAGGATATTGCCTCCATCCACTATCGGGAAAAAGGTCTCCTCAAGCTTGATGCGCTGGGGGAGAGACACATCTGCATTTGGTGGAATATGCGTGCCATTTGTGTAATAGATCGGAAGGTCTCTTGTTTCCGAGATGTGTTTCAATGCTTCCGGAACATTGCCTTTTATAATTGGCTCAGCGCATTTCCTGTATTCCTTGTGCAGGATATCAGATACCGCAAACCTCTGGGCTGTTGTTTCGGCCGGGGTTCTTGCAAGCGCTATCTCCATGCCAAACTTCGCTGAGAGCTCCTTAGCATAGAACTTCATCTCGAACATTGCGCGGATCGCCAGACGGCGTGCCTCATCACTTTCATGTATCTGCTTTCCGGTATGGTGCTGGACCATCTCGTTTATTCCAACCACACCTATAGTATAAACAAGCCCCTTTGTATCAACAGCGATCTGCCCGTGGGTCATTGTGAATGGATCCTTTGGCCTCTGGGTCACAAAAGGCATCCTTCCATTTGCGATCACGATATCCATCCACCTCCTCTTCACCTTGAAGAGCTCCATGCACTGGTCCATCATGTTCTTCAATTCGCGGAATAGCGAATCATCATCCTTTTTGGCTTTGTAGGCCGCACGCGGGCAGTTTAGTGACACAACCTGCCATGCGCCCATCGAGAAATGCTTTCCTTCACGGAAATATAACTTATCCTCAAACTCCGTATCCTTATCATGCGAAGACGAGAAATTGTAGGCACAGCACTGGTAGCAGCTAATGCCTTTTCCTGCGCCCCTGTATTCGGGGAGCTGGTTATCAAAATAAGGTGTACCGAAGCGTGCCGCAAGCTCAAATGCTTTGGTATAAAGTTCATTGTAGCTCAAGAGCTCAGGATGTGTGCGGTTAAACTCTTCATTCTCGGTCATGAAATCAGGCTCAAGGCTTATCTCAGGCTTGGGGAAATTGAAAGGTTTTCCCCAGTAATCGCCTTTTAGCATTACGTTCATCATGGCTTCAAAGCCAAGCCTGACCTCGCGCTCGAACTCACCATACGTGCGCTTTGGAGCCTGTACGCCGTCCCAGACCTTTCCTTTATAAACCACAGGTTTATCTCGCCAGAGTAAAGGGACACCGGGGGAAAGCTGGACTGAGGAGAAGACCAGTTGCCCCCCGCGGGCCACCATCATCTGGGTCATTTCATAAACGAACATCTGTGTGAGCTGCTCAACCTGGTCATAGCTCATGCCTTCAAAATAAGGCGCTATGAATGTAAGGAAATTATAGAATCCCTGGCCTCCGGCAAAATTTGTCTGGGCGCTGCCAAGTGCTTTCACAGCGTGAAGGATTGCCACTTCTGCTTTCTTTGCAGGTCCTGCAACACTTGCTTTTGTGCCGCTTCCATCTGGCATGAGGCCATAATAGAAGAAATACCGCAAGTCCCAGTCCTGGCAAAATGCGCGTGTCCCGAAATATTCCAGGTCATGAATATGTATATCGCCATTAAGATGTGAATCCGCAAGTTTTGGCGGTATCATGAGGAGGTATTGTTCCTTGCTCATCTTATCCGCTTTTTTCTTGTGGCTTGTCTCCGCATTCTCCTGAAGGTTTGCATTGTCCCGGGCCTCAAAACCTGAACCCATATCTATACGGTAAGCGTCAAAAACAGGGGTTCCCACTCTTGTTGAAATGTTTCTCCATTCGGTATGGCCATGCTCAAGCAGTATAATATTGACCAGTTCCCGGACAAGAGGACCTGAAAGGAACTTTACGTTCATGTCCTTTATCCTTTTCTCGGTTTCTTTGGCGATACCTTTTGCTTCTTCCTCGTTGATCCCGGCAGTTCCATAGAACTGCTCGCAAAGCTTTGTTTCTTTAAGAAGCTGTTTTACGATCGTATCCCTGTCCCAATCCATAAGGTGGCCATCTGTTGTCCTGACCTTCGGGATAATTGAAACAAGAGAACCTCCGAGTGTTTTCTGGATCGTCTGGACTTCTCTTGATTTTTGTTTCGCTATCGGTTCCGGATTTGCCTGTTTTTGCTCCTTTCCTGCAGCAAAAGCGTTATACAGCTCTTCCTTATGTTCTTCCATAAGATCCGTTATCTGTACTTCTATATATTTGCCCATCTTATTTTTCACCTCATTTGTTGAGTCATGCAGTTTTGTTCAGGGCTTAGGGGAACCTGTACCCTTGGTTCCTTTCGCCCTATGCGACGTCTTTAATTATGGATTCAACCGTACCCTGGTTGATCCTGTCTTGCGTGAATAACTCATTATATGTATGGAATTTATTGCCTATTTGCAGCACCGGCGCAGCCATTGTAAATACGCCGTTCATCCTCAGTTCTGTTAATGCCGCCGGGGTAGCCATATCTACCTCTGTGAATTCTACCTTTGTGTTTTCCAGGAATTGCTTCAATACCCTGCAATTCGGACAGTTTTTTGTTGAATATATTATGACGCCCTGCACGCTTTAATCTCCTTATAATCCATCCATTAATTTCATAGCTTATAACGGTTTTTTAAACTATATCTGGATACTAATTGTAGTTGTTTGTTACCATATACTTTATCTAATCTGGTTGTTTTTGAATCATGTTTGTTATCATATTATATATCAAATAAGATAACACTATGGTGTTATAATTTAATGATAACATTTGATTTTGATTTAGAAAGTCAAACAGATAAGCATAATTCAGGAAAAATAAAGATATCACTTTCACTCCGCTCTACTCACTCTTTTTAACTCAAAAGGCTTCTTAGCCTTCCAAGAAATACATCCTGAAATGAGGTAAATATGGACTCAAAAGAGGTTGATGTTGTAGGAGTTTTGACAGATAGCTCCATCCCAGAAGATACTGGTCTGATCTAAAATCAAGACTTCAAGAGGAGGGTTTTGAACCGTACGATAAAATCGTACAGTTGACTTTGCAGGCTGAAGATGGTAAAAGTTACGTTTTTAACTATAACTTGTGGGGTTAAGGGTAGAGAAGTCCCCAATCTGAACGGTTGGGGATGAATCATACCGTTTACACATTCATGTCCTTTCTGTGAGTTGGTACTGGATAGAGACCACAATGCAGCGATCAATATTCTAAAAAAATCAAAGAATACCGTAGGAACTACGGGACTCAAAGCCTGCCTGAGTAATCTAAGCATAGAGACAATGACGCAGGAAGCTCCAACCTGATAGGGTGGGATGGTTCACGTATTAAGATGGCTTACGAGTTCAGATTTGCCCGCCCATGTAAAAAATCGCTTTAGCTTGACCTTGCAGATTTGTGCTCCGGCAAAACATTCATTATGTTTTTCCAGAATGTACTTATTCACATCGGTTTTATCCCACTTTTCGAGCGACTTCTGCCTATTGATGTTCTTTAAAAATTTACTATAGTCCATCATGGTTTTTTCTGCCGTGCCATTGATTTTTAAATCCTGGAGGAATTTATCGATTATATTTACCATATAATCTACTATGTAAGTAATAAGCAATAAAGCTATAATATACTAAAATTAATAAATCCACAGAATGTCATTTTTTAAAATAAAATCTGATATAAGGATGTATTTTTACAAAATATTAATTAATAAGCAATTAAACACCAAAATGTCTCTGAATAGCTATTAATACACAAAATAAATCAGCGGTTGCGAAAGCTGCTGATATCCATGCAAAATCAATGAATTCAGGAAAACCACTGGACATCCATGAGGTTCTCATAGCAGGGATTGTAATATCAAATAAAGAAGAACTTGTGACAGGAAACATTAATCATTTCAGTCGCATACCAGGTCTGCGATGCAGTCAATGGTGACTTTTCACCATTTGCCCCTCTTTTTTATAAAGAACTACTTTTTGCTTCTTGAACCAAAACATTTAATCCTGATTAACAACAGTATTCGAAATGGAGTAAAGAATCATGGTAGTTAAGAAATATAGCGAAGGCGCCATAACGATTGAAATTGATGAAGAAAAGTGCAATGCTGATGGAGAATGTGTAAATGTTTGCCCCACCAATGTTTTTGAAATCGTGGATGGCAAATCAAAAGCCCTGCGCATTGCTGACTGTATCGAATGCTGCGCATGCGTGGATGCATGCCCCACAAAGGCTATCAAGCATCATTCCTGTTAAGTTCCATTTCGAAGCCTAAGCCTGAGTTTTTCGGGAAGATGTGCTTTTTGCATATCTTCTATCACTTTTTCAATATCATACTTTTTTCGTTTAAGTTGTATTTTCATTGTATCGGTGTCAAGAATTGCGAAACCAGAATCCGGATTTAGATCCCTGGGCTGCCCGACTGAACCCGGATTTATTACTATGCCTTCAGGAAATTCCTTCTTGAATTGTATATGTGTATGACCAAGCACAAGTTTGTCAGAATCTGTCATAGTGAGAAATTCCGGTTCAACATTCTCAGGATATACATACGCGTCAAAATCTTTCGGGCTTCCGTGAACTATGACTATTTTTGTATCCTCTACCCTTATTGTTTCAATATCTTTGAGTTTTGAAATAAATCCAAGATTCTCACAAGTTATTACCTTTCCGGTCCATTCAAGGGCCGCTGCAGCATATGGATTAAATCCCGCTGTATCTCCCGTGACCAGCGCCTTATCATGATTTCCCCGGATTGACATGATCTTTCTTTTTTTAAATAATCCAATCGTCTCATTTGGGTAAGGATTATATCCAACTATGTCTCCTGCGTGCAATATTTTTTCAACCCCCAGTGCATCCATTTCAGAAAGTACGGCTTCAAGGGCAATGACATTTGAATGGACATCTGCGATCAACCCGATGAGCATATCAATAAATATACTATGGTTTCCCAAATAGTTGCCTACATGAAAAAGGTCAGGGCTTCAATTGGAACACTTGGCGTACTTGGGCTTGAACTTGTACAGATGGATACGCCTCCTACTACTGCATATCTTCAGATATACACCGAAAAACGCTGCACGGCAAATTGCCAGTTCTGCGCCCAGGCATCCGGTTCATCCGCAGACATAACACATATTGCGCGCGGCATGTACATGCCTTTTGACCTTGAAGCAGTTGTCGGGCGGTTAAAAATTGCATATGAACGTGGGTACCTTGCACGCGCCTGTATACAGACGGCGCTTTACAATACATGGTGGGAGGACACGGTTTACCTTATAAAAAGGATCCGCGAAGAAAGCCAGATCCCTATTTCGCTGTCAGTTTTCCCCTTGAGTAAAATCAGGTACGAAGAATTGAAAAAACTTGGAGTCAACGAACTTGTAATTCCCCTCGATGCCTGCACACCCGGATTATTCGATAAGATAAAAGGAAAAACAACCGGCGGACCCTACTCGTGGGAAAAACACATTGAAGGGATAAAAACTGCATCCCTGGTATTTGAAAAAGTCGGAACCCATTTGATAATAGGTTTCGGGGAAAGCGATGAAGATGCTATAGGGGTCATTTCTGATTTATGGAATAATAACGTTAATACAGCGCTGTTTTCATATACCTATATACCCGGGACACAATCAAAACCATCTGATAAAACAGAAAGTGAAACCATAAAACATTATCGAAAGGTGCAGCTGGCAAGGTACTTGATCACGGAAAAGCTTGCACTTTATTCTGATATGAGGTTCAAAGATGGAGCGCTCATTGATTATGGAGTACAGGAAGAAGTTATCCTTAACATCATTGAAGATGGAAAAGCTTTCCAGACTTCCGGATGTCCCGGATGTAACCGACCGATGGCGAATGAAACGTTTTCAAAAATATTTAATTTTCCGAAAAAACCTGCCGAAATTGAAAAGGACATTATAAAAAATGATTTGGGATTATAGTCAAAAATATAACCACAATCTTAATTTGTACCCCAGACAAGATTATATATTGATAGGGAGAGGAATATCATGGAAATGCACGAACAAATACAAATATTCGAAATAACGGATGAAATAGGTCCTGAAAAGATCATTCACTTGTACGAACCGCGAACAAAAATGAAAGCCATTGTTGTTGTGGATAACGTGGCGGCAGGCCCTGCTATCGGTGGAGTGAGGATGGCCCCTGATGTAACACTGGATGAGGTCAGAAGGCTTGCGCGTGCTATGACCTACAAAAATGTCATGGCGGGTCTTCCTCACGGCGGTGGGAAATCCGGGATAATAGCTGATCCTAAAACCGTGAACAAGGAGCAGGTAATAAGGACCTTTGCCCGCTGTATAAAAAATGTCCTGGAATATATTCCGGGACCGGACATGGGTACTGATGAAGCAAGCATGGCTTATGTTTATGATGAAACTTCCCGCGCCGTGGGACTTCCAAGAGAACTTGGTGGTATCCCTCTTGATGAAATTGGCGCAACCGGGTATGGGGTAGCTGAATGCGCAGATGTGGCAAAAGATTACATCAATCTTGACCTGAACGGGGCACGCGTTACAATAGAAGGATTCGGGAACGTGGGAAAACCCGCGGCGCGTTTTCTTGCCGAGAAAGGTGCTGTACTTGTCGGTGCAAGTGACTCAAAAGGTACGATCTATAATTCAAAAGGATTGAATGTTGAGGAATTGATACGCATTAAGGGATCCACTGGTTCTGTAATTAATTATAAAAACGCGGAGGTTTTAAAAACAACAGACCTGTTGCTGATAAATACGGATATCCTTATTCCTGCAGCAAGACCTGACGTGATAAATGATGCAAACGCGGATGTCGTTGATGCAAAAATGATTGTTGAGGGTGCAAATATCCCTATTACCGAAAGTGCAGAAAAATTGCTGCACGATAGGGGAATCCTGATAGTTCCTGATTTTGTGGCAAATGCAGGCGGTGTAATAACTGCCTCAGTCGAATATCACGGGGGAACAGAATTGATCGCGCTTGACAGGACAAAAAGCATGGTCCGAAAGAACACAAAGGAACTCCTTGATAAAGTGTATAGCGATAAAACATATCCCCGTGAGACCGCTGTCGGGATCGCAAAACAACGTGTCATGCGAGCTATGAAATACAGGAAATGAATGTAATGCTATCTTCTATATTTGAACCGGAATCAGTGGCAGTAATAGGCGCATCAAATAATGAGTCTAAATGGGGAGGACGGATACTCAAAAACCTGTTAAGCGGTTTCCAGGGAAAGATATATCCTGTCAATCCAAATGAAAATATTGTCCAGGGCCTTGATTCCTATCCGTCGGTTCTTGATATTCCAGGAACAGTAGAGCTTGGGATAATAATTGTGCCTTATAAATATGTCCATTCAGTCGCGGAAGAATGCGGAAAAAAAGGCGTTAAGGGGCTTATTGTAATAAGTGCAGGATTTAGCGAGTGTGGAAATGAAGGTGCTGAACTTGAACTGGTCTCAATCGCACGAAAATACGGCATGCGAATGATAGGGCCCAACACTCTTGGTATTGTCAATGAGCGCGCAAGGCTAAATGCAAGCATTATCGGAAGACTTCCGCACCCTGGATCGATATCTTTTATCACGCAGAGCGGCTCTCTTGGTCTTGCCCTTGCCGAATGGACGATCGCTACTGAACTTGGCCTCAGTAAAGTGATAAGCACCGGCAATAAGGCTGAGACGGATGACGTTGACCTTATCGAATACTTAAGCAGCGACCCTTCAACTGGCGTCGTAGCCATGTATATTGAAGGGATAAAACGCGGGAGGAGGTTTCTTGACGCTGCCCGAAACATCAAAAAACCGATTGTGGTTATCAAGACCGGACGGTCAAAGCGGGGGGCAAAAGCAGTTTTTTCACATACGGGCTCAATTGCGGGATCTGATGAGGTTTATTCTGCGGCTTTCAGGCAGGCAGGAATATTGCGTGTGGATACGATCGATGAACTTTTTGACGCTGCCCTTGCCTTCTCATGCCAGCCTCTTCCAC
>JBAQLI010000293.1:0-7335 GCA_049301735.1 Candidatus Methanoperedens sp.
TACACTACAGAATATTTGACCGTTTATTATTCATTTTAAGAAAATAATAAGGATGCTGCGAAACACATAAATTAAAATATTTAGTTATATATTTAAAAAGTAACAAGTCTATCTTGACGCTATGGCAACATAGTTATGTAAATGTACAACACTTTATTAAGTATAAAGTTACGCAATTTTCTTAAAAACATATATTCGTCACCGACCCCATTTTTGAAAAACAAGGCATCAATGTAGGTGCATTTGTGTGAATAATACAATGGCATATCTTGAACAATATTATCCACGAAACTCTGAATCTGGATTTTCGGCGGATAAAATATGGGTATTGGATGGAAAGGGGGACAAAAAAGATATATTATATTGGTATTGCTTTGACATTTCCGGGGGTCTGGCATAATGTCTATTGACCTTGCATACCTTCCTAATTCTGTTTCACGGCTACCTCCTGCCCAACCTATAAATACCAACAATCTCATATAAAATTACTAGATACAGCGATGTATCTTTACGAGTAAATTAAAGAGTGAGGAGGAAAAATATGGCACAATATTTAATTAAATTACCGCATACAGAGGCGGAATGTCCGACAATTGTGGAGGTGAAAAGAGCATGAAGTATTTTGTTATGTCAAAGGCTATAGATGTGAATCCTACTGCGCCACCTGAAGATGTAGCTAGGATGCTTGAGCAAAGGATCATCCCCAGCCTGGAGATGATGGCCAAATGGGAGGAGGAAGGGAAGATTACTGGGGGTGGCTTTGCTGGTCGGAGAGCTGGGGCATTCATATTGGAAGCCGCATCCCATGAAGAGGTTGCCAGACTCTTGTCGAGCCTACCATTCTGGAGCATAATCAAATGGAAGGTAATCCCCCTTCAATCCTTCCCAGCACAGGCAGATATGGCACGGCAGCAACTACAAACGCTAAAGACTATCGCCAAGCCTTAGGCTAGCCTAGTGTTCGTAAGCAACCCATGTGCGACGGCAAGCATTGAGTTCGTGGTACCAAGAACCCCACCACTTTTAAAGCGGGGACGAATTGATACCACCGTTTTTTCAATCATCCTTAGGATAACTACCAACAAAAAGTCATATGCAATAAAGTATATGCGAAATATAGCTTGTTTTTAGTCATTCGATTAAATGTGTTGCACAATGGCCTAACTACCAACACGAATTGTAACGGTCTCTCTTTTTTGAATACTTTACATGATAAAGGTATTTATTTTAATAAGATAAAAAAAAATCTATTCGGAGTGCATGCGGCTTATCCGCCACATGCTCTCCTTTTTTTAATTATCCCATCAAACTGTATTTCAATATCAGCGCAGCGAACAATATTGCCACGATATTCATGACTTTTATCAATGGGTTGATAGCTGGTCCTGCTGTGTCTTTTGTGGGGTCGCCAACTGTATCGCCTACGACTGCTGCCGCATGCGTTGGGTTCTTGCTGCCATCTGGCAGTCTCTTTCCGCCAAGATTTCCTGATTCGATGTATTTCTTGGCATTATCCCATGCTGCTCCTCCTGTTGTCATCATAAGAGCAAGAAGCAGTCCTGAGATAATAACACCAATAAGAAGACCACCCAATGCAACCGGTCCAAGGATGAAACCTACTACGAGGGGAGAAAGCACTGCAAGAAGGCCAGGTATTATCATTTCCTTCTGAGCTGCAATGGTAACGATATCTACACAGCGCCCGTAATCCGGTTTTGCCGTTCCTTCCATGATACCTTTTATTTCCCTGAACTGGCGCCTGATTTCTGTAACTATGGTCGTTGCTGCCCTTCCAACAGCTCCCATAAGGAAGCTTGCAAACAGGAATGGGATCATGCCGCCGATGAGTAATCCGACTAATACCATGGGGTCTGAAAGCTTGAGGTCTAACGGGCTTCCACGTAGTTTTGTTATCTCGCTGCTATAGGCTGCATAAAGCGCAAGTGCGCCTAATGCTGCTGAACCTATGGCATAACCTTTGGTTACTGCTTTTGTTGTGTTGCCCACTGCATCGAGAGGGTCTGTTATATCCCTGACTTCCTTTGGTAATTCCGCCATTTCTGCTATCCCACCTGCGTTATCTGTTATAGGGCCATAAGCATCAATAGCAATTATTATCCCTGTGACTGAAAGCATGGCCGCTGCTGCTATTGCAATGCCATACAAACCAAGAGTAGGATCCGCCACGCCGCCCATTATTAAATATGAGGATAGAATACCCGCACATATTACGATCACAGGCATTGCAGTGCTCTGAAGACCAATTGCAAGACCGGTAATAACATTTGTTCCCGGACCTGTTACTGATGCGTTGGCTATCTGCCTGACAGGGCTGTACTCAGTTGCAGTATAATATTCTGTTATAAGTATCATAGCTGCGGTCACGCCAAGGCCAACAAGAGCACAAACAAATAAGCGGATATCACCGTTCATCATCTGTCCGGTTATCAGATAGAACAATATCAACGATATTATTCCTGCAACAATCGCTCCATTATACATTGCACCCATTATATTTCCGGATTTTCCGAGTTTTACAAAAAATATACCGATTATTGAAGCAATAATGGCTGCTGCTCCAAGAACTAACGGATAAATGAGCGCATTCGGATATTTATCAATAACAGTAACACCGATAAGCATTGCTCCAAGAGCAGTTACTGCATAGGTTTCAAAAAGGTCTGCTGCCATTCCGGCGCAGTCACCCACATTATCCCCGACATTGTCAGCAATAACACCAGGATTGCGGGGGTCGTCCTCAGGAATACCTGCTTCTACTTTTCCTACAAGGTCTGTTCCTACATCTGCAGCTTTGGTAAAAATGCCGCCGCCTATCCTTGCAAAAAGGCTGATAAGTGAAGCGCCAAATCCGAATCCCACGATTTTATCTACAGCATCAGCTTTACCGCCAAAGGCTATGAACAGTCCGCTGACACCAAGAAGCGCAAAGCTTGCAACAGATATCCCTGTTACAGCGCCGCCCTTAAAAGCCACATCAAGGGCTTTTTTCATTCCCTCTTTAGCAGCATTGGCACAGCGCACATTGGCCCGGACAGATATGTTCATGCCCAGGTATCCTGCTGCTGCCGACATTACTGCCCCAAGGACAAATGCCAAAGCAGTGGCTGTATTTATTGCATACGCGATCACGATAGTAAGTATGACAGCGATCACCGCGACTGTCTTATACTGCCTGTTCAGGTAGGCCATAGCTCCTTCCTGTATGGCTGATGCGATTTCTTTCATTTTGTTTGATCCGGCATCAAGTTTCATAATATACAAAACAAGATATACGGCAAATATTAAACCGATAATTCCCGCAAGCGGGGCTGAATACAACATTAAATTCGTAATGTCCATAATTCCTCCTATATTGCTTCGCCAAGTTAGTTCTAACTATATATATTATTTACCTTTGATGAGCTGGCTTTAAGGATTCCTATTTCTAGCCTTCTCTATGAAATCAGCTATTTGCCCGGCATTAGTTGTGTGTATCGTTATCTTATTGACAGAAGGGTGCGGCAAAAACCGTATCCGGATATTTGACACGGACTTTGATGCCGAGTACATCTGATAACCAAAACCAAAACTGACAATGATCCATATAAGGCTTTGAATGATTTCTACCCGGGGCGCCCCTTCCATTAAATGCAAAAAAAACGTGAAAAGCCATAGTATCCCTAAAATAAAAAGAAAGCAGCAGGCTAATCGTGAAACTTTATTTTTCCGTACTTCCACTGAATCCACAGAGGTCAAAGCGTGTGTTGTTGAACCCATAAAAGGGCTAAGTATAGTCTTTACACTGATGCTTCTGTCACTAATTTCAATACCTGCTTTTGAAACAATGAGTTGAAGCAACACCACGGAAAGTAATATCAGATAAATTGAATATGATTCAAAAAAGAAACTGAACCTGAGGAAATAAGAAAGAATTAAAATCAATACTATTGATACACCAATCACAGTCTCTTTTGTTATTCCCATAACATAGGCATTCTTCGGTAAAATCGGACTGAATAATGGTGGCCTTGAATTGAAATCCATTTCAGGGATTTCGATCTCCCTATGCATGGTGATTTTCCTATCCATGTTTGCGTTCGGGCACCAGCCCATCATTCTTTTTACTTTATCCACTATTCCCACAAACAATTCAATCACGTTACCCTTTCTTTTTATCACAAAAGGTAACCAGTATGAACGTAGCAACCGGACCAAGAAATAATGAAACGAGAAACCAGTTGAAACCGCTTCTGTTTTTTCCCTGGGCAATACCTGCATTGATTAATGCAAGTGTTCCCCATCCAATTGCGTATTCAGGTGTTGCGCTCATATAATCTACAACCTATTGCTACCTGTTTATTTAGAATCACTTGCTACCACCTGTATCAACTGCGTAAAAAGATGTTTTCTCAACTATAAGCATCTTCCTGTTTTTCCGTTCCCAGTAGATCACCTCAAGGTATTGTATCCAGATAAATAAAATGAAACCTGAAAGAGTGGCATAAATACCACTTATTCGGATATCGGTCTTTGCTGCGACGAAGCCAACAATTAGAATTACTACTATTATAAACCCAAATATTATCAGATAGTTTATAATCTTCTTTTTTCTTGTGACCCGGACTCTTTTGAATTCACCCGCAGCCGCTTTGTTCAGCCTGCGCCATTCTGTTATTCCTGCAAAAATGCTGACTATTAAACCATAGATTATGCCTGCCAGGAAATTATCAGGATCATATCGCCCATATGAAATGTAATAAGTCATTGCCATCAACGTAAGGATAACTGCGTTCAGTAAGATCCTGTTGTGATATTTGTTCCAAAATCCTGCGGTGGTATAAGTTAATTCCCTGCCACTATCAGGCGCTGTCATGTCATCGAACTGCACGGATTTTCTTGCTTCTATCGTGCTCACATTCGGGCACCAGCCCATCATTTTTCTTAAGATATAATCTATATTTATCGTCATGCCAGCCCCCTCAACTTCTCAAAAAGTTCTTCAGCCAGCTTTGTTGGATCATCAGTTTTTTCAAGCTTAAGCTTCATCTCGTCTGCAAAATCCCACAGTAGTTCAATGCATTGTGCATATCTTGTACATGTGCTACAGTTTCCTTCATGTTCATACCATACCTGCATCCCATGCTTTGCAGATACGAAAATTATGGCGCTGGCATTAAAAGGCACAGAATGTCCGAATAGGATGCCTCGTTCCATATTTATCTTCTCTACCTCTATCTGGTTCGCACGTGCCATCTCAAGAAGGGTTTTTTCTATTCTTTCATCCATCGTGAGGAGCGCCTTTGAAACAGCCTGTTTGGAGATCTTGAACAGGCGCGCTATATCTATGCTGAGAATACCACTGCGCCTCAGCCTCCAGAACTCAAACTGCTTATCATTTAAAGGAAGGAACATGTGTCAATATATGAGTATTGACAATATAAAGATTATGACACATAATCTGGAAAAAATATAATTACAAATCCATTCGTAGTTTAAGAAAATCTTTTATGAGTCTTATGCATAGATGGTTATGTACAGTGGAGAAAACAATGAACAAAAGAACTAAATTTGGAATTTTGGGATTTATAATATTAATTATAATATTTATTGTAATTAACACATATTTATACCCCCATACAGACATAAGACCACCGCCAGCGTCCCTTGCGATAAACGGAAATGAGCAGGTATCAGGGATAGGTAGCTATTGCTGGAATGAAGCATTGAAAAGTGTTTGTGCGGATATGATTGGTATCATAACACCAAAAGAGCCACTGCCTGCCAGTTCTCCATTTACTGCGCATCTTGTCCTCCCGCTAAAGGAGCCTCCTGAGGAGTTACATTTTAATGTAATCAGGGTTACGGATGATGAAGAAATAAAATCACACACAAATTATTCCCGTGTGTGGAATATAAGGGGAGAGAAAATTCAGGAAGGAAATTACTCCAACTTGACTCCGGAGCGCGAGTCGGATATAAATTTATCACTTCTGCCAGGTCTTTATGTAATTGAGGTCTACCCAAGATGGAAAGAAAAGGGAAGCTTAGCCTATGGTTTCCTGGTAGATGTGGAATAATCAGTATATTATTCCTTTTTCATTAGTTATTGGCAGATCAAGGAATCGGTTTAGCCGGTATGTACGCATATCCGCTCTCCCCATTAATACTGCTTGGCTGCACGAAAATATACACTGCGATCATCCAGAGAATCACGAAGGCGAATAGGAGCAATAAAACATAATATTGCCTGCTGTTTTCCGCTGATTCTTCCATACCTTCTGCTTTCCTTATCCCTTTCTGATAGGCGAATGCCGAGATTATCAACATCAGGAATGATGGTAAGAATAAAACTGCAATTGGCGATAAATACACGACCATCCGCACAAAAGAAACTGCTGCCAATGAATAAAGTATGAGTTTATTTTCCCTGAGAATCCCGGCGATCCCAAAGAAGGAAAGGAGTACAGGAATCACATAGTCAGGGCGAAAATCACTGCATATCGTACCGCCGCTGGTCAGCGAGGTCTGATACGTGTAACAGCCATCGGCAATTAATACGATTTCTGAATACAATGTTATGATTACGGCAACCAGCATGGATGCGCCTGCCAAAACCAGTGCAGTTTTCTTAAATCCCGGATCAACTATTTCTATTTCTTTTTTTATTTGCCTCTTGGTTCCACTTCCATATACAAACACAGAGATCATCAATAACAATGTAGAGACCAGGAACATAGGCCGTCTCAGAAATATTCCCATAAATATTGCCAATACTATGGATATTGCAGCCGATGTGTTCAAAAAGTCCCGGTTTCCCCTGTTTATTCCTATCAACCCAAGTAAGGGTAAGACTGACAGAAGTAAAATAAGGAATATGAATTCAATATCAGAAAGTATCCATTTTCCTGATGAAAACTTTACATAGAGCCACGATAATTCCACAATACCTGCTGCAACGGCAGCAAATAAAGATGCGATCATTATTATTCTTGCAGTTCTTTTTGATGTTTTATCTACATCCACCTTTTCGAAATCACCCGGATACACGAAAGTTGAGATTAAAAGTGGTAAGGAAGAAATAAAAAATAGCCCGCCGACGGTCATTATTCCAAGGATCATGAGGGCAAGGGATATGAGTGCAGAGACAATCAAAACTTCTTTTTTCCTCAAAAGTATTCCGATTATTGTTCATTTTTATCATTTGATTCCTTCGCTCATCTAAAGCAAATCGTTGCTACGTAAGTTATTAGAACCAGATTCAATAAATATATAACATGTATGATTAAAGGGGAGTTAGCAATATCAGATTTTATGCCTTCTGAAGAGAAATGTTTT
>JBAQLI010000294.1:0-16202 GCA_049301735.1 Candidatus Methanoperedens sp.
CTTTCATAAAAAAAGAATTTACAAAGTATTAATACCTATCGGTGAAATACCATCTCTACACGATAAAATCAGGTCATACCTAAAAAAGAGATAGGTTTTTAAACAAAATAGCTAATTTGACGGCTTCTTAAGTCATTCCTGACATACTCCCAACTTTTAGGGATGCTCAGTAATATTTAAATTAGCAATGCAGCCCCAAAGGCGCCTGTTATCTGGGGTTCTTCTGGCAATTGCAGTTTGGTATCTAAAGCCATTTCAAATGCCTTTACTACTCCAGGATTTTTGGCCACTCCGCCCACAAAAGCCAATTCAGGTTTTATCCCCAGCTTTTTAACCATTGCAGTGGTTCGCAGGATAATACTTTCAATAAGGCCGGCAGCTATATCTTCTTTTTTAGTCTTTTGGGCTCTTAAGCTGATAACTTCCGATTCCGCGAATACGGTACACATGCTGCTGATCTTTGCTGGATTTTTTGAAACCAGTGCAAGCGTTCCCAATTCATTCAGCGATATTTCAAGAGCTTTTGCTGTATATTCCAGAAACTTACCGGTTCCTGCCGCGCATCTGTCATTCATCAGAAAGTCCACAACTTTACCATTCTCTGTGATGATCACTTTGCTATCCTGGCCACCGATGTCGATTATCGTGTGGGCTGCCGGGATAAGATATCCGACACCTCTGGCATGGGCTGTTATCTCACTGATAGTTTTATCTGCAAATCCAATACTGCTTCTGCCGTATCCTGTAGCCAGGATTTTTCCAACCTCGCTCTTGTCTATTCCGCACTTTGAGAGGACTTCCCGATATGCTTCCTCTCCCGCTTTTCTAAAATCAAAACCTGTAGGTATAATGATGTATCCTGCTATTTCATTTTCGCGAAGCACAACGGCCTTGGTAGTCGCAGCTCCGGCATCGATTCCAACAGATATCATTCCAGCATCTCCAGAAAAGCATCCACTCGTGTCTTTATCTGTTCACTGTCAGCCCCACTGTAGTCTGTTTCTATAGAGAGGAGAGGAATGCCTGACTTTTTCAAAGCTTCCCCAACCCTGTATTTCTCGACATTGTATCCGTGGCAGAACTGAAGGGTATAATAAACGACCCCGTCAACATTGAAATCCCCGGCAAGTTGAAGGATCTGGACGATTCTCCTGTCGTTAGGAGACATGCAGGCGCAGGGGATTTTCAGATATCTCTCAGCTAAGGCTCTCATTGGCTCTTTATTCTCATCTACCAAATCCCAGAAGGCTCTTGTTCCAGTGCAGCTTTCCTCCACTACGATCAACCCGCTCCGCTCCTCTATGATCTCCGGAACCTTCATGTTTCCTGCTGCCATCGGGCAGCCGGATATCATAATCCTTGGCCCGGAACTCTCCCTTTTCTTTACTTTTAGCTCATCGAGCAGTAAAACAAGATTCTTTCGGAACTCATCAGGAGCCAGAAAATGCATTTGCTGAAGAACTTTTAGCATTTCTGTTCCCCTGATTGGCGGCGAGTCTCTTTTCCTTAATTCATAGAGTGCGTGGAGCAGTCTTCTTGTCTCATTTGCAGACTTTATTTCCTTCCTGAGTTGAGTATCAGTAATTTTATTGCCTGTCAGCTTTTCCAGAACGTCTTTTAAGCTTTCCAGTTCTTTTATATAGTACTCCAGTGCATTCTGATTTTCAGGCTTCTGCGGAAGATCCATGACATAGGTTGGGATATACTTGTCCAGAAGTTCATACATCTTCTTTTTCCCATCGCAAGTAGCCTCTGTAACTATAAGGTCAACCAGACCAAAATGAGGACAGGACTTGGTCTTACTGCATTTCTGGTCAATTACGGAGCCAAAGGAGGATTTAATCAGAGGGCAGAGATTTCGTGGCAAATATTCCTCTGCTGCTTCAATGGGGGCGCTTCTTCCACCGCATAGTATTACCCGGTCTGCGCCACATGCATAGATGAGTTCGTCCGGGACATAAAGGCAGAGCGTTCCTACTATCTTTTTGCCGTCTTCTTTACTCTTGAGTATTTGGTTTATCCTTCCGGGAAAAGCTTCCTTGAAAAGATCTAAGCTCTTTAGAAAAATGCCATCTTCCATCATTTGAAGTCTCACTATTTTCGTTTTAAATGATATGCAAGACCAGTACCCAGCAACCCAAGAATAACCTCAAATCCTGGTGTTGCAGGCGTCGAGGCAGGTGTTTTTGCTTCCGAAGCTCCGGCAGGTGTTGGTGTTGCCTCTTCTACAGCAATATCCACAACATGCTCAGAGAAGTTTGCTATGTACATCATTGCCACCATACGGTTTCCGCCGGACATCGTCAGCCAGAAAGAGGAATACCTTGCTGTATATAGCTCATCAGCCGTCATGGCCTGCCTCATCGGTTTATTATCAAGATAGAAATTCACTTTCTGTCTTTGATCCCACATAAGAGAGCTGTTATCCAGGTTCATCATGATAAGTTTACCAGAATGATCGGTTGAATTTATCACCATTCTCATATGGTTTCTTTCCATTGATTTTATCATGACATTCATATTCTCTGAATAGTTAACAATGGAATATTTATCAGATATTCCTACTGAGACCTCTGCTCCTACTCTATTTTCCATCATTTCTCCCATAAACCTTTGATACATCCCATCCATAGGCATATTCACAGGTACAGCTCTGAAAATAGTATTCCCTCCACTGGACTCGATTCTGATCTCTCCCCCTGCAATGTTTACAGAGGAAGCATTAGTTGAAGCAATATATGCAGTAAGATCACCGACTTCTATTTTTATTAAATCATTCTCTTTTGAAGCTTTTACACCATCCGCAAGGCTAAAAGTAATAGTTGTAGCTGCTTTTGTTCCGATGTTGATTACCGCAGCAGGATTATCATGCAATTGTATTGTCACAGAACCATCTTTGTTTGTAATTCTAGTCAGCGCACCCATTGTTGCTGAATCTTTAAAATTAAAATTGGCAATTTTTATAGAATTAAAAACCGTAACGCTGGAGATGCCGTAATCCATCACAGTTCCTGTATTATTATCCACAGAAAAAGTAACATAATTGCCATAATTATTCCCTCCGCTGTGCATAAATCCCATTCCCATTATGCCCTGTGAGCTACGCATATCCTGCCCTCTATTCATCATATCGCCTGCTTTTCCGCCCATCATGCCTTCGCCCGTCACGCCACCGCCCATCATACCGCCACCCATCTGTCCAAAAACAGGCAGAACAAGCGTGATAGCTACAAGCAGAAATACTGTTATTTTTGTTAATCTGTTCATATTAATCACATTAATTTTATCAATCATTGCTTTATTATTTTGATCTCAGGGAAAATCTCATGTGTTACGCAGTAATAGCCGGGGCATCTCTCCTTGGCAATTTCATTCAGTCTATTCAGCTTTTCCATATTTGCATCTGTATCCACTATCATTTGCCATTTAAGATGCTCTAATATGGGGTTTTGGGTGACACCGAATGCCCTTGTTAGATCCATATTCGCAGTAGCTTTTATCTTAAAGCTTTTAAGTACGATTCCCTCCATCGCAGCCCATTTTGCGAAGGTGGCTGCATAACAGGCAATAAGGCCGTATATACAGTACTGCACAGGGTTAGGGGCTGTGCCGCCACCACCCAGGATCAGTGTCTCATCAGATTGAAGTGTTATCTCTCCTCCCTTTTCTGTTTTTATCTTTGATTCAAACTGGGAACCTGTTTTTCCAATCCTCCATTCACCTTCAATTTCCATTGTTTTCTTGCCGGTGGCGGGGTCTTTTCTTGCTTTTTCAACAGTTTCCTTGAATTTGTCGACATCTACTCTGTTTACTATCATTTTTTCCTCTTTTTCGTTTTTAACCAAATACTAAAACCTTGTCAGATTCCTCAACTATATGGAGCATGTCATGCATTGTAGAAATTGGACAGACCTCGCTTCCCGTCATCTGCCTTATTTTCAGGCATGTTCCGCATGCAAATATCTGGCCTTTATGCTCAACAAAAAGCCCAATCTGTTCCTGCACATTGAATTTCTTATCCTGAATACTTTCGCTCTCAACACCTTTTCCAAGGAGAAACACTTTTACCTCATGTTCCATAAGTAAAGATGTTACACCGAATCTGAAGGCGTTCCACACCGTTTCCGGCTCATTTGTGTTTATTATTATTCCTATTTTCATGACATCCTCTTTGCTAACGTTTCATTCTCTGCCAATTTTTCTATAAGTACTTCCCTCATCAAATCGCATGCCTGCAAGATTTTCGGGTTTGCGATTTTGTAGTAAACATTTGCTCCATCTTTTCGTGTAGTGACAACGTTATTCTGCCTCAGGACGGTGAGGTGCTGAGAGACGTTTGCCTGGAGCACTCCAGTCTGTTCTGCCAGGTCATTAACCGTTTTTTCTCCATCCCTGAGAAGGTTGATTATTTCCAGCCGTTTTGGGCTTGTGAAAACCTTGCAAATCTGGGCGTGCATTTCATAAATTTTCTTATTCATTATGTACCACTGTTTGATTCTTCATATTAAAGCGCCTTTCCGGCATAAAATCTGCAATCTGTCCGTGAACAAGTCTTATTTCTGGAACTATGCTCGCATTTGAGTTTTGAAACTGGAATATATTCAAGTTCAGTTCCAAGTACTTCCCTGAAATACTGAATTGCAGACTCTAATGCAACATAAGTACTCCGTTTGCAGCACCTGGCTCCCCGGTTGCTGGCTATGGCAGCAAGCGCACGGGAAGTCATCATATTTGCAGTTCGTCTTTCATAATCTGTCAGGGGGCTGGCTTTTAATATTGTGCTAATAGCAATGCCTGTGGCTATAGCTGCGGCATCTGCACCATAAAGACCGCAATAACCGCCTGGCACAGTAGCTCCACGCCTTATTGCTTCTTTAATCTCATCGTCTGTCACTTTGCCTGTGAGATTTTTGTAGGCAGTAACCAGCACTCCAGCTATCATGGCGTGGTGTTCAGGCCCGTGCATTGGTATGATTGGATGCCTCATAATTGTCTTTGCCATTTCCATGGGATTTTTTGAACTTGAAGACAGACAGACCTGGGTGATTATCTTTATTGAATCGCTTGCATGGCATTCATTGCATACATAATGACCGGACGGGCAATGAATGTTGGCAGATTCTGCTTTCCCGCAATAAGTGCATGTTACAGGAATAGCTGTTGTTAAATAAGCAAGTTCTTCACCGCATATCATACAGTTCTCAGTTTTTTTATTACATTCTTCCATTTTTACTCCTTCAACTCCTTTTCCATCTCAAGGTACTGCTCTCTTGTTATTTCGCCCTGGCATATCTCTTTTTCAGGATTTCAAGATTGAATCTTTATTGCTCATTTATATACATCTCTTCATTTTTGATTTCTGATAACATATTCTAACTTATGAATATTCATATATATGAATTTAACTATGGGTTTGATCGCCCGATTTGATCGGATTGAAAAGCAATTATTGTTATGATATTTCCTTTGTACTGCCCCGGCTGGTTGCACATTAAAATATGATTCCAGCAGAGAATTCAAACTATGTGTGAAAAACTTATCTGTTCTTCAAGCCTGCTCTGATTAAATCTGTATCAAATTCAAGGAGGACTTTATGAGATCTCCCTCGGTTACACCAGAAAGCTTTCGAAACCATCTCGGCTGTAATCACCCCAGTACTCATTTTTCTACTCAAGCTTCCATCGGAATCGGGGATGTCACATCATACTAAGGCCACTTCCAGTTTACTTGTTGTTCCAAGCTGTGGCTTCCGATATTAGGGAACTCCGCATAATACTTTGCAGCCTTTTAAATTTTTTAGGAATTCCTCTTTATCCTGCTATCTACACCTTTACTCTTTAACATATAATCGTTCAGTACTTTAGAAACATCAATTATTTCATCGCAGAAATCCTCAAATTTTTCTGCATTTTTAGACAAATTAACGACCGCAGCAACCTTGCAATTTAAACCCTCACGTTTCTTGAATTTTTGGATCGTTAAGGCAATTAGCAGATTATAAGCATCATCGTGTGAACAGAGATAGACCTGTGTAGCTTTTTTTAATCCGGCTTTTAGCAAAACGAATAATCATACATGTCGTCATTTATCCACCTGACAGTATCCCCTTTATTGATTGTAAAATTACGAGTATCAAGGTCAAGAGCCAGTTGATAAGAAACATTACCCCTAATCGCCCTTACTTTGTAAAAACCATAATCGCTATCAATCCATGACCTGTAATTAATTGATGATATTGGGTAAGGAGTATATCCAGAAGCCGGAGTGGAGGCAGGTATAGTCAAAAAAGGAGTGGGTGGGGGTGTCGGTGCCGGAGTTGTCGATGGTTCTGTGACCTGTTGTTTCTGAACACATCCGAGGAAAAATGATATCAGAAGAATTAGTATAATTATCCCAATTATTCTCATAACTCCAATACAATATTTATGACCAGATGCCCCATGGATTTAAGAATATAGTATGCAGCGATTGTCTATTCACCTTTCTTATGACCTTTCTCTTTATGGTGTTTCAGAACCGTTCTTGCAGCCACTTCCTTAGCCCGTTCCCCATAGCGACCCGATTCTTCAGCCGATTCTTTGATATGTTCGTACTCGTGTTGCTCTTTCTCGCCTACATTTGAGTGTATAGGGGGTGGTGGTATAGTTCAAAAAATGGTCATGCTGCCATCCTCTATCCTTAAGATTATTTTTCCAGGGGATAAAAAGGATAGCCCATTCTCAAAATCTAATAATAATGGATTTTTATTTATAGTACTGCGCCGCAATTAATAAGTAGAGAAATGTGCTGTCACGAAGGGCAAAGAAGCACAAAGGACCGGAGACAGACATGATGACCGATCACTCCTTGCCACTTTGCCCATGGTGACATCTTACGAATAATTGTTGATAAGTATAAAAATGTACAGGATTCATTAAAGGGAGATGCACAAAATGGGAACGAAAATTTTCTTAGCAATATTTTTGCTATTTATTGTGACTATAACTAACGCCCACGCTCTTGAAAGTGGCGTCTCGATTCCTTTGGTCGCAGATATGATGACAGATAATGGAGAAGAAGGGTCTATACTTAATGCTCAAGTGATAGTTACAAATGGTACAGGACATGTTTTCGTAGATACCAATCCGTACACCCAGGTAGACCTTCAGGGTTCGGCAAGAATTGCTGCAATGGTAGCATCTGATGTATTAGGAGTAGATGAAAAATCATATGATTTTTATTATATTATTAAGGTTGGATCGCCAATTATTGGAGGACCATCCGCAGGAGGAGCATTAACTGTGGCAACGATAACCTCAATGAATAATTGGACAATTAAACCTGGTATAGCAATGACTGGAATGATTAATCCAGATGAGACTATTGGCCCTGTTGGAGGCATTTCTTTTAAATTACAAGCTGCGGCAGCTAAAAATACAACATTATTTTTAGTTCCCAGAGGACAATTAATAGTTAATATTACCAATACCTCTACAATTAGAAGAGGACCTTTTATAACAACCCGAACAAACGTAGAGACTGTAAATCTGAATGATTTAGGGACGAAATTGAAAGTGACTGTTAAAGAGATTGATACAATCCAAGATGCTGTTTTAGAATTTACAGGATATGATATTAATAAGCCATCTATAAACAAAACAGTATTTACTTCCAGCTATCTTAATCGATTAGAACCTCTGGCATTTCGATTAAGGAATGAATCGAAAAGCATGTATGACAATTCATCTTCATTAAATAATGATTTAATAAAAAATGCGGCAGATATGCAGGATAAGGCTGATGGTTTGATCGGTAATAAGAAATATTATGCAGCAACTTCACTATATTTCGAATCAATGATCAATATACTCACTGCTCAATGGGGTAATGAATATAATCAAAATCCGAATAAAGAACAATACATTTCAAGCCTTACAGATATTGTTGAAACAGAGATACAAAATTCAGAAAAAGATGTCGAAAAATATAAATCCAATGGGATTACCGATGTAGAAATCATTGGCGCAGCAGAATCGAGAATAGTAGATGCGAATAACACATTGGGAAATATCAGGGATACAAATAATGTAAATAATGTAATTTCATCGCTCGCTTTTGCTTATGAAAGAGCCAAAACCGCTCAATGGTGGCTGACACTTGCTGCACCTTCTGAAACGATAATACCGGAAGATGTACTTATAGATCGTTCAGGCTGGTATCTTGGGCAGGCACAATCAATTAATACATATGCCCAAACATTGATATCTGAAAGCGGAGGCCCTAGTATAAATAATTTGGCAGATATGACCCTTCCTCAAAAAGAGATAGACCATGGTTATTATTCCGGTGCAATATTCGATTCTCTTCAAGCCATGGCTAAATTGAGTACTGCTATAGGGTTATTAGGTGTGGAAGATCCTTCTATTAGAATAAATCAAAGTGCCAGAGCTGCACAGGACGCTATAAATGAGGCCAGATCTAATAATATAGAACCAACACTTGCTGTAAGTGCGTACGAATATGGAGAAATTTTGACAGAACCGTATGACAAAATATCTCAATATTCTTATGCAAAAATGGTTGCCAAGACTACAGAATCCCTGTATTCTCATACATTATCAGGTAATCAATCAAAATCAGGTAATCAATCAAAACCAACACCTACTGTTTTAATACAGAAAGCTCCAGCTTTTGAAGCAATTATTTCGTTAATAATTGTATTGATAATTAGAAAAATGAGAAGATGATCCGGGAAATCTGGTTGAGGTTGAAGTTGTTAAGATCATTTGTATAATATTCCTGTGATCTTCCTTGAGGGAATAACGGCGATGTTTTCTTTTCAAATAAATATGCAGAATACCCAGCCTTGTATGCATCTGCCCAACCATAGAAGAGACACTCCTATAATTAACTTCAAATCCCTGTTTCTTAAGGTAATCATAAACTTCACACGTTGTATAATTCCTGGTCTGCAAAAACAGGCTTAGAAGACATTTCCGTATGCCTATCTTATCCCTTACTAGAAATTTCAATAATCTTTTTTCCACACTTTCTTCTGCATTATTTATCATAGTGAGTATTGAAATATTGTCCATAATCTTCTTCATACTGGCAAGACCAAAAATCATTAAGTTCATCCCAATTAATTTTTGCTTTAATGTCCTGTTCTTTTTTTGACATGATAATTGACCTCGCCATTTCCTTATTTTCAGAAGGAAATAATAATACATATACCTATTCGATAATAAATGGTGTAATCCATTCTCATGAAGTGAGGATATCAGTGTAAACTATCCCGTCCTTTCGGACGGGGTAGTTTACTTCATGAATAGCGTCCACCAGTCAATTATTGTGATAGATAGATAAACAATTGCAAAACATTTAATAATATTCGCGATTGAAATTAGAATCAAGAACCGCTTTGAGTCATAATTTTGTATTCCGGCAACTACAGGAGCAAGGTTGCAAACAAAAGGAATCCATGGAGAAACCAGGAGTAAAAATGCACCATATTTCAGAAAATACCTATTGGTCTGTTCTTGTTTTTCCTCATTTTTATAAGATCGGATAAGTTTTGTAAGTCCATGTTTTCCAATCAAATAGCCTAAGAACGCTCCAAGTATTGAGCCTAATGTCAATATTATAAATATTATTCCAGAATCTCCTCCTGCACCAAGCAGTCCAAATACAACAGCCTCAGTAGGTATTGGTATGAGGGACGACAAAAAACTGACGATAAAAAGACCGACCATGCCATAAAAAATAAATACATCCAATAATGCCATTCTTACTTATAACCTTATGATTTTAAAGGATATGAAATATTGGGTATTTTAGTTTTCATCCCTATAGAGTTGCAACAGGAATATCGTGGTATCCGGATTTCAAAACTTCATAAATGATATTGGTCTCGATTTTTTCTATTTCTTTCCATGTTCGTAATTCTTCAACCAGTTTATTGAGAATTATCTGATCCTGGGCAAAGCATGAAGCAACTATGGAATGAGTAGGACCAAGAGAAAGCGCCACAAAAAAGAACTCTTTCTTAGAAGCAAGTTTTCCTGCCATTTTCCTGACATCAATTCCCGGAGCCAGAGTTATCCCCAGGATAAAGACACTTGTATATCCGAGCTTACGAGGATTGATATTGGCCTGGATTTTAATGTAACCTGTATCTTCGAGTTTATTCCTTCTTCGCTTAACCGTATCGTGTGAAATCCCGATCTTCCGGGCTATTTCCACATCCTCCAATCTTCCATCCTGCTGTAACAGTTCGATTATTTTCTTGTCAGTCTCGTCCATTTACGTTACCCCAAAAAAGCCGTGATAAGCTGGTTGCTCTTTTGCGCAAGGTCAATTATTTCGATCTTGTGAAAACCTGCATCTTTTAGCCATTCCCTGTATTGAGCTTCTGTGTACGTGTTTCCATCTTCCGTGTTTGCCAGCATATTCACGGCAAACATCTCTGCTATGGGGCTTCGTCCCCGGACCATATCCTCGATGGCGATCATACCGCCGCTTTTTAATATATTACTGGCACGCTTTATGAGCTTCCTGTTGTCTTTCTCTGAATAGATATGGCAGATATTACCCATAAAAACAATGTCGAATGACTCACCCGCAAATTCATTCACAAACTCATTCGTAAAATCTCCCTTCCTGAGGATCAGGTTCTTGATATTTCCCAGGCCGAACTGGGTTTTGACGTAGTCAATGGTATCCGGCAAATCATAAAGAACTGCATTCAAGCCCGCATTGACAAAGGCTTTTGAATATTTACCAGGCCCTCCCCCCAGATCAAGAACATTTTTTGCATTTTTTTTCTTTTTGAGGCAGTAATCTACCGTTTCTTCTACGACTTTATCAGGTCTGGATGCCATTGCATTCATGAAAGCTGCAACATCACGTTCTTCCCTGTCAGGCTTTGCTCCTTTTACGATTCCAGGAAGTTTAAGCCATGCTTTCATAATATCGAGAAAATGGGGAAGAGACCCTCCAACATAATCATTACCGCGTTCAAGGAAAAGAGCCCGTGCTTTCTGAGATATGATATACATGCCCTGTTTCTTATGAATATATCCTAAAGTGGCAAGCGCCTCAAGCATGATGAAAAGTGCCCTCTCATCGGCATTGAGCATGTGCTTAAGTGCGGCTATATCTTTCTCTTCACAAAGGGCTTCAAATATTCCCGCTTTCTGGGCTGAGCCTATCAATACCAGTTTGCTTGCATAATCTCTTGCTGTTTCAAAATCAAACTCTTCATTTGATGACCACATTTTTGCCATATAACCTCTTTGTGCGAATTTTTCGCAGATATTGTTAAATATATGAGTATACTATCGTATGCTTTGATACCCTATATTAATTTATCTAACAGGAAAAAGAAAAATTAGCGCAAAAATATCTTACCCTTCCCTTTTTCCATGTAAAAGCATATCAACCGCAAGCTCCATTGATCCGGCCAAAGTTATCTGGCCAGCGTTAACGAAGAATATTTCATCGGCGTTCTTGATCGTATTCAGGCGATGAGCGATGATCACTTTTGTCGTAGTCGGCGGCAAAGCGTTCAATATTTCAGTAAGAAGCTGTTCAGTAATAGTATCAATATTGGCTGTTGCCTCGTCCAAAATCAAGATCTCTGGCTCGCGCAAAACTGCCCGCATAAAAGCGATCAATTGCTTTTGCCCCAGGCTGATTCCCTCGCTACTTGTCACAATATGCGTCTCAATCCCCTTATCAAAACTGGCAAGCAATTTTTCATAATTAGCTTTTTTCAGAATTTCGGCCAATTGCTCGCTGGAATAATTGTGATACTTTTCATTTCCATAAAGAATATTTTCCCGTACCGTACCTGTGAACAAAAACGGCTCCTGCAAAATAAAACCGATCTTTTGCGCTCGCTCGCCTGGCTCATAAGAACGGATATCTTTTCCATCTAAAAAGATCGTTCCTTTTGTCGGGTCATACAAGCGAGCCATAAGAGAAGCAGTCGTCGTTTTTCCTCCGCCGGTCGGACCGACCAAAGCGTAAGTTTTCCCCTTTTTAAGAATAAAATTAACATCACGCAAAACTTCTTTCCCTCCGGGGTATCCAAAAAATACATCTTTAAATTCCAAAACTGAGTTTGGCTTTCCTGCTTTTTCCGACGGTATAATTTTCAGATCCGACTGAAGCGCCAAAACTTCGGAAATACGATCAAAAGAAGCCAAAGCAAGCTGGAATGAAGACCAAACAGCGGCCATTTGCCGGAGCGGACTGTAGAAACTATTGACGTAAAGAAAAAAAGCAACGAGCAAGCCTATAGTAAGATCTCCGGCATCAATAAGATAAATACCGTAGGCAAGAACTATCAATTGCGCCAAATTAGAAGCCAAACCATAGAGAGGCACAAATATACCGCTGGCCAAGCCTGAAGACACTGAAGCGGAAAAGTTCTTTTCATTAACTTCGCTGAATTTACGCTGAAAATAATCAAGGCGGTTAAAGGCCACGATCACTTTAAAATTAGCAAGGCTTTCCTGAATCTCCGCGCTCATGCCCCCCAGAGCTTGCAAGCTTTTCAAACTTCTTCGCTTAACCCAGGCGGAGACCAATTGCGTTATTATCAAGACTCCCAGGGCAGGAACCAGCGCAGCGGCTCCCAGCCGGTCATTGAGCACCACTAGAAACACTCCCGCACCAGCAATTAGAAATGCATTTCCTACGAACTGCATCAAGGCTTGAGAAAAAAACTGATTTAAAATATCAGTATCGTTGTTGATCCTGGAAATAAGATCTCCTGCTTTATTTTGATTGAAAAAAGCAACGGGTAGCTCCTGCAACTTTGTAAAAATGGCATTTCGCAAACTGAAAAGCGTTCTTCTGCCGACGCCACCCATTGTTTTTGTCTGGGTATAACTTGAAACAAGCTGGGCAATATTAACAACAAAAAGGATCGCCGCAAATACCAGAACGCCATGAAAATCTTTATGCTGTATATATGTATCGATGGTATGGCTGATAATGATAGGAGAAAGGAGAGTCAGCACTGAAGTTGCCAGGATCGCGAAAAAAGCCACAGCAAGATTTCGTTTTTCGTCTTTCAAAAACGGCCACAGCCTTTTGAAGGCGGAGGAAAAAGTTACTTTTTTCTGTTGTTTTTCCGGTTTATTTAGCGTGTAATTCATATTCGTTTGTACTCTTCTGTGAATTATAAATTTGAACATATTCAGGGCATGATCTCAAAAGTTCCTGGTGGGTCCCCTCGGCCAGCACTTCCCCCTCCATCAAAAGAATGATCCGGTCATAATCCTCTATCGAGGCGATCTTTTGGGTAACCGAGAGAAGTGTGATTCCGGGATAATTTTTATGGACATTTTCCAAAATTTTCCTCTCAGTAGCCGTATCAAGGCGCGCAGTAAAATCATCAAGTAAAAGCACCTTAGGGTTTAACGCCAAAGCGCGGGTAAGCATGATCCGTTGTTTCTGCCCTCCGGAAAGGCTGGTACCTCGTTCAGAAACAATAGTATCTAATTTTTGAGGCAATGAAGCGATAAGGTCTTGCAATTCCGCGGTCGCGATCGCTTTTTCAAGATCTTTATCTTCCACCGTATTGCTGAAAGCGATATTTTCCCGCAACGTCAAATTAAAAACTATGCTATCCTGAAATACTATGCCGATCTGCCGATGAAAAGTCTCTTTATCATAAATATCAATATTCTTGCCATCATATTCTATAGTGCCGGATGTAGGCAGAAGCAATCCGCTAAGTAAATAAAGCAATTGTGTCTTTCCTGCCGCAGTCGGACCGATAATGGCGGTTTTTGTTCCCGCCTTCACACTTAAAGAAACATTTTTAAGAATAGCTTTTTCACCAAAACTCAAGGATACATTTTTTACATCGATATCTCCGCGAAGATCCGCTTTCAAGCGGCCGCTTTCTTTTTTTTCTTCGGCATCGAGCACATCCAAAATGCGCCGATATGAAGCTGTAGCCTGGGCAATGATCGTACTCATAAAGCCAAGTATGATAACGGGGAAAATAAGAATTAAAAGATAATTATTAAAAGCGGTGAACTCTCCCAAAGTTAATGTACCGGCGATCACAAAGCGCCCGCCAAGAACTAAGATGATCAATGTCGCTATATTGGTGGCAAAACCAATGACTGGAATAAGACTGGCAAAAAGACGCAAAATAGAAAAGCCGATATTTTTTGCCTGCGTATTGGCCTCTAAGAATTTTTCGTATTCAGATTGCTGGGAGTTTAAGATCCGGATCAAAGCAGAACCCAAAATGCTTTCATTGATTACCTTGTTCAGCCAATCGATCGTTTCCTGGGATTTTTTGAATAATTTTTGCACTTGCGAAAACACAATATAAAAAATTGCTGCGACTATCGGCATAATCACAAGAACCGCCAGAGCCAGCCTCCAATTTATAGTGATCAAAAGTATACTCGCGCCAACAATAAGAAAAACGGAAGAAATCATCGCGGCAATCGCTAAAGAAACAAAAGTTTTCACGGCATCTACGTCCGATGTCAGATTCGTCAAAAGTTTTCCCGGAGTAACTCGCTCGACATACATATAATCCTGGGCGGAAATTTTGGCAGATATTTTTTTGCGAAGATCCCGGGCCACGCGCTCTGAAGAATAAGTCTGCACGACATTTTGCAAGTATGTTAATATAAAAATCACTACTGCTACAGCGGAGAACTCAAGCACTACGTTTCGCAGCGCAAAATTGTCCTGAGTATAAGTATCAATGGCACTCGCTATAATTTTCGGCACCAATAAATTTAAGCCGTTAGCTAATATTGTCAGCACAACAAGGAGAGTAATCCACAGAGCATAAGGCTTTAAAAGCCCCAGTAAATTCGCATTTGCGTTTTTTTTTGTTGTATTTTCTTTTTCGCTCATTATTTTTTTTAAACTCACCCACTTTAGCGGTAAAAATTAAAAAGTAAAAAGTAAAAAGTAAAAAGTAAAAAGTGAACCTTCTTATGGAGGTACCGTTACCCCAAAAAAGCCGTGATAAGCTGGTTACTCTTTTCTGAAAGAGCTTCAAATATTCCGGCTCTCTGAGCAGAACTTATCAATACCAGTTTGCTTGCATAATCTCTTGCTGTTTCAGAATCGAACTCTTCATTTGATGTCCACATTTTTGCCATATAGCCTCTTTTTGCGAATTTTTCGCAGATATTGTTAAATATATGAGTATACTCTCGTATGCTTTGATATCCTATATTAATTTATCTTACAGGAGAATGATATGCTCCAAAACGATACTAAAGAAAATTACTTAATCGAGGTCAGGAATCTCACAAAAAAGTTCGGCGACTTTACTGCATGATAATATTTCATTTCCTTTTCAGTAATTTTTAAAGAAATTGTCAGAGAAGTGGAATTTACTCCATAGCCTTAATATCCCCCCTTCTGATGTCTATCCATGGATATCATTTCTCTGCGCAGAAGGATAGATCGCCTTGTCCATACGCACTCCTCATCACTTATCCCTGAAATTAAGAAATCCGGTTTTTCTTGCGCCTGTTGCGGGTGGTGCTGCTGCAGGAATTTCGATATCAGGATCACTGAGAATATTTTGCGCCCATCCAATGCGATTTCGATCTTTCCCGGTGATATCAGGCGCATAATCAAAATGACCGGGTGCAAATGGGATGAAGTGACAGAGCCGGATATATATTCATGTGTTTTAGAGAAGGAAGAAGAGGTTCTGGTGATCGGGTGGATTCTTAAGCGCAGTAATGAGGAAAATTGCATATTTTACAGGAACGGCATATGCACTATATACAGCTGTCGTCCATTGATATGTAGATGTTATCCTTTTTTTATGGGAGAGAATGGGATCGAAATTATGTATTGTAATAGTTTAAAGGAAATAACAGTATATGAAAACGCCGTGAAAATTAGCAAGGTTCTAAAGCGTTACGAGATTAAGAAACTCCAGAGTTATATCCGAATAATAGAACAAATAGGGGATAAGTTAAAGTTAAATATTGACAGCATGAAGTCGCTGCCTGATGACTTTTCTGGTAATGTAATTGTTTTTGATGGTGAAAAGATTTCAAAATGTAAATTATGAATATTTTAATAATATATTAAATAATTTTCTTATAAAAATAGGTTGAAATAAGTGAGCATAGCGACTTTCTACAGTTCCCGAGAGTTCGCACATCTTAGTACAGTGTAAAACGTTGACAGGCTTAACTTCTGTGTTCGGAATG
>JBAQLI010000295.1:0-1839 GCA_049301735.1 Candidatus Methanoperedens sp.
TGTACAAATGCAATATTAATTGTCCGTATTAGGAAGTTTTATTGAATTTATTGATTGTTCTTTATCACAATTGGGATAAATTATACTTGCTTTGGGCAATTGCTTTGAGTTTTGGGACAGCCTGTAAGGATGATTTTAATCAATAAAAATATTGTTTCTCAAGATAACTGCCAACACGAATTGAAACGGTCTCCTAAGCAGGATTGAACAACTTTACTACTGTACTTAAGCCCTTAGAGCTTGTCTGAAAATATAATGTATTTTGACAAGCGGATACTTAAATGGCCACTGTTGGCAATTGGAAGAAATCGTTATCAGTTATGAGAATATTCAGACAAGCTCTTAGAGTATCAATCACTACCAGTTGTCCGACAAGTAGAAGCAATGCTCTAACTATCGTTTTTACTGGTATTTATTAATAAAATCTATCATATACTGCTCTTTTCTAAACAAGCCTAAAAAAATCACTATCAATATACTGGTTTTAACAAGGCAACTGTCCTCTTCTCTTGTGTTGTGGAGTGATAGGCTCTTAATCGCTTAAAGAATACACTCTGCAAAGAATTGAAATTTTTTGGTGATTACCAATTCATAGGTTCACCTTTTAAATTTAAATATTTTTCATGCCAGCAGTGGACCAGCGTAGCAGTTACAATTGAGCTGAATACAACAATTTTTAGTGTTCATTCCCCCACTATTATTTTAACCATAAAACAAAAGGGGGTGAACATTGGAATTGAATTTGATGTAGATAAACATGTAAAAAAGCTATTGGAACAAATTCATCGTCTTGATCGATAAAGATGAAGAGTTCGCTGATGCGACCGCAGAACATAGTGTTCGTGCATCGAAGTTTTTAGAAGGACTTAACCTTGACCCTATAATGCCTGAAATCAACAAGCGTTACATTGTCATGGAATAAAGGAAAATATTTCTTCAGTTGCTTATCTTACATAGGGAAAAAATCTACCAATGGTTTTAGGGTGGCTCTGGTAACCACCTTAATGTTGATGCGCCCGAAATCTATATATTAAATCAAACCATTTTTTGTATCAAGGAGTGATTTATATGAAGGTTAGTGAAAGAATGACTAAAAACCCGATCACGGTAGATCCGTCAGCTACAGCAAAGGATGTTGCTGAAAAGATGGAAAAAGAGAACGTAGGAACCGTACTCGTCACAGACGGAGGTCGTCTAACAGGTATCGTGATTGACAGGCAAATTATTACAAAAGTAGTAGCTGCAGGGAAGGATCCGGCTAAAGTCAAGGTGAGTGAATTCATGACTGAGAGCCCTGTTACAGCTAGCTCTAATATGGAGATAGAAGAGGCTTCACGGATTATTGGAGAGAAGGGTTTCAGGAGAATCCCAGTTGTGGAGGATGGAAAACCTGTGGGAATAATATCTGTTGCGGATATTGTGGAACATGCCAGGACATGCACTGTATGTATGACGAATATACTCAATGAGGCCGCAAAAGCAGAGAGATAAATTTATAATTTTGAACCAAACTAATCTAATATGGTAATTTTAAGCGCAAAACCCCAATGCAGCGCTTTATATTATTTTATGAATAAAACAACATTAGCCTGATTGAGTGTACCTGCGTGATTGAGTTAAAACCTGTTGGTGACACAGGCTAATTAATTTCTACGATATCTATTTGTATAAATACTAAACATTTCAACTTAGGAGGTAAGGTTTTGAAGAAGGAAGCCGTCAAATTAGCTATTTTGTTTAAAAACCTATCTCTTTTTTAGGTATGACCTGATTTTATCGTGTAGAGATGGTATTTCACCGATAGGTATTAATACTTTGTAAATTCTTTTTTTATGAAAG
>JBAQLI010000296.1:0-8146 GCA_049301735.1 Candidatus Methanoperedens sp.
TACACTACAGAATATTTGACCGTTTATTATTCATTTTAAGAAAATAATAAGGATGCTGCGAAACACATAAATTAAAATATTTAGTTATATATTTAAAAAGTAACAAGTCTATCTTGACGCTATGGAACTTTATTATTATTTGAAATCAACCTTGATATGTGAATAATATGACAGAGAGCGATATTCTTGAAAAATTGATTTTCAGAGAATAACTATGAACTGGATTTCTAAAGATGGAAAAATAATACTGCTCAATCGTGGAATTCGTTCATTTGGGTATGGGTTTATCAGCATTCTTCTTGGAATTTACTTTAAAGAACTGGGTTTTGAGCCTTTCCTGATAGGACTTCTGTTAAGTACAGCTATTATAGGAGGAGCCATTTTTACTATTGTCACAGGCCGCTATGCTGTCATATACGGGCTTAAAAAGATGCTGCTTTTTTCCATTATTTTAAGCCTTATTGGCGTGGCTATTTTTCTTGTAACTGAAAATTTCGTATTTTTAATGATTGCTGCCTTGATCGGTTTTCTCAGCCCAAGCGGCAGAGAGCTTGGCCCATTCTTATCGCTTGAACAGGCATATCTTCCTTTTACAGTTTCGGATTATGATCGTACCAGAGCATTCTCTTTCTGGAATATAATAGCAACATTTGCAGTTTCCATGGGTGCACTTCTCGGCTCACTGCCAACCTTTTTGCAGGGATATTTCGGCATTGAGAAAATACTTTCCTTCAAATTTATGTTTGTTTTTTATCTGACCTTAAATATAACTGCTTTATTCCTCTATACCAGCATATCCGAAGTGAAATTTACCAGGGAAAAAATTACATTAACCGGGAAAAGCAAGAAAATAATCACGAAATTGTCTCTTCTTTTTGCTATAGATTCCCTGGGAGGCGGCTTTGTAATAACAAGTATCCTGTCGCTATGGTTTTACTCAAAATTCAATACCCCACTTACCACCATATCAGCTATTTTCTTTGCTGCCGGACTTCTGGAAGCGCTATCTTATTACCTCTCCGGGAAACTGGCCAAAAAAATTGGCCTTGTAAACACAATGGTTTTTACCCACATCCCATCCAGTATATTTTTAATGCTTATCCCGTTTGCGCCTGAATTTTATCTTGCGGTCGGCCTTCTTTTACTGCGCCAGTTGCTATCCGAAATGGACGTTCCTCCCAGGCAATCATACGTTGTTGCGGTGGTAAAGCCTGAAGAAAAATCAATTGCTACATCCTCAACAAATCTGGCAAAAATACTGGCATCATCCGTAGGCCCGGCAATAGCAGGTAAAGTGCTTCTTCTGACAGCATTCTCCCCTTTTGTTATTGGGGGGTCTCTTAAAATAATATATGATGTGATTCTTTACTTCAATTTCAGGAATTTGAAACCCCCGGAAGAAAAATAATTGAAAATGAGTGGTTATGAATTATTTGAGTAACATATATTAAACCGGAAGCTAAATACTGATTGGGAGTTTTGAAAAGTGGGAGGGAAATGGCTATTGACTATATAATTATCGGTGCTGGCGTCATAGGGAGCGCAACTGCCTGTTACTTGAAAAAAGCGCTGCCAGAGAGCAGGATATTGCTCATCGACAGGAATCACACAGCAGGTGCAGGAAATACAGCTAAAAGTGCGGCTCTATTCAGGAACTTTTTTTCATCACGTACAAACCGGTTACTGGCGGGTAGCTCTATCAGGTATTATTTTGAACTGGGCTCAAAAGTCCAGCTTGATCCGACAGGTTATCTGTGGTTGTTTTCGAAAGAACAATGGAATGCCTCCCAAAAAGCCATCCATGAGCTTGATCAGGAAAAGAATAAATTTGAAATCCTGGACAGGGACAGAATTGTAGACATTCTCAGGATAAACTATCAGGCAAAAGGTCATTTTCCTGATGTTAATTCCGGGATTTTCTGCCATCTATGCGGTTCTCTTTCTGCAACAGCACTTGCACAGCATTATACATCTCTTTTTAAATCCATGGGAGGAGAAATAAATTTTAATACAGACATTAAAGAATTTATTATCACAGGACAAAACAGTTTCTATGCACCCTGGGATGACGTTTCTATTGATGGGATCGTAGATCAGAAAGGAAATACCTATAATGCAAAAGAGTTCATCGTGGCAACCGGGGCATGGACGCATGACCTGCTTGCACCAATTGGTATCGCTTCAGGCATACTCCCCAAAAAGCGGCAGCTCTTCGCTTTAAAAATAGAAAATAAGGCTGGGCTCCTTGTGGATTCAACATCAACAATAAGACCTGCCATAATACTTCCGGCAGGCGGAGTTTATATAAAACCTGTACTTGATAAAAACATCATAATAGTTGGTTGTGCAGATGACCTGGGCCAGCCCTTCCTGATGTCTGACCCGGAACCGGATCCTGTTTATTTTCAAAGCGCGATAGAGCCTGTTTTAAACCACTATTTCCCGGAACTTAAGGATTTCATATTGTCCCTCAAATGGGCAGGATACTATGATTACCACTGGCCTGATATGACCCCTGTTATTGAGTCTGTAGCCAATCTTACATGGGTTGGCGGGACTTCAGGAAGCGGTATAATGAAAGCCGATGCCATAGGCCGGATTGCAGCCGCACGGATGCAGGGTTACGAGGAAGCACTTCTTGCGGATGGGTCAAAGTTCAAGGTATCCAGGCTCTCATTGCGAGATAGGGATGTTGAAAAGGAAGAGTTAATAATTTGAGTCATCCTAAAATATCTTTTATGGTTTTTAATAATTCTTCAGAACTGTAAGGCTTATTTAAAAGAGTATTTACCTGTTTTGCAACTTTTGAAAAACTCTCTTTTTCTATTAAACCGCTTACTGCTATTATCTTGATTTCCGGGTTAATTTTAACAAGTTCCCGGATACATGTCTGGCCATCCATAACCGGCATTGCCATATCCATAAGAACAATTTTAATTTCCGTTCCTTCCTCCTTATACAATGAGATAGCTTCAGCTCCATCAGCGGCCGTGATCACCCTGTATCCATTTGTTTCTAAAATCGCACCTGTAACTTCACGGATTGAAGCTTCATCATCGACAACAAGAATCATTTCTCCATTCCCGGTGTTCGGGATAAGCTCCTGTGCTTTTACTTGTTGCGTTTCTGTTGTTGCAGCAGATGGTAAATAAACTTTAAATGCTGTTCCTTTTCCAACTTCGCTATTTACTTCTATAAATCCCGAATGGCTTCTTATGATCCCGATAGATGTTGAAAGACCAAGACCCGTACCTTTACCGTGCGCTTTTGTAGTAAAAAACGGCTCAAAAACCTTATCCAGTATTTCAGGAGGAATTCCTGTCCCTGTATCAGTAACAGTAATAACGATGTAAGGGCCGACTTTAGCCTCGATATTCATCCGTTTATGGTTTTCATCAATGAAAAGATTTTCAGCGGATATTTCAAGGATTCCACCTTCCGGCATCGCATCCCGTGCATTCACACACAGGTTCATAAGAACCTGATATAATTGTGTGGCATCTCCGGTGACTTCCCACAGTCCGGTGCATATACTGAACCTTACTTCTATAGATTTTGGAAATGTCTCTTTTGTAACTTTCCCGATTTCCGAGATCAGATATGCTACCTGAACAGTCCTGCGTTCCCCCTCTGCTCCCCGCGCAAATAATAGCACCTGTTTTATCAAATCAGCTCCGCGCATGGTATTTCTTTCGAGTATATCGACCATCTTCCGTTTATCCTCATCCGGACATTCTTCTTTTAATATTTGCAACGAGAGCATTATTGGCGTCAGTATATTGTTAAGGTCGTGCGCTATTCCTCCTGCAAGCGTACCCAGGCTGTCCATACGCTGGGCCCGCAGGAACTGCGCTTCAAGCTTCTTTTTCTCAGTTATGTCAGTGTTGATGATAAGAATCGATTTTGGTGCACCTTTGCGATCGTAAGTCAGTACCCAGCGGCTATCCACAATGATCTCTTTACCATCTTTTGTTACCTGGCAAAGCTCGCCGGTCCATTTGCCCCTTTCAATAACGATCTTTTTGGCTTCCATAAGATCTGGCGATTCTTCCTTATAGAGAAGCTCATTTGCATTTTTTCCTTTGATTTCATCTTCGGTCCAGCCATATAATCCCTCTGCGCCTTTATTCCAGTAGGTAAGCCTGTGTTCTAAGTCCCTGACCGCAATAGCGTCGTGCGTTATATTAAGAAGCGACGCCCGTTCACGTATTTTCTCTTGCGCCCTCTTGCGTTCAGTGATATCGCGGACGATACCTGTGTAAAATGTTCCTTCTTCTGTTTTCCAGGAGGCAATAGAAATCTCAATTGGAAATTCACTGCCATCTTTCTTGAGCCCGTAAGATTCGAACATTTTTTCGTTGTATCCGGATTCACCTGACATTAACCGTTCCAATCTCCTGGAATGGATATATCTGAGTAGCTCAGGCATCAGGATGGTGAGCGGTTTACCAAGTACTTCCCCTTCGGAATAGCCAAAGATAGTTTCTGCGCATTTGTTCCATGAAATGATGTTTCCATTGCTTTTGCTTGAAATAATCGCATCATTTGCTGCCTGTACAACTGAGCGGAATTTCATCTCCGACTGTTCCAGAATTTTGTTCACTTTATACAATTCAGTAATAGAATCATGGAAACCGCGAAAGGTCATTTCAAACGGTGCAATGCTCTCAGAGAAGAACTGCGCTGCTTTTTTTAAGGTTTCTTCTATTTCTCCTTGTTTTATTGCCTGCGGCAAGACCGTAACCAGCACATCCCGGTGAACTGCTGCCATATCCAGGATACCTCTCCCGTCGGCTATTGCTTTTCGCCCAAGCTCATACGCACGCTCCAGAGACTTTTCCTTCCCTTCTTCAAGGTAATCCTGAAGTGCCGACATATATTGTTTTCTTAATTCATCCGAGGTGTCATTTCTTATTTGCATATATACCGCACAACAAGAACCAGTGCATCATCTGTCCTTTTGGCAAAATGTACCATGATATTATCAGCAATTTGTTGCGGCTTTTCACTCAAGTTTATACAGGTTTCAAAGCTGCTTCGAATGCCATCTGTGACAAAAATCAACGTATCACCCGGTATAACCGGGATAATGGATTCCTTTAATGATGGGAGTTGATAACCTAACGCCCCGCCGCGTAACAGCAATCTCTCGTGTGAAATAACTGAATTTGTATCCTGTCGCAGCAGCATACCTTCAATATTGCCAACACCAAGCCAGGTAATCTTCTTATCAAGTAAATCCAGGAATGCAATGCTCATCACCACTCCGCGTGTTCCCTTCAAAGCCTCATGGCAGTGCCGGACCATCGCGATAATTTGTTCGTCAGCACTGGTATCAAGCGTTTCAATGGCAATTTTAGCAGCCGCAGCGGCTTCATAACCATGTCCTAACCCATCAACAACAGCTATGAGGATGCCGTTTTTAAACGATTTGATCATGTGACTGTCGCCTGAGACATCCTGTCCTGGCAATGGCATAGTGAAAAAACCCGATTCGATCAACCTGAGTGGATCGGTCACTTCATCGGGCATGGTTTTGCACCCATTTCTTCATAGTTACTTTTGTTCCCTTGCCGACTTCAGAGACGATTTCAAACTCGTCCATCAATCGCTTCGCCCCTGGAAGTCCCAACCCCAGACTTTTCCCGGTTGAATAGCCATCCTGCATAGCCAGCTTAATATTGGGAATGCCTGGCCCATTATCGCAGCCGATTACAATGATGCCTCGTTTATCACCCTGCTGGCCGATGCTCAGGGAGATTTCACCGTCCCTGGCATATTCCACGATGTTACGCGCTATCTCAGATATGGCAGTAGCGATAAGAGTTAATTCTGTGGATGAGAAACCTAACTTCGCCGCCATTTCCCGCCCCTTCTGGCGAGCTGTCACTATATCGACTTCGGAATTGATTGGTATGCAATTTTCATCAGCCACGCCTGGTATCTCCTTTTGTTTGACGGTCAAGAAGTGCCATTCCCTCTTCCAGATCCAGCGCGGTCGCTACACTTTCCAGCTTCAAGCCCAGCTGCACCATCGAAAATGCGACCTCAGGTTGTATCCCGACGATGACTGTTTTTGCACCGCGCAGCATGATCATATGCGCCATGGAACGCAGGGTCCGGGTCGCGAAAGAGTCCATTACATCCAGAATAGTGACATCCACTATGACTCCGCGTGAACGGAACTCGCCTACACGACTTACCAGATCATCCCGTAATTTCAGCAAATCGGCATCGCTCAACTCTGATTGAACAGAAGCGATCAGATAATCACCCTGTTTGAGAATTGGGACCAACATTTTTCTTTACACCTTTTCTTTACGAATAAAGCCATTTGAGGATTCTAGTCTTACAACCTTGTAGCCTAATAAGTGGTCTGCTTCTTCAATCCCACCTTGCAGGTCGCCTACGGTGTTCATTTTGGTCAAGTCCACACCAAGAGTTACAAGAGTCTGGGCAATCTCGGGTGATATACCCGTAACGATAACTGTTGCACCCATAAGCTGCGATGCATCCACTGTCTGCACCAGATGATTAGCCACTTTAGAATCCACGCCCGGGACACCGGTAATATCCATAACTACGACCTTGGCGCGGCTTGTGCGGATGGTGCGCAATAATTGCTCGGTTAACTGGCGGGCACGATGCGTATCGATCACTCCGATAATCGGCAGGATGAGCATCTGGTCACGAACCTGCAATACCGGAGTTGAGAGTTCCTGGATAGCCTCTTGCTGCTGGCGGACAATTTTTTCGCGCTCTTCGACGAAAGCGAGTGCAACGATGGAAAGAATCTTGTTGGCAACCGGTTCGTAGATATCCAGAGCTGATGATAATCTCTCCATATCATGCTGATATCGCTCAAACAGACTGCGACCATATACATCGCGAAGAGTGAGCAAACCGCCGATTATTTGTTCGCTCGTCATTCCCCGCAGCACGCCGCGTTCGGCCATGCGTGTGGCATAGGTCTGGGCGCCGTCATATTTTCCAGTTTCCAGGCAGACGATACAGGTATCATAGATCGTAATTGATTCGGTCTCAATTTCTTCCTGGGTCAGACCTGCGAGCAATCCCTTGGAAATCATCTGCTCTACCCATTGCTGCCTCAGAAGTTCTCGCTTTTCACGGAAATGATCCACCAACTCCTGCCGCAATTCAACGCTGGATTTATTGGCTTGTTCGTTCATCTTTTTCTTTTTCATAACTTCTCCCTTCTTATAATAATTATTCTTAATGCAATTTCGTTCAAGCCTATATCACATTACATTATCTTAGGCCATGATTGAATACTAACGATAAAGATTGAATAAATACTTTACCACTGATTGATGAAAGTCATTGCAATGCAATATGGTATATTGCATCCTGGTATATTGCATCGGACGAAGGCCCTATCATTGCCTGCTTCAAAATCTTTATTAGCATTAAGAAGCCTGCAACGGAAATATTATGAAATCTGTATCTGAATCCTTAATTTGACAGAAGCATAAATTTTATAATGATGAAATAGATCAACCATAGCTGTTTCTCAAATAAATTATAGATTATATAACTTTATAAATATGTGTGATGTTATACATTCTGCTAACAATAATCAGTCGAAGCGATGTGATTTTCGTAAATATGAACCGTCTGAATTTTCTGAATCTGTCAGACTAAGGCTGAATTAGAAAAATATGGGGTTAAAGTAATTGATAAATTAAAGCCAGTGTTTCAATGCTTAATATGCGGACACATTTGGACACCGGAAAAGCGTTCAAATGGAAAAATGCCCTGTGAATATTGGTATTGCCCAAACAACTGTACAGATTGGCGTTGGCAAAGTTCAGGAGATAAATGGATATTAAAAGATAGTTCACCTTTTGTTTTTGAAGTTCCTTTTGAAATTAAATCCAGTGTAATATGTAAAGAATATATGATAAAAAAAATCAGAAAGGAAATAGGAGAAGAAATTTATAAAGATAATGTTAAAAAGCTTAAAGAGCTTAAAGAGTTTTTGTTTAGTTGGCCTGATAGTAGCCATAGCGTCAAGATAGACTTGTTACTTTTTAAATATATAACTAAATATTTTAATTTATGTGTTTCGCAGCATCCTTATTATTTTCTTAAAATGAATAATAAACGGTCAAATATTCTGTAGTGT
>JBAQLI010000297.1:0-6202 GCA_049301735.1 Candidatus Methanoperedens sp.
TTACTTCCCCTGCTCTATATTATATAACATTGTCAACTTCATCACCTGGCGGAAGGTTCTATTCAGATGCTGCCGGCACAATTCGAATATATCGTGTCAATATAGCTAATGGTGCCAGCGCTGCTAGCTTCTATTATCGGGATTCGGCTGGAGGAACCCCAACCTTGAAGGCATCTTATACAGGCTGGACACCTGCTACTACAACGTTCACCATCAGTCCAAATAAGTTTGTTTTCACGGCAGGAGCACCCCAAACCCTGGGCGCAGGTCTAATGTCATCGAAAATAACGGTTCAGAGGCAGACGGCCAGCGGAACAGCGATTACTTCCCCTGCTCTGTATTATATAAGATTGTCAACTTCATCACCTGGCGGAAGGTTCTATTCAGATGCTGCCGGCACAATTCGAATATATCGTGTCAATATAGCTAATGGTGCCAGCGCTGCTAGCTTCTATTACAAGGATACGCTTGATGGAAACCCAATATTAAATGCCTCTTATGCGGGCTGGACTCCTGCCACTACAACGTTCACCATAGGCTCAGCTTCAGCAAAAAAACTCGCTTTTATTGTACAACCAGGTAGTACTACTGCCGGACTTTCAATCACCCCTGCGGTTCAAATTGAGATCCAGGATATCTATGGCAACCGTGTGACAACCAGCAGTTTACCTATCACAATCTTAATAGGCAATAATGCAGGCGGCGGAACATTGATGGGCGGAGGACCGTTGAATGCCGTAGACGGTGTAGCTACATTCAGTAACCTATCCATCAATAAGGATGGTCTTGGTTATACCCTGAAAGCTTCCAGTTCAGGATTGACCGGGGCGACTAGCAGTGCGTTCAATATCATCCCCGTTTACACCCATAGCATAACCAATGCAACAGTTGGTAACATGGCAAAAGATACTGTTACATCAAGTTCAATTTTGGGGACCAGTATGACTTTTACATGGATCAGACCAGATAGTTCGATTGCACAAACAGCAACAAGAGCAAGAAATGTCAATTATGTGGATACTTATCCGGTAGATATCGATGGTACATGGACTATAAATGTGAAAGAAAGAAAATCTGGAAGCATACAAATTGGAGAAAGTTGGACAAGTTTTTCTGTGGTCGCTGCCCCTGAGTTTGGCAAATTGGGGGCGCTGATTCCTCTTCTTGCCATAGGTTTTATATTTATGAATATGCGTAAAAAAATACTAAAGAAATGATTGCACGATTAAAACATGTCTATGTTTTGTTACTTCTCATAGTGGCTATCCTGCTAGTCTATCTTGCGCAGGGTATTTCATATCAGGGAACTACGATCACCAAAGAAATCGAGTTCAATCGCGTGGATGGCCATAATGAGGAATTGGGAAATATAACTCAGATATCAGTTACAATAAATAATAAAGATGTGAACAATCATACATATACTGTTTCAGCTTTCACAGATTCCATTCTTTTTTACAGTGAAACTGTTAAGGTATTTCCAAACAAGCCGTATACTTACTCGGCAACAATCCCGGTATCCAGGAAATTTAATCTTGATAACGAGCTTATTAATGATCCAACGCATATCATCAATTTCACGGTCTATCGTGATAGCTCAGAAAAACCTATTGACCAGATAGAGTTCAAATTTAATTGAAAAATTGCTATTTAGAAATTTAATGAGTCTTAAAAATCTTAATCAAAAGCAGAAGGTCTTCCTGTTTCTTTTGTTTTCTGCTGCTTTCGCGCTGAAGCTTGACATACTGAAAACAATTTCTGAAATCTCACCTGTTTACCTTACCATCAATGGTGTATACCCATGGGCGATCCTGTTTCTTTGCATTTTTTTTCTGATCTCAAAATATAAGGAACTTTCACCTGGCTATAATTCTATATATTTTATAATAAGTGGTATAATTATATATATTATATCATTTTTTATGCCTGCGAATGGTCCTGAATTTGAAATATTCCGGCTGCTACTTGCCTGGGTCGGACTTGCCTTTGTTTTCTTCGGTGATGCTTCCCTTCCAGCTATTCTCCTTTGTATCTTCGGCTTCGGGATATCTTTCCCTAAGCTTGTGGATGTATATGTGGGTATATCATATGCGCAGTTTTCAACATGGATAGCATACAGCATCGGGAATTTTTTCATACCTATAACACGGGGAGATACTGTCATCTCCATGATTACACTTTCAGGGGAACGGTTTCTTATGATCATAAACGAAGCCTGCTCGGGTTCAGCCTCTATGTCAGTATTCCTTGTAATCTTCATGCTTATGTCCCTTGATCTTCCCCTCCCAAGGCGTAAATGGGTGTTCCTGCTAATTATTGGCATTATTGGTACGTTCTTGCAGAACATAGTGAGGCTTGTGCTGCTGATGTTTGTTGGGTATTATTTTGGTCCTTCTGCGGTTGAAAGTGGGGAGAGTTTCGCGGGATACATCATATTTCCTGTCTGGTATGCAATCTTTGCTTTTGTTTATATGAAATGTTATCATAATACGTATAATTATTATAATCAGCGATAAATAATTGTAGAAATATTTAAATACTTTGAGAGTATATCCACGAAATTGGTATCAATTATTCCTGACGGACATCACATATTAAAAAAAGATTAAGTGTCTTTAAAAAACGGGAATTCATATATTATGACCACAATAGCGATCTTACCAGCATTTAACGAAGAAGTTTCTATAGGAAGCATGGTGCTTCATGCAAGACAGCATGTTGACCATGTGGTGGTAATAGATGACGGTAGCAATGATCGGACTTCTGAAGTGGCTACACTTGCTGGCGCCGAAGTGATCCGTCATCCGAAGAATCTTGGAAAAGGCATGGCATTCAGGACAGGTTTTGAACATGCAGGAAAAAATGGCTGCAAAGTTGTAATAACCATGGATTCTGATGGCCAGCATGATCCTGATGATATCCAGAAGCTTATTTCACCAATACTCAATGAGGAAGCGGATATTGTTAATGGCAGCAGATATATGAACGATACTGATAAAAATACGCCTTTTTATCGCCGCATAGGTCAAAACATTCTTGATAAGGCAACAAATCTTAATGCTGGACTTCAAACCACCGATACACAAAGCGGTTTTCGTGCGTTTGCCAGGCATACTTTACCTGCTTTCAGGTTCAAATCCAACGGGCTTGCCATCGAAAGTGAGATGCTTATGGACGCAGCAAATGCCGGATTCCGGATAAAAGAAGTGGGCATAGGTGTGAGGTATGATGTGGACGGCTCATCTGAAAATCCCATCACACATGGATTGAAAGTCCTGGGGAATGTTATTCATGATATGGAACTTAACAAACCCCTATATTATTTTACTGTACCAGGTGCAGTGTTTGCTTTAATAGGACTGGGGATGGGCCTGAGTTTCCTTCAGCGTTTCTATAATGGAGGAGGTCTTATGTTCGGACCGACGCTATTGATGATCCTTTTTACATTACTTGGGACGTTCATGGTGTTCACAGGGATAATCCTGCATACAATGTCAAAAATGTTCAATGAATACAGAAAAAAAAGCAACATGCCTTCATGCCCTGATCCAAATGTTGCCCAGGCAATAAAACGTGACTCTAACAATAATCCTTGGAACCCGTCCTGAAATAATCAAGATGTCCCCTGTCATAAGGGAATGCCAGCGATTGGGACTTGATCATTTCATACTTCATACAGGGCAGCATTATTCATATAATATGGACAGGGTGTTTTTTGAGGAGTTGGGGCTGCCTGCGGCCAGGTACAATCTTGAAGTTGGCTCGGGTGCGCATGGGGAGCAGACAGGGAAGATGCTTGCCGGGATCGAGAAGGTACTTTTAAAGGAGAAGCCTGAGGCAGTGCTTGTACAGGGTGATACCAACACTGTGCTTGCAGGGGCGCTTGCTGCTGTTAAACTTGGGATAAAAGTGGGACATGTTGAAGCAGGCCTTCGAAGTTATGATAGAAAGATGCCAGAGGAGATTAACAGGGTCATGGCTGATCACTGTTCTGATCAACTTTTCGTTCCTACTGAGAAATGCAAAAAAACACTGCTTGTGGAAGGGATCCCTGAAAACAGGATCCATGTTACGGGAAATACTATTGTGGATGCGGTTTACCAGAACCTCAAGCTTGCAAAAGAGAAGAATACGCTTGAAGAGCTTGATATTGAACCAGAAGGTTATTTCCTCGTTACTGCGCACAGGCAGGAGAATGTGGATGACCCGGTCAGGTTCAAAAGGCTTTTAAAGGGTGTTGAGGAGATCGGGAAAGAGTTCAATATCCCTGTTGTCTATCCTATCCATCCGCGCTCGAAAAAGATGGTGAAGGAGTTCGGGATAAAGACTGATAGAAATATAAGGTTCATCGATCCTGTAGAGTTCCTTGATTTTCTTAACCTTGAGAGAGGCGCCCGGCTTGTCCTTACGGATTCTGGCGGTGTGCAGGAGGAAACTTGCATCCTGGGTGTGCCCTGTGTGACGCTAAGAGATAATACAGAAAGACCTGAGACAATTGACGTGGGCTCGAACATGCTTTCCGGGGTTGAACCCGGGATGATGATCAAATGCGCCCACAGGATGCTTGAGAAGGATAAAGGATGGATAAATCCATTCGGGGATGGAAGAGCTGCACAGAGGATCGTAAAAGAGATCGGGTCATGAATAACTATTGTAACCGATCATAAATTTCGTGTGGAATCATAGGTGCCATTTTTTCGTGCAATTTTACACAATCGAAAAATCCTGCAATAAATTTTTTTGCACGCTCGATATAATAACAGCTTTGAGACCACAAATATTGCAGCCATATTGTATAAAGATATGAAGTATCTTTTTGGCATGTAACCGCCCTTGATTCTTTTTAAATCTTCAAAATGCGGATATTTGTTAAATTTGTTCATATTACTTATCAAATCTATAATTATAATGATAATTAGCATAACACATATACATTTCTGTAGACTATGCAAATATTTAACCTCAGATAAGCGTCCGATTAACACTTTTGGTCTATTCTATTTGCGCTTAATAGCGCCGGGTTGCGACCTCAGACCCGGCTGAGGCGCCGCCTATGGCGGGGTTCAACGTAACTACCTGTTCCTGGCCTGGGCAACCTGGACCATTGAAAAACCACAATGTACAAAAAATAATCCAGGAGTTTTCTAACTGATAGATCCTATCAAGATCTGAATGAACATCCTGATGGCCTCTATTGCGGATTTGAAGAAATCCCAGCACAACAGACAGCACCAGGTCGTAAAACATTTATCGAAGAAGCGTCAAATCACGGTGCACAATGTCAATTTGATGGAAGTTGTGGAAGTTTTAAAGAATAACCCAAAACTCAGACGCGGTAGCAAAGGAAATTATTTGAAGGAAAACATATATTACGGTTTAGGTAAAACCGATGCAAATCGTTATTTGTTTATTGTTTTCATTTTGAAAAGAAATAACGAAGCTTTAACAATAAGTGCACGAGAAATGGATGATAAGGAAAAATCTATTTATTCAAAAATATGACTAAGAAAATCCCCGACTTTAAAACACTGGAAGAAGCCTCAGATTACTGGGATACACACAGTTTTGCAGAATATATTGAAGATACCGAACCAGTTGAAATCGAAGTGAATCTTAAGGCACAGAAGATTTATCTTGAAATCGACAATGATCTTTCTGAAAAACTGCGAAAAATTTCGCAGAAGAAGAAAAAGAGCTATGTGAATTTAATCAACTCCTGGATACGAGAAAAAATTATCCAGGAATCTTCAAACTGATCGATTCTCTCAATATTCGTAAGTTTAGGTCTCAGAATCCGCATGGCTTCAGCAAGGATGATAGCAGATTACAGGCTATGATCAAATAAGAATCATTTACACCATATATTTCCACAGTTCTGGCGCATCACAGACTCCCAAGCAACCACCATGCACCATAGTACCGATGCAGTCAAAACTAAATAGAACGCGGATTACACGGATGCACACGGATAGAGATAAGAAAATCCCATTTTAGACCGGATTTACAGGATCGACAGGATATGATTTTATTAGCAAATCCTATTCGTCCAGTCCGATGATAGTTGATTTTCTTCCGAAATCCGGGCCAGATACCCGCAGATATGCATTCTTGACAGCCTCTATTAAAAAACACCGGGTACGCACAGGACTCAGAGTACGGCTAAAGCAGCTGGTTCATAATGCCGATAAATGCTCATTAACAT
>JBAQLI010000298.1:0-13766 GCA_049301735.1 Candidatus Methanoperedens sp.
TACACTACAGAATATTTGACCGTTTATTATTCATTTTAAGAAAATAATAAGGATGCTGCGAAACACATAAATTAAAATATTTAGTTATATATTTAAAAAGTAACAAGTCTATCTTGACGCTATGGAAATCCTCTGTTATACAGGGCATACTATACAAGATGTATGAACTCAAAAGCCAAACTCATTTATTTCATACGCAATTTACCAACCTTATACTCACAACGATTCAGGACAAAAGAAGCACAGAAGAGCGATTACTCATATGCCTGTTCCGTGCCCCCTCCCTATTGACAATGGCCAAAACAACCAACAGGAGATAGAAAACCTCATGCACCCCGTTGATGCCTCGGACTTTAGCGAAGAGGAGTCCGGGGTAGTGACTTTCCTTTCCCGCGTTCTTGAGGCTTGCCTTCATACCGCCCAAAAAAGTTACGGGCGCATCCACGGCTTTCGATAGTGTCTTTTACTTAAAATTTCACCATCCTGTAAAATACCGCTTTCACTATTTCTGCCGCGATGATGTAAAAGGCCACGATCACTCCCATAAGAAGAAGGAACGAAATCGGAAGCTGACTAAATCCAAATACTTTCCCGATCGGCATGAAAGGGAAAAGAGACGCGCTTGCAACGATCAGCAGTGTGGCTGCAGATAGATACTTCCCGGGTCTGCTCTTAAAGAAAGGCTTCTTGGTACGAATCACAAGCACAATAACCGAAGCTGAAATAACAGATTCCACAAACCAGCCGGTCCTGAATTGGTCAGTTGTAGCTTTGAGAATGAAAAACAAAGCCCCGAATGTAAGAATGTCGAATACGGAACTTAAGATTCCAAAGACGAGCATAAAAGTGCGGATGAACCCTATGTCCCAGCGCCTGGGGTGATCAACCATTTCGCCATCCACGCTATCGGTAGCTATTGTCATCTCCGGGATATCAGTCATGAGATTGGTGAGCAGGATCTGTCCGGGCAACAGAGGGAGAAAAGGCAAGAAAAGAGATACTCCAGCCATGCTGAACATGTTCCCGAAATTGGCGCTCGTGGCCATGAAAACATACTTAAGTGTATTGGCAAATGTCATTCTTCCTTCGCGCACACCCTGAACAAGAACAGTCAGATCCTTTTCCTGCAGAACAATATCGGCAGCGTCTTTTGCAACATCAACGGCGCTATCAACAGATATGCCGACATCGGCAGCATGTAGTGCTGATGCATCATTAATTCCATCTCCAATATACCCTACAACATTTCCACTCTTTTTTAAAGCCAGAATGATGCGTTCTTTCTGGTTTGGCTCAACTTCTGCGAATATATTTATATCATTCACTCGCTTAAGCAGCGCTTCATCGCTCATTGAGCGAAGGTCCGATCCCGTAAGGATTTGTGGGTTCGAAAATCCCACCTGACGACTGACATTTTCTGCAACCAGTTTGTTGTCCCCTGTGACGACCTTGAACGAAATTCCAAGGTGATTTAGTTGGTTTATAGTGCCTGCAATTCCAGGCTTTGGCGGATCGAAGAGAACGAGGAATCCTAAAAACGTCATCGCAGCTTCATGGTCTTTGTTTATCAGCGAATCAGACCCGACATCCCGGTAAGCAACTCCCAATATTCGCAAGCCTTTGCTGCTCTGCTCCTCAAAGCACTGCTGGATATGTTCCTTTACTGTGACTATATTCAATATCTTTCCATCGGAAGTTTCTGCTGATGAACATACCGCCAGCACATTCTGCAGAGCCCCTTTAGTCACCATCAGGTGCTTATCGTCTTTTGAGACAAGGATACTCAGTCTCTTACGAATGAAATCATACGGCACTTCATCCAGTTTCTGGTAGCCAGTCACCTTAAACTGGCTAAAGCTTCGTATCGCGCTGTCTATCGGGTTCGTGAAACCTGTCTCGAAAAATGCATTGAGATAAGAATAGAAAAGAACTTTTTCGCTCTCCTTTCCTTCAACATCAAGAGTGGAGTGCACTCGCACTACCCCTTCGGTCAGAGTGCCGGTCTTATCTGAACAAAGCACGTTCATACTACCAAAATTTTCAATAGATTCAAGGCGTTTAACGATCACTTTTTGCTGTGCCATGCGCTTTGCGCCGTGTGCAAGGTTCACGCTTATGATCGCCGGCAACAGTTGCGGGGTCAGCCCAACAGCGAGCGCCAGGGAAAAGAGAAGAGATTCCAGGATCGGGCGTCCCAGATAGGCGTTTATGGCAAAGATGGAAATCACCAGCAGCATCGTGATCTCCATAAGGAAATACCCGAACCGCCTGACGCCGCGCTCAAACTCCGTCTCAGGCGGCCGCAGTTTCAGCCGTTCGGAAACCTTACCGAATTCGGTTTCTGTCCCTGTGCAGACAACTACAGCTTTTGCGCTGCCGCTCACAACATGAGTACCCATAAAAAGCGTGTTGTTCCGCTGGCCAAGCTGTGTTTCCTTCACCAGTTCACCGGCCAACTTTTCTACTGGATATGTTTCGCCTGTCAGTGTCGCTTCATCGACAAATAAGTCTTTGGATTCAAGGATCAGGCAGTCCCCGGGAATAATATCTCCGCCGTTGAGGATAATAACATCCCCGGGCACGATCTCTTCGACAGGAATTTCTCTTGGGCTTCCATCACGCAGCACCATAGCTTTTATTTGCACGATAGCGAGCAACTTCTCGATTGCATTAGCCGCTCCTCGCTCCTGCCAGAATCCAAGAAGGCCGCTTATGAAAACAATTGCCAGGATAATGAGAACGTCAACATGTTCATGCAGGAAAAATGACAATCCTGCCGCAAAGAGAAGGATGAGGGTAATAGGACTTTTGAATTGAGAAAGTAGAAGCGCAAGTGAGTCCGATCTTTTTCTGGGCGTCAGCACATTGGAGCCAAAACGTGTGAGTCGCTGCCGTGCTTCATCGCTGGTAATACCCAATTGTGTTGTTTGAAGTTGCGCAAGTAGTTCAGCAGCAGGGAGGCTCCAGAATGACGGAGGGGTTTGATTCATTGAATTAATCTTTTTAGAATGTTGCATGGTTGAATATATACATATTGGGTAAATTCGGTACTATTAATTTATTCTTGATTATGTCCTGAAACTTGCTAATATTATTCAAGTGCAACTTAGAATAGTGACAATTTAAGCTTATAAGAAAATATGTGCCTTAAAATCACAAAGCTCTGAGCGCTTAGAAAGGATACAAGCCCGGGCGGGAACGAATTCCATAGTTATTCCGCACACAGCATTACCTGTGTTTGGTATTCTATAACATCCTAATCTTACGAGATTACCACGCAGGTTTAGATAATGATCACCCGGTTTACTCTCCATTTTATTTGTATGACATTAATAGCATTTATAAATTCTGGTTATCAGAACTTATAGGTTTTCTCTCATTCTTCGTTTTTCTGGCAAAATGCAGCGATAGGAATATATACATTAGATTAAGAAATCATAGGATAGAATAATATCATGGAGTGATGTCATGGCTATAATTAGAGTTGGGGATTTGATATCTGGAAGGTTAATTTATATCGACTCCGAAGATAACGTTATAAAAGCAGCAATTCTCATGAGGGAAAATAATATATCCTCTCTTCTGGTGAAACATAAAGGTGACTTCGTTAGTATTATAACCGAAAAGGATATAATCAACAAAGTTGTGGCGGAGGAACTCTATCCAGGAGACGTTAAAGTTAGTGAAATCATGAGCAAAGACCTGTTTACCGTCTCAAAAAATGAAAGCATAGAAGAAGCTGTAAAGTTAATGAGAAAAAAGGGTGTCAGAAGACTTGTAGTCCTTGAAAATGAGAGAATTGTTGGCATAATAACAGAAACCGACATTGCAAAGCATCTTAAGGCAATAGTTGGATGACACCTTAAATTCGGGAGTGGAATTAACGGAATTGAAAAAACTTCAGTGCTACCATTCTCTGAGTCGCTCTATCGCGCTACATGCAAACTATCATCTCCAATTTCAAGTTCTTGGTGGTAGATTATAGGATAGTAGGATAGTATGATAGTATCACTTTAAAGAATCTCCTGGAAAACTGCGACAAGAATGCAATTCATAAATGAAACATCCTGTTTTTACGCTAGATTTTCTTCCATGATCTTTTTGACCTCGTCCAGGTCTGCGTTAAAGATGCCAACACCTCTTATATCGCTTTCATCAACGACAGGACAAACAATGGACAATATTCACTCTGCACGAAGTTGAAAATTACGTCGTCCGTGTTCCCATATGATTTTTTCCACACTCTGCTGATTTCTTTTTGGAACTTTTTTGAGACTGCCTTCGGTTGGCAGACTGAACAGCTTGGGAAAGAGATGGGCGAGTATGTTCTGGTCACCACAACCGAACGCAATGAGAAAACGGGTATTCCCAGGAGACCCGGAAAACCTGATGAAATTCCAGGTGTCGGACTTTATGCGTCATTCATAGACACAGAAGGCAACCGCGTGAGAATGCTTGAGCCACTGCCCATGCAATCGGAATCGGATGACTAAAATTAAGGAGAAACGATTATGAGAAAACTTCCAATTTTCACTAAATAGACTGCGGGTGGCAGAACGGTTCCAAGCTTTCTGTTCCATATACGGTCGTTCACAACAAGGTCCGTAGAAAGTTATAAGTTGATTAGATATAGAATATATGATTCAGAGAAGGGGTAAAACATGAAAGCAGCACAAATTAAAAATTATGGGGGGAGTGAAGTTGTTAAAATTAATAATAATGCGCCAAAACCCAATGTGTCCCGGGGGCGGCTTCTCATCGAGGTACATGCAGCTGGCGTAAATCCTGTTGATTGGAAAATCAGGGAAGGGTATATGAAGCAAATGGCACCCTTGCAGTTCCCGGCAACTTTGGGGGGAGATTTTTCAGGCATTGTAGCGGAAGTGGGAGAAGATGTTTCAGGTTTCGAAAAGGGCGATGAAATTTATGGGCAGGCTAGCATTACAAGGGGCGGGTCAGGATCTTTTGCAGAATTCGCTACGGCTGATGTAAATACCATGGCACATAAACCAAAGAACTTGAGCCATGTTGAAGCTGCTGCACTGCCGCTTACAGGGGTAAGCGCATGGCAGGCACTTGCGGATCATATAGGTCTTTCCAGAGGCAAAAAGATCCTGATCCATGGCGGAGCTGGTGGTATAGGGACAATTGCAATCCAGCTCGCAAGGCATCTGGGAGCATATGTGGCAACTACTGCTGGTGCGAAAGATTTGCAGTATGTCAAAGAACTGGGTGCGGATGAAGCTATAGATTACAAAAATCAATCCTTCGAAAATATGTTGCACAACTATGATGCAGTCTACGATACAGTTGGTGGCGAGACATACGTAAAATCTTTCAGGGTTCTCAAGAAAGGTGGGATAATTGTTTCTATGCTGGAGCAGCCTCGTTCAGAACTCATGGAACAATATGGCGTGAATGCTATAGGGCAATTCACTCAGATAAACAGTGAACGATTGTCTAAACTGGCTGAACTCGCGGATAAACGCGTTATCAAAGTGCAGGTGGATAAAACATTTCCTCTGGAACAGGCAGGAGAAGCACTCGAATATCTGCAAAGTGGACACCCCAGGGGTAAGGTTGTCTTGAAGATGAAGAAAAACTAGACCAGAATCACCTCAACACAGAAAGTCTGCATCTTTTTTTCATATACTCCAAGTTCGGGTTTCTCCTCGATTTTTGCGCATTCGCTAGATAACCCGGTGTCGAATTCTGTTAACAAGGGCGCTAATATTTCCCCCATATTCAATCCCCACAATATAACCCATATCCACATTTCCCACAAGCCTTCTCATCCTTCGTTCTCTCAAACCCATGTTCATAGTCGTGCGCGATCGACTTTGCGATCTCGATCATACCATCAACAGCATTCTCATCAAGCCCTTCCATCCGCGAGCCACCCGCGCTTTCAAATTTACCATCGATCAGCTCAAATGTCCTGGGATTGGGAAGACCAAGCTGCTCAAGAGTGAGTCTTTTCACTTTATATTGAGGATAAACATGCTCAATACCCCTGGCATAAAGCAAAAGTTGTTTTGAGCGCTCATCAGGTCCGGGTTCAGATTTTCCGGTCTTGTAATCAATTATCTCGATTTCGTTTTTCGTCCCTTGTATCATATCCACCCGGTCAATGAATCCCTTGAAAGTAAACCCTCCAAGCGGTACAGCGAATCTTTGCTCAACCATCAGGTTATTCGCAATTCTATTTTTGTTCCGCTCCCAGAATACATCGAATGCTCCGGTTGCAGCTTCAACATCAACGCCCCTGAATTCTGGTTCTTTTGCGACCGTGTCCCTGATCTCATACAGCCTTTCCTTCGTGGTTATTTTCTCACTCACCGCTTTCTCAAGCACCTTGTGAACAAAAGTTCCCCTGTTCATGGCACCGGTAGAATCTTCAGAATCGCGTGTTGGCATCCTGAGGAGTTCCTTGAGTTCATACTGCCTGGGACAGTTCTCATAAGTACTTATTGAGGAATAGCTGAAAGTCATGGTTACAGGATTGAATTTCAACCCATTCTTATTCTCTTTGATTTTACCCAGAATATTCTCAGCGTCTTGCGCAGGGTCTATTTTTCCCCAGTTGGAATTGAAAAATTCCTTGAAATCCGGCGAGTTTCCAACCTTTAAAGCCTGATACAGCAGCGTATTTTTCAATATCTCATTAAAATCACCAGAATCAAGCGACTCGATGACTAGTATTTTTCTCAGAGCCTTTTCCCTCTCAAGCGCACTGTCCTTTACCATTTCCCTTACTTTTGTATCAGTATCCCTGAAATAACTGAGATCTCCAACCGTGATATTCCCGCCCGCCCTCCAGTTATCATATCTGATATCCTTAAGGAACTCAGACGGCTCTCTTTCATCATTAGCATATTTGATTGCTAGTGTCAGGAAAAGATGTTCTTTTGCCCTCGTTAATGCAACATACGCAAGCCGTCTCTCTTCTTCCTTTTTGATCTCTTTCTTGCGCTCCCTGAGTGCTTTTTCAATATCTTTGATTGTATCATCCTCAAAAATATCCCTGTATTGCTCCATCAATTCAGGCGGGATTAGTGGTTCTGCGCCTCCTCGGTACAGAGGGAATTTATCTTTGGCAAGGTTGGTGAGAAATACTACACTGTATTCCAGGCCTTTAGCTGCGTGTATGGTCATCAGGTTTATGGCATCCTCATCAGCTATCCTTGCCGGCGCCGGATTCCCATCCATCTCGTCAAGGATCTCGAGATAATCGATGAACAAATTCAGGTCTTTTCCGTGGAACTCCTCAAAATTGCTGGCTAATTCATGAAGCTGCCTGAGGTTCAAAAGCGCTTCCCTGCTGCGTTTTGTGTCAGTATGGGCGAATTGCCTTGAGAGTCCCGATTGGTCATATACATCAAGGATGAGGTCTGATACATCAAGATTCTTCTTCGAGCACAGTAAATCGATTCTCTTTTTTACATTGTTTATGGTCTCAAGTCCGCTCTTTGAAAATCCGAGTTCTCCAATCTGATGATAGATGGCTTCCTGGAATGAGACCCATTTTTTCTTGATGTATTCTCCAATCCTGATGGAATCTTCCTGGTTCAGGGCATTATTGTAATGGAATATCCTCCACCAAGCCTCTGTTCCGCGGGCTGTGGGATGAGAGATATTATTGATGATATACAGGTATGCCAGAGCTGTTTTTATTTCAGGCTGTTTCAGGAAATCGGTATCGTCTTTGACGCGGAAAGGCAAACCCCTATTTTCAAGAGCCTGTCTTACCTTACGTCCCTGGGCATGTGTCCTGTATAGCACAGCAATCTCTTTTGGAGGGATACCCTGTGCCAGATATTCTTCGATCTTCTCAACTATGGCTCTTGCTTCCTCGTTATCATCCTCTGTTTCAATGATACGGACATTCTCTCCTTCAATATCCTTGTGATTTTTCAGAAGCTGACATTCTTTCTTTTTCTCCTCTCCATAGTTCTTTTCGATCAGGGTATGGGCAACTCTGAGGATCTTATTGGTTGACCTGAAACTGACATCAAGTGACATGATGTCATTATTGGAAAGAGCGAATTGCTTTTTGAATTCCTCGATATTATTGGTATACGCCCCACGAAATGCATAAATGGTCTGGTTCGGATCTGCCACTACTGTTATGTTTTTATTCGCAGCTGTGAGCTTTTTTATCAGTTCGAACTGGACATAATTCGTATCCTGGAATTCGTCAATGATTATGTAGCGGAAGGTGTCGTTCAATTCCTGTGTGCCGTACACGTCGAGATACCAGAGAGCGATCTTATTCAGGTCGCCGTAATCCAGGGCGCCTATTGCTGATTTTTTTTCTTCGTATTTTTCCGAGGCTGTTATGAAGTTTGAATATTTCTGGTATTCTTCATAGAGGTCTGTGAATTCAGAGTATCTCTTTTTCTCTGCCTGTTTTGCCTTCTTATCTTCTTTGTCTTTGAATTCCTGAAGATGGAAGGTATTGAGTTTGAATTTGGATTCCCGATACAGTTCTTTCCATGTGCTATCATCTTTTTCGATATCCTGAACTTGTTTTTTAAGAGTTTCCAGGAATTCTTTGAATTTATCTATTGAAATATTCAGGTCTTTGGCTTTTCCGATCGTGTTTGCGTACAGACTGGCGATCCTTGCATCTACCTTGAGTTCCCTGAATATGAAAATGGCTGAATCCATCTCCTCGAATATCTTGAAGTCACCGGGAACTTTGCATCTGTCAGCATGATCCTTGATGAGCTCGGCGCAGAATGAGTGAAATGTCTTAATGCTCACTTCCTTTCCCTGAAGGAGTTTCTCGACTTTTTCGCGCATGTTCCTTGCTGCTTCCTTTGAGAATGTGAGAGCAAGGATCTGAGATGGGTCGATGTTTTCCTTTTCGACCATGAAGGCGATCTTTGCGGTGATGGTCGTGGTCTTGCCTGTGCCTGCGCCAGCAAGGATAAGTTGAGGGGCTTGTGTGTGCTTTATGGCTTCAAGCTGACGGGGTTTTAGTGTTGAGAGGAGAGAGTCTAAGGAAATGGGTACCACCGTTTTATAGGCTTACAGAATACGTCCCGAATAATAATACTTTGCATAAATATTTCATCATTTTTGTTTTAACAATAGTACTTCGACTCTTTAAGATTTAATATACAATTTAATTAATTTTCGATGACCTTTGGGCTGTTCAGGAGTCCTAGAAGTGTTCAGGACTGCTCTCCATCGTCTCAGATAACTACCACAGGTACGAAAAAAGCGAATGTAGAGTTTGAATAAAGTTCTCTACAGCAGAACTGTTGGGTATAATCATCAAAATCAAACCCAAAGAAACCAGCACAATGATTCTTAAGAACGCAATTACTGCGAAATTATGCCGGAAAGAGGTTTTTCTTATTTTTCAGGTATCCTGAAGAGGCCCAATTTGGCGAACAATTTATCGATGCCATAAATCAGGAAGGGCAAGATCTGGAATACCATAATTAAAATAAGTAATTCTATAATTAAAATCATATTAATATTCATGTGCGATTTTCTTTGTGACCTTGATCATATTACAATTGCCAGGCCAAGAAGGCCTTCCATAATAGCATTCAATTCGCTTCATTCAAGTCAGAAATCAGTACTTCCGAAATCCCCTAGTTCCGATTGATTAAAGGAATTACTGGGAGTGTAACCTTTTTTGCTGAAACATAGGCATTGTCCATTTCTCAGATTGTTGAAATTTTTAATTTTTCATCTTTTGTGTATCTTCATTTCATAATCTATGAAGCACGAGATCATCGTACGATATATCTTCTCCACAATATCAGGGTCAAGATCATGTTCAACTGCAATGCCCCTCACTTTTGATATAACTTCCTCTACGCGTGACGGAGCTTTGACATCCTGCGTTGTTTTCTTGAATTTCGCAGCCTGGGCTACATGGCGGCTTCTTTGCGAGATCAACTCAACTATTTCCCGGTCGATCCTGTTAATGTTCTCGCGTACTTCTTCTATACTTTTACATTCTGACAAATTCATTTCTCCTTAGTGCATAAACTTAGTGCATAAATAAACAGCAATAAAACCTTCCGAATATTGTTTTTCATCTATTGTAAATCCAGCTCTCAGAAGCAGCGCTTCCATGATCCAGCCAGGAGTTGAATATTCATCCCTTATCCCAATTTCAAGATCATTTGCAATCTGTGTCCCTCCAGCTTTCCTGATTATATTAATTAGATTATTAAAAAAAGCCTCGTAAGTATTTTCATCAAAAGAGTAAACAGTATCTTTTAAGAAGAATTTCCCGCCATTTTTTAGCAATCCAAAAACACGTTTCAGGGCTATCAATTTCCAGAAATCAGGAAGATGATGAAGCGCAAGTTGTGACACGACTGCATCTGCTTTTGCTCCTGAATGTTCATAAGTTAAAAATCCTGCATTATGAAATTCAATATTTAAAATCCCCTTGCTTTCAGCCTTTTTTTGAGCAAATTCAAGCATCCGGGGAGAAACATCTATGGCATATACTTTTTTACAATTCCTTGCAGCATCAATTGCAAAGTTTCCCGTACCTGTCCCGAATTCAATAAGAGTCTGGTTATTGGTGAGATCAAGGGTTTTGATAATATCTTCATTCTCTTTTTTTATGTCCCTTAATGTTCCCATTTGCGAATCATATACCTCAACCTGGGCAGGATCATTGTAGTCTGTCCCTACTTGCTTCATTTCATTATATTGCCAGTCCGGATATGATTTCATTTTCTTATTACCATCATCTCATTTGCGTTTTTCATAAATTCATAGTCAACTCTCTTAATTTATATCTTCAAATTCCTGAAATCCTCATCATGCACAAGAAGTTCAATATATCTTGATCTGATTCCTTTAAAATTCACTATTGGAAAAATGCGAATTTCCCTGGAACTTATTCTTAAAAGTTCCAGTATTGTTTTCTTGTGGAAATCATAATCAAGTTTGTCTTCATAAAGAAATAATAAATGGGATACAAGAGACATAGTAAATTCTTCGTCCTTGAAATCCATCACGGGATATTCGACGGATTTATATCTTTTTATCCCATATTTTTTGAAATCTTCCAGGAATGATCTATATGCTTTTTCCCTATTGGCTTTCAGTGATTGGATATCCTTAAAAAAATCCCATAGATAAATATCGGCAATAGCTGGCATCTGTTCCATAACCGAGTCAAGGTCTTGTACACATTTAGTCTCAATTTCATCAGGATGAAGGCAATATATTTTATCAGAAGCTGTCACATTGAATCCTTTTGAATTTGCTTCTGCACAGAAAGAACTCACACCCGATGCTGCATCAAGCAAGATTTCATTTTTCAGCAATTCATTATCAAGGTCGAACATCTTATAATATTCTTCAAATGTTCTTCCCATAAGGACGACAGTTTTCAAATCCAGTTGCTTATTCATCTAAAAATTCTCCCCTTGCGATCATCTGCACCTTTCACAACAGCAAGTTGATTGCCAGCGAATTTCTCTTCTGCAAATACATCCAATATGTAGGAGGTGACCATTTTCTTTTGATTTTACTTATTGTATCACAGCGCCCTTATCCGCTGACCCTACCATTTTCTGGTAGCGTGCAAGATAGCCTTTTGTGACTTTTGGCGCGGGTGGTTTCCATGATCTTTGCCTTTTCTCAAACTCTTCTTTTGAGATCTTAAGGTTCAACATACGCCCTGGTATATCAATTTCGATCGTATCTCCTTCCCGGACAAGAGCTATTGGGCCAGCAACCGCTGCTTCGGGTGATACATGACCGATACAGGGCCCCCGCGTTCCGCCAGAGAACCTGCCATCTGTGATGAGCGCTACCGAATCAATAAGTCCCATACCGGCTATTGCTGCTGTTGGAGAAAGCATCTCGCGCATTCCCGGACCTCCCTTTGGTCCCTCGTACCTGATCACAAGACAATCACCTGATTTGATCTTCTTTGCCATTATGGCTGCCATTGCCTCTTCTTCACTGTCAAAGACCCTGGCGGGTCCAGAATGTTTTAACATTTTCTGGCTGACTGCGGTCTGTTTTATTACAGAGCCATCGGGAGCAAGGCTTCCCCGCAATACGGCTATCCCGCCTTCTGTATGTACGGGAGAATCAAGGCTTGCAATGATCTCCTTATTTGCGCGCGGATTTATGATAACATATTCTTTCAGGTTTTCATCGAGATTTTTTCCTGTAACTGTCAATGTATCCAGGTAAAGTTTTGATCGCAGGCGCTCCTGTATTGCAGGAACTCCTCCCGCGCGTTCAAAGTCGATAAGGAACTTATTACCTCCGGGCCGCAGATTGATCAGGTGAGGTGTCTCTTTGCTGATCTCATCGAATCTCGAAAGCGGGAGAGTAAGGCCGTATTCAAGGGCTATTGCAGGTAAATGCAGCGCAGTATTTGTGCTTCCACCGATTGCCATATCAAGGCGTATCGCATTGTCAAGTGCTCCTTCTGTGACTATGGATCGTGCTGTTATTCCTTTTTTAACAAGTTCAAGGATCTTCATACCTGAATGCTTTGCGATCCTTGTTTTTTTTGCATCCACCGCATGCGCTGTCCCGCATCCGGGAAGACTCAGGCCAAGCGCCTCAGTCACACAGGCCATGGTATTGGCAGTGAAAAGCCCTGCGCATGAACCTGCTCCACAGCAGGAACAGTCCTCAAGGATTTTCAATTCCTGGTCTGATATCTTATTATTCTGGCGCGCTCCAACGGCTTCGAACAGTGATATTACATCGCGGGGTTCATCACCAACGATACCGGGCATCATAGGCCCGCCTGTTACAACTATAGTGGGTATATCAAGACGCCCGGCAGCCATAAGATGTCCAGGAACGATCTTATCGCATGTTGGTATCATGACCATCCCGTCGAACTGGTGCGCTTCCACCATCATTTCGATGCTGTCAGCTATTATTTCCCTGCTGGGGAGGGAATTCTTCATGCCCGTATGCCCCATTGCTATGCCGTCGCATACTCCGATTGTGTTAAATTCAAATGGAACGCCGCCTGCCATTCGAATTCCGGCTTTTACCGCCTGTGCAAGCTTATCAAGATGAATATGACCGGGTATAACTTCATTCCAGGAATTCACAACCCCGATAAAAGGCAAAGACATTTCTTCATCTGTCAGCCCGACTGCTTTTAATAAAGACCTGTGAGGGGCACGCTCAAGTCCTTTTTTGATATTGTCGCTTCTCATGATACTCTTTTGTAGATGAGTTCAAATATTTTAAATATACCGCTGGCAAAAACATCGCCAGCCAAAAAAAAGAAATCCGACAAAAATATTGCCGGATCTATGCCTTTGTTACCCTTTTGTCTAAATTGCAGGATACGCCGTGCTCGCACGCACGTATCTCTTCCCAGGCGGCAGTGATAATGCGCACAACACAATTTTCATTTGAGTGCTTGCATTTCATGTTATCACAGGATCTGATCTATTATTGAGCCCCTGTTCCTGCTATTGTTCCTTGTAGATGCTACAGCCACTTTGATCTTCTCTTCGACCGAAGAAGCGCTGTTTCTCATTGGCATGCTGTCTCCCTTGGGTCCCATGATCTGGGCTGAGTGGATACCTGTCATGATCGCCATGCAGCGTACCTTGCCCTCATACTCCTTCTTTACTCTTGCGCCCCAGATAACGTTTGCATGGGAGTCAAGCTCATATGTCAGGGATGAAGCGATCTGTTCTGCCTCATGGAGAGACATATCAGTTCCGCCGGTTATGTGGAGCAGGCAGCCTGTTGCGCCCTTTGTGTCCACATCAAGCAGCGGGTGGTTC
>JBAQLI010000299.1:0-6420 GCA_049301735.1 Candidatus Methanoperedens sp.
AGCAGTAGTACCTCTGACTACCGTTTTCAGTCCCATTCTTCTTCATTTCTTTGGAACCACATTTCGGGCAAACCACACCATTATGCCATCGAGTTCGTCGAAGATGTTCAAAACATTTCTCTTCAGATGGCATAAAATCTGATATTGCTAACTCCCCTTTAATCATACATGTTATATATTTATTGAATCTGGTTCTAATAACTTACGTAGCAACGATTTGCTTTAGATGAGCGGATTTATTTATAGTAACTTTTTGTGTTTTGTCTATAATACCATTTTTAATGAGAGTTAACAATATAATGAAATACGAAGGTGGAGTCTCAAAACTAAGAGAAGAGGTATCAGAAGCTATTGATGAAAATCATAGAGTAACAGCATCAACCAGAATTAATGAATTAGTAGAACTGGGCGAAAGCGCTGCTGATGATATGCTGGAATTAGAGGTAAAAAAAATAGTCAAAGTTTTGATTAGTTTATTGAAGAATGTAAATCTAAAAAAAGAGAAGGATTCTATAGATGTAACACAGAATATGACTTTTGGAGAATATTTAGAAGAAGTTGCTAATTTGATGTGGAAAAATGTAACATCTGATATTATGTACGGACTGCTAAGAATTGGAAAAAAATGTGCTGAGAAAAATTTAGATGTAGCAACGATAGATGTTTTGGGTGCGCTAAGAGAAATAGCTTTTTGGGCCGCTGAAGGTAAAGCAACAAATAAAAAATTAGATAAATTAAGAGATATAACAGCTGATATAGTAAATTATGCAATGGCAGTTTTGACACAAATTGGAATAGTTGCCATCGAACGAGATTTGAGTAATGATACAATCCTAACATCATCAAAGTCTTTGTTTGAAATAGGTAATAAGGTTTTTAATGATTCAAGGAGTCGAAAAACTTTCACCCTCTCTGATAAGTGGATGTTATCGAGTGTGAAAAACAACTTAGAAAAGATTGCAGATAAAGCCTACGAAAAAAATAGAAGTAAATTTGAAAACGTATATACCTTCATAGCGGGTAGATTCCACGACGTGGACAGAATATTTATATTTATGATTACATCCTTACGCCGGTATAAACAAAGCAATATTTTCCATTTTTACTGGACTCCATCCTTCCCATTTTAAAGAACCTGAGCCATTTAATACATTTGCAATGGCAGACATCAGCAATATCAACTCTGCTGATTTCAGCGACAAACTCACATTTGGCTCGTTTACCCTTGTAACGCCTCTTTCAACAATCCTGACCAACCTTTTTTGTCTATTGGAAGTTTCAACCAGTTGGATCAAGGCATCCAGGTCATAACCCTTTTGTTCTGTGTTCCAGAGAATTAGTCTTCCCAGGTCCCGAAGCAGGCTTCGTACGTTGACACCATTAACAAAAATATGCTCTCTGATAGCGATAATTCTGCCAAATTCACTATCTTCACGAACCAATTTTCCCACTTTATTTATTAAATCGAGATGCTTGGTCAAACGGAGAAGACAAATCTTACCTGGTTTTTTTGGTGGATTTGGGTTCCTGCCCAAGAGTATCACTTTATGGTCTGCAAATGCAAGACCCGCAGCTATTCGGCTAACAGTGTGTCCATTTCCCGTGCAGAATTTGAATTCGTCTCCCAGTACACTTTTGGCCTGATTCACAATCTCAATAATATTCATTGCTTCACTATCTGTGGAACGATAATTGCTGGAAAACATCGGAATGAGAAAAGGAGAAACTGCTCTCACATCAATAAAACCAATTGTGTAATACCGCCCATGGACCTTGGCAAACAGACTCTTCTTTCGGCTGTCTATTCCAATAGAATCAATGATGATAATAGGAGTTTTATGGCCTGTGAGATCTTCGTATAACTTCCAGAGATGCCTGAATTCAAGATCCAAAGTGGCATCGCTCAGATAACGCTGGATAAAATACTGAAGACCTTGAAAAGAAGGGGAATCTGAATATCTTAAGTTTCGTCCAAGAAAACCAATAGCATCGTACAATTTTGTCCTGAATGTCAATTCATCGTGTTCCATTTCAAACATACTGTCCGTCATTCTGTCAAAAATTTCTTGGTGATCCTGAAACCATGCAGGATTATGGTCTGCGACTATCCCCAAAACTTGGTTCTGAACCTGCTGAAAGGGAATTTTATTGTAAGGTTGATATTCAGGATCAACACCTTCATCAGGACTTGAAATGTGAGCAATATCTGAGATATTTGTTTCAAGGTTTATCGGATATGTACCTTCGATCAATTTTTCAATGTCCTCTTTTGTTACTATCCGGTCGGTATCTGAGAGGTCAACTGATTCTATTATTTTGCTGATATCCTGATATTTGAATGAACGTACAAGTGTTATTTTCCCCGTTTTTATGTATCTAACCAACTTCTTTGTGAGGACAGATTTCAAAAGTTGCTCCTTATTCTGAATAATCGAATTGGTGATCATTTTTTTCTTTTCTTCTTCGTTGAGAGATGCCCATTTACGCCTTCCGTTACACAAATCCAGGAGAAGCTGTGCTGTAGCATGATGCTGGATGATTTTATCTTCTGCGAAATTGTTTGTAAGTTCTTCGAGATGTCTGTATATGTGCTCGTATTTCATTCGGTGTTTTCCCAGAAGTTCTAATTCTGCTTCCTCCGATTCGGGCATACCCTGATCCACGAGACTTTTTAGTATGGAAAGATTATCTTCATTTGGATTAATTAGCACCTTATTTGCTGTTTCGTGATACTTGTTAATCCATTCAGTTCGTATGCTGTTTTCGATTTTCTGCCTGTTTGCATTTACAGAATATTGTATCCACCCCTCTTTGTGGATAAGTTCGTCTATCAGGATATCGTTGAGATGCACAATGAAGTCAGCCTGAGCTTCAAATATGAGGCGTGCTTGATTGGATAGAGATTCATCGGCATTGATTCTGCTTAGATGATTCCTTATCACTTTTGATCTGGGTCGAATACGAAAAAACCATTTAAATGGATCTGTATTTGGATAGGTCTTCTGAAACTGTTTTTCTGCTTCTTGTAACCTCAATGCAATGCCATCGATGTCAATACCACCAAAGATTTTTAATCCTGTATATATGAAATTGTTTGATAATGTCATACGAGCATCTGCTAAATTATAAATGTCAGAGACTTTAATTCCTTGTGTAATCAACCAATGATGCTCTTGAGGTGAACCTTTGGTCAAAGTCTGTATAAAATTATTAATAATCTCATATAGTTTTGATTGAGAAATTGAAGCATCCCCTCTCTTTATTCGTTTATCGTTTATCTCTCTGATAATGTCTTGTTTTCTGATTGTTATGTTATCAGAAAGAAGCTGATTTAATATCTCGATGTCTTCAAAGGTCACAGTGATCAAATTCGGACCAAAATATTTCAATTCTGCAAAACGGGGATCTGTTTTTGACCATTTCTCTATATATCGCTTTACCGTTTTTCGGTTTAACTCCAAAATCTTTGAAATTACCCCAATGTCACTTCCAGTGTAACCACCAACTCTTTTATTGCATGCAGAAAGGTAGTTGTATGTTATTTCCTTTTTTAAATTCATTGCATATCCCCTAAAGATAAATCTAAAAAGAAAGATAAATTTTGTTAAATGATCGGCTCACAGAATCTGTCTAATAAGTCTAATTTGAGGCTATAAGGTATATGAGTCATCATTAGTATATTTATGGATTTTGGGTGCTGAGTTAAACGCTATTCTTGTAATTGATGAAGATATTGCATCACTGTTTAAAAAATCAGATATATCTGTTATGAAGGAATTTGGAAGTGAAAAAATTCGCAAGAGAGCCAGGAAATCTATAAAAGAAGAATATCCACAACTTGAAGACGAACTAAAGGCTTTTGAGGGATTGTATGATGCATCTTCATGAAATAATCTCTTTTAATCAAAACCACTCCGCTTTCAACCTTGCCCAAAAAGACACTGTTGATCATTTCGCATTCTTCGCTCGCTATTTATGCAAAATCCAAAGCGTCGAGGGTGTCGTCATGTTCTCCATCTATGGGAACGCAGCGCAAATACTATCTATTGATACCGGGAAAACAGAATATTTTTGGCTTATCCTCTATGAAAACAGACCCGGCAGGCAGCCTCTCACACAATTTTCTCATCGCTGGCGCTTCTGTTGCATAATGGGTTGCATCAAAAAGGCATAATTCGTCTGAATATCGTATCGCATCATGGCGCATTTCTCCTGAAACAAGAGCATCGACATCGTTCTCTAATGCGATATCGATGTATTCTCGCCTGAACCCGCTTCCACCGACCACCATGACCTTCATTATTTTTTTATCTCCTTTATACAGGACATGAGTATCCAGTTTTTTTGCGATGAAAGCTGCGAATGCAGGCGCTTTCATTGGTTCTATCTCACCGATCCTTCCCAGGGGAAGAGGAACTGTATTCTTCAATTCCAGTAATCCGGCAAGCACATCATTCACTCCGCCCTCTGCTTTGTCGTAGTTCGTGTGCATCGTGTAGATGGAAATATCGTTATCGATCGCAATTTTCAGGGTATCTAACAATCGTTTCGAAATAAGATTTATCGGATCAAATATCAATGTATGGTGGGTTATGAGCAGGTTGGGCCGATGCGTGCGGCTTCTTTAAGGACTGAGTCGGTCGGGTCAAGCGCGACTGCGATATTTTGGATATCGTTTTTCCTGTCAAGCACAAGTCCAATTCTGCCGTTATCGAAATCTTCGGCATGAAAAATGGTTATTTTCGACCGGCGTGAATATATGAAGGTTTCTATTGCATGTTGTTTTGGCTTTTATAAATAAAGTGAGGGGGCACGGAAATAAAACAACTATACAGTTTCCATCAATTCAAGCCACTCTTCTCTTGTAATCCTTGCATCATTTATTATTTTTCTTATCATCCCTTTACCAATATCTTCACCGGGATGCATAGTGATTAATGTAGTTCTCCCATCAGGATGGCGCATGAACAAATGGCTTCCTTTTTGTCTAATCTGCTGAAAACCAATCTTCTCAAGCGCTTTTATTACTTTTTTAGCAGGAAGAGGATTGATTTTATCCATTCAGACTGCGACCTCGACCTTCTGGATGCCCACGAATTCTAACGGCACTTCTTTGATGATATCTGATTCGACTTCTAAATAAAGTTGTATCGCTTCTTTTATCCTTTCTCTCAGTTCATCCAGAGTTTTTGCCTGTGTATGGCATCCTTCAAGCTCGGGCACAGATGCTACGTAAATGCCATCTTCATCCTGCTCGATTATTATGGTGAATTCTCTTTTCATATTATTTTCCACAATGGTCAAAATATATTGCTTCTTTATTTTCTAACCATTTTATATGTGCGTCTATATCAGCTTCCTCAGGCAGTATTCTATCGGATTCCTTGCTTTCTGGATTGGCTTTTCTACCTAAAGCCCATGCAATTGCCATTTCCATATTATTTCATATATATGTATTGGCAAATGGATTAATCTATCTATCGAATTTACCCCATGTATTTCTGCATCCTTCAAGAGTGCCCCTAATTTACCATTACCGATTTAGGGAAAACAGAATATTTTTGGCTTATCCTCTATGAAAACAGATCCAGCAGGCAGCCTCTCACATAATCTTCTCATCGCTGGCGCTTCTGTTGCATAATGAGTTGCATCAAAAAGGCATAATCCTTCAGCATACCTTATCGCATCATGGCGCATTTCCCCTGAAACAAGAGCATCAACGCTGTTCTCGAATGCGATATCGATGTATTCGCGCTTGAATCCGCTTCCACCGACTACCATGACCTTCTTGATCTTTTTATCTCCTTTATACAGGACATGAGTATCCAGCTTTTTTGCAATAAAAGCTGCGAATGCAGGCGCTTTCATTGGTTCTATCTCACCGATCCTTCCCAGGGGAAGAGGAACAGTATTCTTCAATCCCAGTAATCCGGCAAGCACATCATTCACGCCGCCCTCTGCTTTGTCGTAATTCGTGTGCATCGTGTAGATGGAAATCTCGTTATCGATCGCAATTTTCAGGGTATCTGATAATCGTTTCGAAATAAGATTTATCGGATCAAATATCAATGTGTGGTGGGTTATGAGCAGATCGGCGCCGATGCGTGCTGCTTCTTTAAGAACCAGGTCGGTCGGGTCAAGCGCGACTGCGATCTTTTTAATATCGTTGCTCCTGTCAAGCACAAGTCCGATCCTGCCATTATCGAAATCTTCAGCAAGTGAGGGAGGAGCGATGGTTTCAAGCGCCCGGATAATTTCTTTGAGAAGCATGATTGTTTGTTGGTTTGAGGGATATTTAAGGGTAATTATAGTCAAGAACCTAATTTATCCCATATTTCGCACATTATTTCATCATTATTAGATTTTTTTCTTCCAATCCATAACCGTAAAGACAACCTATTTTGACAGGATTAGCGTACT
>JBAQLI010000300.1:0-1821 GCA_049301735.1 Candidatus Methanoperedens sp.
CCTGTATTCCGTACCCTTCCACATCATTCCTCCCTAATTTTTCTTCCCCATCGATTTATGGTAAATGCTCTCATCAAATCCCGCCAATCTTAAAATCCTCTTTTGATTTTTATCCAGTTCTTTAGACAATCTCCAGTGATCACTTTTCTTGTTTTGTACTCTCACTATAAGTATCGGGCTTAGAATACACTTGATCGCATAAGCTGTAGGCTTCCTGGTCTTCACATTGTTGAGTCCTTCTACTGGTTCTTCATCTGGATTTGCAAGGTTTTTCCTGACCTGCCTTTCGAGAATTGTATATACTTGAGCAGCCAAAAGAAGAATATAACCGAAAGCAACGATCCTTTCTGGATTCTTCAAGCAGTAAGCACCAACAAGAGCAGGATCTTTAAGAAACTTGAAAATATTTTCTACTGCTTGCTGTCCTTTATACTGAGAAAGGATTTCCCGATCTGGATATGCCTGCATGTTCATAAGTGTTGTAATTAAAACAAATATACCGCATTTCTCCTGTTCTCTTTTGTATGCAAGATCATCTCTTGTCGATTCAAACTTGATAACATATTTTTTCTGTATAAGCGGGACTTCACCTGTTTTTGGTCGTCCTCTTTTCTCTCTTTTAACCGTTCTGTCCACTTCGACTATCTCGGATGTCACATTATGAAGCTGGGGTTTATTCTCTTTATAGAACTTTTCAATTTCGATTTTAGCATCCTTCTCACAGAAAAACTCTCTTTTGGTGATCTCTTCTATTGTTTTTTCCAGTTCATGTTTTTCCTTCTCGAATTTAGAGGAAAGGGCATTTAGCTTTCTTTTATCAAGTGAGCTTGAATGAACCACAACGAATCGATATGTATCGCTGAATAGGGCTTTTTCATAGCCTGCCGATCTGTAGATTGCTGCCTTTTTACCTTCACCAAAAGTACCCAGCTCAATCCAGTTGCCATCCATAATCGCTTGGTTTATCAGTTCCTCAGCAAGAGTATATCTCTCAGGCAAACGGGAGATCATGTCTACTCTGTATTCTTTGAATAGTTTGAGGTTATCCTGTGTAATTGCTGAGCTATCTGCTGTATAGAGCAAAAAATCAGTGTCGCTTTTCTGCAATGCTTTCCTGACGTTTTTTATCAAGCCGTTGTTGAATGTCATATCGGATGTATTGCCGGACATCACCTGGCCCAGAATAGGTACACCATCGGCTGATGTAGCAGTTCCGAATATTATCTGTTTTAGATCAGGACGCTTATCTTTACTGAAGCCATATGTAATATCAATAGGTGGAGCCTGGTCAGTTTCATACGCTCCATAAAAACTCTTGCTTGTTGTATCGACACGAATGCTGCTTGAATTGATATCATATAACTGGATGTTGTTATGGGTTATATTAGAGAAGACTTTTTGTGGATTTGCCTGATACAGTTCATCAAGTACATTGCCGCCACGCTCTTCGGTGAAATCCTCTGCCAAAACATCAGGATTCCAGGGAAAGAGCAGGGGCATAGGTTTGTCTTCAAAAAATCGAGTTAAATGATAGAGTCTTATCTTGCAATCCGATAAGAGATTCAAGATCATACCCGCTATCATCGTGCCTGTGTCTACTTTCGCTTGACTGTTCGATTTTGATACTGCTTCGTTGATTATCTCAGGAAGATTCATCTGGTTCATCAACTGTCCAAGTAATGGCAGGTAATCTGCCCTATATGCTGAAATATTCATTTTAATTATTGCCTCTATATATTTACAATAGTTTAGAGAGGCTCATTAATTAATCGCTATGTAGAAAAATACTTTGTGTAATAAATGAGGGGTACGGAATGTCCG
>JBAQLI010000301.1:0-7133 GCA_049301735.1 Candidatus Methanoperedens sp.
TATAAATAACTCTAAAGATATATAAATGCTTCGCTACATAATGTTTATTGGATAAAATATTCAGAACAGTTTGTCTTAACAATAATTAAAATTTTTTAAAGTTAGAGGACTTTTCCGACAATCTCTAGATATTAATAACGATTGGGTCAAATTTAAATGAACAGTTCTGAAAGATGTAAATGGGAGGCAATTTTTAACTTTCCATCCAATATTCTTGAAAAAAGTATAACTGCAACTGAAGGAGTTGATTTCAAGATTGAATTCAATGTGGAAAAAGTTGAAAACGGTATCATTTTTAAAGGTTTTTCGATAATTACTCCAATACTGACAAGACAAGAAGCCGTAAACTATGTTCAAGAAAAAGCAAATAGGATTTTTGATTACATGTCTGCAATTCATAATCGCTCGATTGAAGGTTATTTGAGTAATATGATTTCGATAAAACCGAAAGGAGAAGTGAGAACTGGATTAAAAATACTTACAGCGGAGTATGTTCTGCACAAGCCAGAAGATTTGGATTTTAACGAAGAATTCATTAAAAATGTCCTAAGGAATAAAAATGAAAAACTTATGAGACAATTATCCCGTTGCAGGAGGGGTTTAAAAACTGATGATGTAATAACTAAAATCCGAGAATTTTATCAAATAATTGAAGATGAATATCCGCTTGGACATCCTTTTCTAAAGAAATATTTGTATGTTCGCAATCTACAGAGTCATCCAACATTGGAAAATCCATCTTCTAAAACACCTGCAGAAGAACGATTAGAAAAAAATTATATAGACCCTTCCAATCCCAAAGATATGGAAGCTATGAAAACAGATTCAAAAATAATAGAAATTGAAGCTAAGAGAATCATTGATAGTAAGCTTACAAAATATATTTCACCGACACAATCTAATGTCATAAAGAGTATAAGAACAATAGAACAATAAATAGGAGTAGAGATGTCCTTAAAAGAAGATTGTATCAATTATAGGTTTGTTGAAAAGGATAATTCGGGACTTGGAGGTAGAACCAAAAAACTATGAGCATACCAAATTGCATTATAAACAAAATGCTGATGGGTGGATGCCCTGAAAACTGCAAATACTATAAATCCTGAATATTAATTACCATGTTAACCGAAGAACTTAGAAATTTCATATTAAAAATAACAGAAGATTATTTTTATATCAAACCGAATATAATAGAACTTCCCCATAAATTAAATCAAAGATTAAGGGAATATTTTATCGTACAACTTAGAACTCGGAAAGATAAGTATGCTGAGCAAATATTCAACAAACAAATTGAATATAATAGATTGGATAGAATACTAAACCGCTCATACCAATATTTAAAGGATAAGTGTGGTATTTTAAATGAAGACGAACTTCATAGTTTCTTAAAGGAAATAATAGACGATATTTTAAATCAACAGGACAAATGGATTTGGTCTGATCGTGAAAAACTTGAAAATCCAGTAGATGAGGCAATTGTTCAATCTATGCAACCTTTTTCACGATATGAGTCGTCATACAATCCTAATAAAGCCATATTAGAATTAATAGAATTAATCGAATATGGAAAACGAAATAACTTATTTTATTGGAATGGAGAGAGATGGTATGTAACGAATTTAGGTTACTCATTTATTAAGTTGTCCCCAATGCAAGCGGTAAAATTTTTAATGCTTCTGGAAATACATCAATCTGGGGGAAACGATGATATTTGGCATTTTTCAAAAGATTATTTGAACTGGATACATGAAACAAAAACACACTACTTCAATTTTGAGGAACCTTTGGATAATAATCAAATATATGTAGGCCAGTGGATAAAACGATTAAGCGAGATGGGAGTAATAGAATGCATTAGAAATTATGGTGGAACTTTTGACGAATATGAACTTGGCATGGAGATTAAAGTGACAAAATTCGGCGAAGTTACACTTGAAAATGTATTGGATAGTGAACAAGACCCATTATCAACCTTTGTTGAGATGCTTTATCGTCAAGAGCTAAATCTCTCAGATAATCTTTTTTTGCATTATTCAAGTTCAGAAACAATCGAAAAATTGCGGGAATTATTTTCAGATAGTGAGATTATAAAGGGACAGAATATGGATATAGAAGCTGGTTTAAAGGCTTATCAAGATATGAATTATATAAGTTCTCTTAAAACATTTATTCCAGTGATTGAAGGAATTATAAGAAATATTTATATTGATAATCATATTGGAGGAACCGATAAAGATTTAGAGCCGATGTTACTGGAACTTAAGTCTAAAAAATGGATTAATAAAGAAACAGAAAGTTTGATTAATTCATTAGGTCGTAGCAAAAAAGTTCATGGATTAGAAGGGACACCACAAAAAGAGGCACAATTATACTCTACAATGGCTCTAAGGGCTTTAGAATGTCTACATAAGGATTATTATTTTTTTGAAGCGTTAAGGATGAGTTTTAAAAAAATAACTGAAGAGGTGGAGCATCTATCAGAAGGCAATCTCCTAAATGCATATCCAAGAAAGAGGGATGAAATTCATGTTTTAGTAAGAGAACATACATTAGAGACAAAATATAGGCAAATTGAATTAATATGTACATTACCAAAGCATAAAAAAGTATTAAGCTATAAGATTAATCTTGAAAAGAAGTCCATCGAGAAATCGAATGGAAGATTTTTTGAAGAGTCGCAACAGAACCCATTAGGGCTTAAATAGTAACTTCCGCCATATTAATGTAACCAAAAAAACTCCGTAGGAACCGATACGAACTCACGCGCCGGAGGTCGTTTGTGTTCGTTGTTGATAGCCCATTTTTCACACATTCTTTCATCACAATTAGATTTTTTCTTCCGATCCATAGCGGTCAAGACCGCCTAATTTGACAGGATAAACAGGATCGACAGGATATATTTAAGTGACTTATCCTGTAAATCCTGTTCATCCTGTCTGAAAAAATGCTTTTTCCCATACCCTCACTCAGCCCTTAGCGCCTCCACCGGGTCAAGCCTTGCTGCTTTATTTGCCGGATAAACTCCTGCGATCACTGTAGTAGCAATTGCAAAGATCAGCCCTGCCGCAAGCGAAGTCCAGCTGACCACTATCGGAAAACCACCCAATGTTGATATTAGAAAAGACAATCCTGCTCCTATAGTTATACCGATCAGGCCGCTCACTGCTCCAAGAAGCCCGGACTCAAGAAGGAAAAGCACGCGGATATTGTCACGGGTCACGCCAATGGCTTTCATGACCCCGATCTCTTTTATGCGCTCGGTAACTGTAAGCATCATCACGTTCACGATCCCGATCCCTCCTACTGCAAACGACACTAAGGAACAAACTGATCGGGATAATTAATCTCGATTTAAACTTAAAAATTAATATCACTACTTTTTGTATATGAACTTTGTATTCCGGAATAATAACTGACACAACTAACGCAGAGCCGGAGATAATTAGCATTGCAACGATTAATAACTTGATAATAGTAATTGGCAATAAATGGTTTCTTCTGATTTTATCCCGCAGTCGTAATACGAAAAAGATTTATAGCATATCAGGAAATAAGAGCATACGGAGTTTAAAAAAGTGGAATATAATATGAAACTATATTTATGTATTAGTATTATTATAATTACTGGATTACTTTTTGCTCAATCTGCTTCTGCTCTGGAAGAAAGTCAGATTGATATGAGTGTAATTAAATATGATCCCCAGCCTGTGGAGCCGGGTCAGAATTTTGATATCTGGGTTAGAGTGAAAAATATAGGAAATTCAGATGCTATAGATGTAAATATCGAGATTCCTGGTAAGTTTCCTTTTCAGCCCCAAACTGGGGAAACAGGGGTCAGAACTGCGCCCTTAATTATAAAAGGCGACAGCTATACTTACCGTTTCAGCATGAAAGCCGATGATAACGCTATAAAAGGAAATAATAAACTTGCCGTTGGATACCGGCAAAATAATTATTTCACATCACGGGATTTCGATATTCAGATAGGTTTTTCAGTTACTGATGTGAAAGGCGTTATTGAATTGGAAAAATATCAGGTGAGTCCTGAAGCCCTCATGCCTGGCGATACAGGGCAAGTAACATTGACATTTAGAAATGCTGCCTCAGGTTCTTCATTAAAATTTGATGGAAAAGACTACAGCACTAACGCTCAAGTTCAATCAATAACGATGCTCGATAATCCAATGATTAAGGTATTGAGTGATTCTTATAATAATGTGGGTATAATCGGGCCAGGCAGCAAATTCGATGCACGTTATACAATTAAAGTGGATAATAACACACAAAATGGTATATATTTTGTTGAATTTGATGTTGTTGGAAGTTCGAATTTGCGTGGAAAAATACCTATGAAAATAGAAGATTCGGTTGTTGAAATTATTCCCGTTGAGATTTCTGGCAGTAGTATATCCTTGAATATTGCAAACCAGAGGCCCAATAATATCGAAGCGGTCTCAATTATTCCTTATGCGAATAACACGATTTTTAAGCCAACCCAGTATTTCATAGGCACAATGCAGCCAAATGAGGTGTCCACAATAAAATTTGAAACAATCAGCAATGAGAATGAAAACATACTGCTAAAAGCTCGCTTCAAGAATGATGCAAATTGGCATGAGTCCGAAATTAAAATAGCATCACAAGTTAAGGGGAATTTAGTGGTACAGTCTAATACTACTAGTGGAATTAGTGGATCAATATTCCTGATTACAATCATCTTTCTTATCGGTTTCTATGCATACATGAAACAGAAGAGAAGGAAAATTTCATGAAGCTTGCTGATACATTCGAATATATATATATAAGCTTTTTAAGCAATAAATTCAAGACGATTTTATCAAGTCTTGGAATAATAATAGGTGTTATAGCAATTGTGGTAATGCTATCTGTGGGTGAAGGTCTTTATGTAAATGTCAAAGGAGCCATGGGAAATCTGGATTTAAACACACTGACAATCACTCCTGGAAGTTTGTCATCAGGGGATTTTAAGAAAAACGCAGAGCTTACCGAAAAAGATGTTAAGACTATAGAAAGTATTCCAGGAGTAAAATTTGTCTCACCAAGAAAAACCATAAGTGCTACCATTATTTCTAAAGAAAATGAAAGAACGATAACATTTGTGGGTATTTACCCATCAAAGGAGCAAAAACTTGGAGAGGGAATAATGCTTGGCAGGTTTCTCACGGAATCAGATCAGAACGGTGTTGTTCTGAAAGAGCAGTCTGCGCAGAATATGTTTAGAATACCATTGAACCCGGGCAGTATCGTGAAAATAAAAAACAATGAAAATGGCAAAGAGGCAGTATTTAAAATTGTAGGGGTGCTCGCCGAAGCAAAACAATCTTATTTTGGGGGTGTAGGTAATGCAGAGATGTATACAACCCTTAAAAGTCTGGAGGACATTTCTAATGGAAGTTCATATTCAATGATTCAGGTAACAGTTGAAGAATCAGAGAACGTTGAGGAAATGGGGGGACTGATTCAAGAATCTCTTGAGCGCTCACATAGAAACGAAGCATTGTCAATTATAGCTATGAAAACTTTCCTGGAAATGGTAAATAAAGTAATGGGGATGATCAAGATTGCGCTGGGGGGGATAGGTCTTATCTCTCTTGTAGTAGGTGGTATAGGAATTGTGAACGTGATGATGCTTACAGTGAATGAAAGAGTGAAGGAAATAGGGACAATGAAAGCTATGGGAGCAACAGAAGCTAATATCAGAACTCTATTTGTATTCGAATCAGGATTTCTGGGTCTTATTAGCGGATTGATCGGGGTTGTACTTGGCTCAGGTATTGCATTGCTGATCTCCTCGATAGGGGCATTCCCACTTGAAGTGACATGGAGTTCAGTATTGATCGGGCTGGGTTTTGGCGTTATAACCACAATGGTAGCTGGGATATACCCGGCAAGCAGAGCCGCGAGACTTGATCCAATCGAGGCATTCAGGGCTGAATAGGAGGAAATAACATGGAATTTATAAACCGAATAATAAATACATTAGTACGGCCAAAAGAAGCAATCAAGAATATTTCAAGCACGCCTTTGATCGAAGAAGCTGTCATGATAGTTGGAGTGTATGCACTTTTCTCTGCCTTAGCCACTTATATACAATCTACGAAAATAAGAATAATCACAGAGGGTGTCTCCCCGGGAAGCTCTGAACTTCTAAGCACAATCGGGATCGTAATGCCAATAGTCTTTACATTCATAATCTGGTTTATTCTAGCAGGCATTATCCACATAATTTCTATGGCAGTGGGGGGCAGTGGAAAATTCTATCCACATACGATGGTTTTAGTGGGCTTTGCCATGCTTCCTTTAATTTTAAGTAGTATAATCAGTGCGATCATAATTACCACGGCAGAGACATCCACAATAACTATTTCTCTGCAAAATACATTGGCTACCCAACAAGCGATGAACGAGGTTCAAAGCAGAACACCTTTTCTTGTCTCCACAATCATAAATACCACAGCATGGGTATGGTTTCTTGCGATTATATATCTGGAACTTCAGGTGCATCACAAATTATCTCAAAGAATAGCTTTAATCATGGTAGCAATACCGACAGTTCTGGCGCTATTAAATATCGTTGAGCTGGTGATGAAGTGAACAAACAAATCATAAATAAATTTTATGGAAACATCAAAAATGTTTTGACAATGGAAAAATTAAAAGAAAACCTGAAGCTACCTGTATATGCGTATATAATAAGCTTCGTTCTCGGAATAATAGCGGTAATTGTTATTGTACTACTATTAAAACCTGATATGTCTGGAGGGGTGATAAAGCCTGAAAAATTTGGACAAATCACTAACGGAACATTGATCACTGAAGGGACATGGTCGGACATAATCAAACATAATATCAGCATACTAATTTTTTTGTTTATCAGTGGAATAGTCCTTTATATTGGCCCTATCTTAATTCTTGGGATAAACGGGTTCTTCCATGGGCTTTTATTAGGCCTCTCCATACTAGGATTTGGTGGAATGGGACTGGTAAAATATTTAGCTTTGATGGGACCGCATGGTATATTTGAACTGCCTGCCTTATTTTTTAGTGCAGGCGCAGGTATCCTTCTGTCAAAAGAACTCTGGCATATCGCTACTTCGTATTATTTTTTT
>JBAQLI010000302.1:0-8525 GCA_049301735.1 Candidatus Methanoperedens sp.
TATAAATAACTCTAAAGATATATAAATGCTTCGCTACATAATGTTTATTGGATAAAATATTCAGAACAGTTTGTCTTAACAATAATTAAAATTTTTTAAAGTTAGAGGACTTTTCCGACAATCTCTAATAATAACTAAAGTTCATTAGGCGAGTTTGGATTTGTGTTTATTGTCCATTATAAAACCACACATTCTTAATAGTAATAGATAGATGCATCAAATTAATATTAAATGCAGTTATTTTGATTGGATAAATAATCCGGCAAAAGGTAAAATCAATAAAACCATCTCATGCAAGGATGGAACGAATCAAGGGGAATTGCTACCTGATTCAGAGGATAAGAATGTGAAAAACGAAGAAATTCAACAGAGCGAATTTTAAATGAACTCCCTCGAGATCAACCAAAAAATTGCTGAATTAGAGAAATTAGAAAATGAGCACAAGCTGACAATAGAAATTTTGCAGGCAAGTGAGAACAAGTATAAAGAACTGCTTGAAAATTTGCCGCAAAAAATATTTCATAAAGATAAAAACTCTGTTTATGTATCTTGCAACAATAACTATGCTCGTGATTTGAAAATTCAGCCAGATGAAATTATTGGGAAGACAGATTATGATTTCTATACCAAGGAGCTGGCTGAAAAATACAGAGCAGATGATATAAGAATTATGGAGTCGGGTAAGACGGAATATATAGAAGAGAAATATATTCAAAATGGACAAGAGGTCTTCGTCCAAACTGCTAAAACACCTCTTAAAGATGAGAAAGGCAATACGATTGGTATATTGGGCATTTTCTGGGATATTACTGAACGGAAGCAGACAGATGAGGCGCTGAAGGAGAGTGAGGAGCGTTACCGCACGATAATTGAATACTCCAATGATATGATCTGGACTCTTGACACTGAAGGACGTTTCTTATTCTTCAATAATCGCTCTGAAGAGATAACCGGTTTTAAATTGGAGGATTGGCGAGGCAAGTCTTTTGCCCCACTCATCAAAAAGGAAGAATTGCCTAAGATAATTGAGGTATTTCACAAAACATTAAGTGGAAAGCCTCAGCAGTATGAGGTAACAGTCAAAAAGGCAGATGGCAGTAAATTAATACTTTTAGTAAATACGGCTCCAATTTATTCAAAAGGAAAAGTTGTGGGAACGGTGAGTTTTGGCCGGGACATAACAGAACGTAAAGAGACAGAAGAGCAAATAAAAGAATCTCTTAGACAAGAACTGGAAAAATCTTATGAAAACCTCCGGGATTCAGAGGCAAGGTATAGAGACCTTTTTGAGAATGCCAATGATGCAATCTTCACAAGCGATGCCGAGGGCTATATCATCACAGCGAATAATGCAACAGTCAGAAATTTAGGATGTAAAACAAAGGATGAAGTAATAGGTACTCATTTTTCTGACTGGCTCACGCCAGAAAGTATCCAGAACGCTCAAAATAACAAGAGAAAATACCTCTCTGGCGAACTTGTTAAACAGCCAGTAGTACATGAGTTCATATGGAAGAATGGGGAACATAGATGGGCAGAGATTATAAGCCGGATCATTAAAGAAGGTGACAAGGCAATAGCGCTCCACTGCATAGCCAGGGATATTACTGAAAAAAGAAAATTGGAGCAAGAGCTCAAAGAATCCGAAACAAAATATCGTGACCTCTTCGAAAATGCCCAGGACGCCATGTATGTAATCGATACTAAAGGCAATTTTTTGAAAATGAATCAGATTGGACTTCAAACACTTGGCTATACAAGAGAGGAAGTTATTGGCAGTAACATTTCTAAATTTATCACATCTGAGAGTTTCAAAATAATTAAAGAACGCCAGAAAAAACGTCATGTCGGGAAAATTGTGAATCAGACAAATGTCCTTGAGATCGTATGTAAGAATGGTGAACATCGATGGGTTGAAATAAAAACCAGAGATATCAAAGGTGAAGATAAGATAATAGAAATTCATGGAATAGCAAGGGATATTACCGAAAATATAATACTTAAACAAAAACTGAAGAAATCTGATAAACAAAGAAAGCTCTTATGTCATCTGATTGAAGGAACACGTGGAGGAAAGACCCGGGCATTAATCTTGAAACATCTTACCGAGAAATCTATTAATGCTCATCAATTGGCTAAAGCTTTGAATATGGATTACAAAACTATCAGGCATCATCTTAAAGTTCTGGAAAAAAAAGGAATTATAACAAGAGGCCAGGATGAATACTCTGGATTGTATTTCATATCAAGGAATATAGAATCTGATTTAAATGAGATGGATATTTGACATCAGCGCGGCATTCAAATTTCGTCATTATTATGCTTCCATGCTTCCATGAAAAGTCTTTATACGATAAATCTAAAGTAGAATATTGGCCTATGCAGCAAAGGGATACCATCACCACCCATCCCCAACCCACCTATTTTTTTCTTTTCTACAAGGGCTTCTTTTCTGTATATCATTAAAATACTTTTTCCCCCGCATTACCCCAATATATTTACCTGAAAATTTTATGGATTCGCGGAGTCGGAACGCTGGTTAATGAACGGTTCAACCAGCCCTTCTCCTCACAGAAAAAGGTATAATCACGAACTCAGAAGAATTCGCTGCCGATTCTCAGCCCTCCCCTATACGGTCTTACCTGAGGATTACGATCACCAATCCAACTGGTTCGGATAAAGGGGGATTCATCAGAATAAATGGCAATGATGGGAACATGAACGAGTTTACTGAAAGTTTTTTCCTGTGGGTGAAAGTAGGACACGCAGGTGCATTATACCAACAACAGGTACGGGACTCTATCAGGAGGTTCATTAAAAGCGTTCGTTACTCAGGGATGGGCTGGGTGCAAGATACGGTTAGAAGAAACCACATATTCAATGGGAGGGCGCAGTATCAATGATGTAGGGGTGCGCGGTAAGACTATAAGGAATGTCCATTTCGATACTCAGGCTAAAGTTGATTCTTACTGTGCACATCTGGTCAGGATGTACCATGCACCTCTCGTTTACATAGATGCAACGATCAAACCCGAATACTCCAGCGCGGAAGAACTCATGGGCAAAACAATTGCCCTGTTCGATAATTTCCAGAATGATTTTGCAGATTTCACTGCATCAAACAGAAATACTATTTCGAAGGTCCTCAGGTAACGGATTCTATTACGGCTATGAGATACAACTACGACTGGGAGTACATAGAGTAATATGACAAGGAGGCACAGTGGAATCATTCACTAATGAGTAGCAGGTGATTCTTGAAATGGCGATCTGGAAATTCCTTGATGAGAACAGGGAACTTGTTCTCAGGCGGCTGCTTGGGATAGACAAGCTGAAACTTTAGGTGCCAAATGAAATTACCATGGTAGTAAATGCAACAGGTAAAGTGGTTGTGAAAAGGCAATAGAAGATGAGAAATGATGAGAAATGGGAATCAGGCATACAAAGGATAAAGGTTCAGAGATGTTGGGCCGAAGTTATGGGGGGTTCCAACTACTGCACTTTGTTAATAAATATCAATAAGATTTAATTGCCCAGTTTGCTAGAAATTGTCTTACCCTGCAAGATGGCGGAAATGATATATACAACGGTCAAACATCGTTAAAACCCATATAGCTCTCTTTTTAGAAGAATGATATATCCGTGTTCTCATTGAAGAATTCATAGAAATTCCTCTCTGCTTCACTGATCTGTTCCGGATATTTTATTCGAAGTTTCCCTATGATTTCATTTCTGCTGGAAGATAATGCTATTATCCTCAGAATATCTAGAGCTACCTGTAACGCTTTTTCTGAATGGGGAATAGGTAATTCAAGTGTGAAGCAAAGATCTTCTCTGTTGAATTCGGTAGTGCGTATAAACGGTGAAACAGAGCCTATCAGGATTTTTTCTTCAAGTTCAGTAAAAGGAGGGACTCCTATCTTGCTTTTCCTCTCAGGATCGATCAGTTTTGCATGGTTTCTTATTTCATATGAATGGACCTCAAGATAGATAGTGGGTCGATATTCACGGACAAGTTCCAGGAGTTTCATGCCATTTGTGGAACCATAATAGGCTTTATCAAGAGTGCTAATATAAGGATCCGCACTGGAAAGACTGACCAGGATAAGCCTTCCACTTATGATCTTAATATCCTTGGCAAGGAGTTCCAGGATCGGCATTGTTGCAGCTTCTTCATTACCATGAACACCGGCAACGAAAAGTCTGCTTGGGACTTTGCTCCCAAAGTCCTTAAAAAACATTCAACCCTCTGTCGTGGTTCGATTTTTAAGTCCTATGATCTTCCTGACATCAGTTAGCTTCCAGATAACATTCCTCTCTTCGTGGACGATGGCTTCGGTCGGATCTTGGGATGAATGACCAAGAGCAATCATGATATTTTCAGAAAGATTTTTTTCTCTGATAAGGCGGATGAACTGTTCTCGGACCTCCTTTTTGCTCACTTCATTGGTAACTTCAACGAGGTGTCCTGATAGAGACACAAAAGCATAATTCGATAGATCCGGATCATATCTTTCAATTTCCACCGTAACATATGGATTTTGCGTGAAATACTCGATCTTCTTGCCATACCTTGTCGAGAGAAAATATAGGTACTTTTCATCAAAAACATATAAAAATGGCGCTATATATGGGTATTTTTCACCTTTAAAGACAATTCTCGCGATATATTGTTCCCGGATAAGCCGATCATATTCCTTTTTCCCCATGTTGGGCATCTTCACTATTTCCATAACAATCAGGACCTCAATTTCATATTATGTTCTGGATTGATAGTGTTTATGCTTGATCTCCAAAACAATTGTTTTTAATACCATGAGGGAGAAAGATGAATTTAAGGGAGAAACAAATTGAGACAAGAATGTGAATACATTTTGACGTATTTGATCCTGATCTATTGCATATTTTCAATACCTTCTGTATCTGGTCATTCGCCGCTCATTTCTGGTGACACCGGCAAACTTGATGAAGCGATGTTCATATCTGACCCCACAAAATCCTGGGCTATCTATGGAGAACTTCATGAGGGAGGGGAGGCACATTATTATCGCTTCGAAATAAAAACGGGTCAAGGGATCTATATAAGTTTGATGAAACCCACTAGCTCGGAATATAAAGGATTTATGCCAGGCTTTGTTCTCATGGGTCCAGGGTTGAATAACCGCGGCAATATTCCAGATTATATAGAGAAACCTGCTTTAGCAAATGCCGTCGTTATGCCGGGAGTGCAACCCAGAGAAGCCACCTACGAGCCATTCGCGCCAAGCAGTTTCTATCAACTTGCTGAACTGAACATCCCTGATCCTGAATCAGGCGCTTATTATATTGCAGTATTCGAACCCTTGCAAGGTGGTCATTACAGTCTTGCCATAGGCCAAAGCGAAGCATTTTCACTCATTGAATGGATCCTTATCCCTGTCAGTCTAATATCCATATACCAATGGGAAGGACAGAGCCTGATCATGATTTTATTACCGGTTGTCGTAATTCCTGCTTTATGTCTCATATTTTTATGGAAAAGGAACTGGATAGCAAAGACGCTATTTGAATGGACTGGGATCATGGCCGGATTCTTATTCATCGGCACTGGATTTTCGGTTATTTTCCAGATGGTATTGGCTCTTTCACGCACTTCACTGGCACAAGAGGTTGCAATCACGGTAATTTTAGCATTCTTTCCAATTCTACTGGGAATAGTCGTTATTCGTATTATCATGCAAAACAGAGAAAGAATTGATGTCAGGAAAAGAGTATATCTTGCCATGCTGGGAATTTTTGCCTTTTTCGTATGGGCTGGCTTCCTGGTGGGGCCAGTGCTCGCAATGTTGGCGAGTGTCATGCCTGCCAGGAAAAAAGAACAGTCGGCTAAATTGAAAATATAAAGGAATAGAACATGATCTTACTTAGAGGAGACGGGATTTATCGGCGGACATGTACTGAAAGTATTGTCTGAAAAAAATATGCACGTAAGTTGCCTTGTTAGAAAACACATTGAATCCGAAAACCCGAATGATAGCTATATTATTGGAGATGTTCAATTTTATCATTTGAGAAGAAATATTTAGAGACTTGATATAAATGAGAGTAGAAATATGATTCTGGTAACTGGAGGAACAGGTTTTGTCGGTAGTCATCTTGTAAACAGGCTGTCGCAAGAAAAAATTCGATCGCGTTGTCTTGTAAGGAAAAGTTCTAACATTGAAAAATTAAAAAAACCTGTAATTGATTTGGCTTTTGGAGATTTAACTGATGAAGAATCCTTGAAAAAAGCACTCGAAGGCGTGGATACAGTAGTTCATCTTATTGGTATAATCGTTGAAAAAAAGGGAGCGACATTCGAGATTATACATACGCAGGGAACCAGAAATCTCGTGAAAGCATGTAAAAAGGCAGGTGTTCGACGCTTCATATATATCAGCGCTCTTGGTGCCAGGGAAAATGCCAGGAGCAGATACCATATAACTAAATGGGAAGCTGAGCAAGCAGTGATAAAAAGCGGAATGGAATATGTGATCTTCAGGCCTTCTATAATGATCGGTAAAGGGGGCGAGTTCATTACTATGCTTTCTAAGATCGTGCAGGAAGCACCAGTGGTACCGATCATAGATGGAAAAAGCAAAGTGCAGCCAATTTATGTTGAAAACACCATCGACTGCGTCATTAAATCATTGATGGAACCAAGAATAAAAAATAGAATATTTGAGATCGCTGGACCCTATCAGATAACTTATAGGGAGCTTTTTCTTACGCTTATGGATGTATTGACAATTAAGAAACCTGCATTAGAAATACCAATATGGTTAATGTGGCCAGCGGCATACATACTCGAAAGATTAATTGAAAAGCCCCCAATAACTACCCAGCAATTGATCATGTTGCAGGAAGACAACATCTGTGATATCAAGGAAATGCAGAAGGTTTTTGACCTTCATTTGATATCTCTCAAGGAAGCTTTACAAACCTTTTTATCTTGAGATCATTATGATTCACAAATAATTTAGAATGAAAATATCGAGTAAAACTGAATTGATTAAATCTAGGATTAAGTTTCCAAACTTATCAAAATTTGGAATGTGAACATCGTAATTTATGCAAGATACATTCACCCAGCGTTAAGACTCGTTGGATTTTTTGACTATCATTAGCTTCAAAATCGGAGTGAGATGGAACCATGAACAAGCTCCAAGGTATTTGCCATATACTGAACAACAATAAAAATATCCAAAAGCTTTATTCAAGTAACGATTTTAAAATGCACGATGGTCATTGGAGAAATAACATCGAGCCAGCAGGATATAATGTTCGTGCAGGTGAGGGTGGAAGATGCTGCCTTCATGGAAACGCACAACGGCACAGTGAAGGCGAACTATTATATCAACAATTCAATAGGTCAGAAATTCTCAACAGCCCGCTGGATGGGAAGGATAAAAATAAAGATAGGAAACGTCAACGAGTCAAGCAGGCTGAGACTTTCCCTATGGGATTCGCCAGCAAGAACAAAACTCTATTTTGAAAATGAGTATCAATTGAACCCCGGCAGTGCAGTTTTACACCTATCTTTCAATCCCCTCAGTGCAGGAGATTATTACTGGGAACTGGAACGACTCTCTGGGTCAGTGGGTGTCAGCGTGGTCTCGGACAGCACGCTGCATAATGCATACACTGACGGCAATCCCACGGCTGCTTTTGACATTGAAAGCAAGATCATGTACGTTACAGACGCAGAAGCAGAGCGTCCCGTAGCGATAGTCGGAGATCCTGTGGATTCGGGGATAACCATTGTCAGCGGAGGCTCGCAGCTGGGAAAAGTAATGGTCGAAGCAGTAGAGAAGAACATATCGCGGGAAGGAGACTTGCTCGCAAACGGTGGGCAGATACTTACAGGTTGCTGGTTTTTTGAAATGGAAGATTGAAAGCGAGGTAAAAAAATGAAAACAGATACAGGAGTATTGCAGGAATTTGAAGAAAAATGGGGGAACAATAAATGAAACCAACGGTTATAGAAGGTAGAGTCATCGGAAATATCTACGACATGGAACGGGATAAGAAATTAAAACAGGAATTGGAACAGCAGGGTGAAAAAAATGCCAATGAATAACCGGGAAATATTAGAGGAACTGGCGAACGGGATTGCCAGTATAGAACCTGCATCCTGTTGTATGAAATCATATCGCCGCCTGGTGATCCAGTTACCGGAGACAAGTCTTGCGACAGTTGCTGAATTTAACAGGGCGATCCAGGAGTCGAGTTAAATGGGATACACAACAGGGGCGAAGATATTACCCGATATAATAGATGAAATAGCCGCCGCTTTAATTGCCTCCTCTGGCGGATACTGGACGAATGCAGACGCAACATGGACGACAACTACAAAAACAGGAAACCTTGCACGGCGAGCGTTGAAATACACGAATGGCGGCGAGGTTGTATATCTTGCCCTGGAATGTATTAACACGCAGATCAATACTTATTATAGCAATCCATATTGGGCGTATAGTAAAGGATTGAGGATAACTTTTTCAGCA
>JBAQLI010000303.1:0-5383 GCA_049301735.1 Candidatus Methanoperedens sp.
TTGAAGACGTGAAATAATATTGAACATACAAGTTCCTGGGATATATCTATTGAATAGAACGCGTGGTATATCCCAGAATTAATTCATCTTATCTTATAGATATAGCAATGTGGCGAAGGTATTGATATAATATACTATATAGATTTTCATAATGGTCATAAAGATATCCACTGAGCCTTATTGGAAATGTCTCGGGAGGAAAAAAATGTGTGGGAGAATAAATTAGAAAAGAAATATCAAACAAATAGCGCAGTAGATCAGCAATTCAGACTACAAGAAAAACCCACCGTTTTGATAATAATTGGTGATAATGATATTCATTTCGGAGACGACCAGAATGTGCCTGCATTTATGTCGGCATTAAAGGACTTGGGGTATAAAGTGAGAATTGAAGAATCAAAGGAGACTTCATATTCAACATGGAACGAGTTTAATATTATCGTCTGGAGCTGCGGAGATGATTATTCTGCTGTAAATATTAAAAGCATAGAGATGCTTGTAGAACAGGAAGAAGAAATGTCAAAAATAAGTAAAGAAGGAAAATCAAAAATAAGTGAAGAAGGGAAGCAACCGCGATTATGCTCCCTGCCCATGGTGCCTGAACGCAAATTTCCACTGGGCTTCCCTGTCGATGTTGGTCGGCTAATTATTGTAAATGAGGTCAAGTGGGTGAACGGAACACCACTACCCTATTGCTTCCTCAGCCAGCCGCCCGAATTTGCCGGTGGGGAGGAGGAGAAAAGGATAGTACGCGGAGGATTCGATAAGTGGACAAACTTAGGCATAGGGATTAAGTTTGAGGAAGTCTCAAATCCTGATGAGGCAAAAATAAAAATTGGCTTTTTGCGGGATAATGGTTATTGGTCCTATCTAGGCACTGAGATTTTAAACTCCAACCACTACAGATGCCTCAATTGTGGCTTGAGTCCGTTTGGTTCATCTGCAAGTACGCCTGTATGTCCTAATCCTGACTGTAGATCCAATAACGTCGAGAAGGATCCGAGGACAATGAACTTTGACTTGAACAGTCTTAGGATAGATCCAAGGGGCATCGATGTGCCGACTCATGAGATAGGACATACTCTAGGATGCCCACACGAGCACCAGAACCCCAAAGCTGGCATTAAATGGAATGAAGATGCGGTTTACGAATGGGCCAAAAGGACGCAGGGCTGGGATAAGAATGAGACTGATAGGAACATAATAAACAAGATCGAACCAGATGAGGTAGAAGGATCCTCATGGGATCCTGACTCGATTATGCATTATGCCTTCAAAATCGGCATGATCATTGAGCCTGAGCAATATAGGAACGGCCTGATACCTGCAGGTGGTCTCTCTGATAGGGATAAGCTCTGGATCAGGACGTGGTATCCACCGCTGACGCCGCCTGATTATGAACATATCCAGCTCGATACGCCCGCTTCACTCGCCTTGAAACCAGGGGAGCAGAAGAACTTCATCTTTATACCTCCGGAGACGCGGACCTATGATCTCCAAACATCCGGGGACTCGGACACTTTGATGGTCCTGTTCGAGGAGAAGAATGGGGAACGGACCCAGCTGGCAGCAGATGACGATAGCGCTGAAGACTTTAATGCCCACATTCGCCAAGAGCTGACAGAGGGAAATAAATATGTGCTGAGCATTCGGCTCTATCATGAATGGGTCCAAGGTGACACTACAGTGAAGGTGTGGTAGATCGGCATATTAGGTCTTGAATATCTATAGTGTGGAGAGCGACTGAATCCCTTTAAGGCTCCGGCATCCCTTGAAGCGAACCAGCAGAAGATACGGGAGGTGATCCTTCAAATGATTGAACAAAAGATCAGCCCAGGTAAACGTGAGTTGTAGAGATTATCAATGTATTAAGAGATGATAAAATGGACAATGAAGAGGTGTGGTTCTCTCATCGGGAGAAAAAATGGGAAGTAATAGATGGAAAATTCTCATGGACTGATAAAGAAGATATCTGGGATTTTGACTATTGCACGGTTGGAATTGCCAGAACACTGGAAAATGAATTGATATGTGTGGTCAGAAGCAGGACTGACAAGAATAGCAGCTACATGGGTAATAAACCTGTGGAACTGCGATTCATGCTGGGATTTCCCATCAATAAAGTCACCGAGCCTGCAACCGAACTTTACACAGCAAGAAAAAAAATCCCTGATAAAAAAGAAGGGCCAAGGGAACGATGGGTATGCCAGTTCGATGATGATTACTGGATATGGGAATGGGCAAGAGATAGAGAAGACATCAGTAACTCCCACATATTCCAGCTATACCAGTTGATCAAGAAAGAAGGTTTGTCTCCTTCCATAAATAGTGATAACATATTCGATGTAGATGTTGAAAACAATGATGAAATAATTCCAGTGATATATCAACCAGCGGTTGATTCATTGAAAAATTTTGTGCGTGAGGTGCATTGCGCCAGGAAACCCATTGACACGTATGGATCTTATGAAGTTGAAGTTACAATAATCTTCAATGATGAACACCTTCAGAAACACGACATATCTATCGTTGATAATCTTTATAGAAGTTTTCGAGAAAAAACTTATGGCCGCATTTATGATATTGAAACATTCAAGATCATAGCAAAAAAAGATCCGAATGATAAATATTTTACTTTCGAGAATATATATAGTGATAATAGTCAACTTGTGGAAGACTCGATCCATGGGGATAAAATACCTCCTCCAGTTCCTTTTCGAAAAGTGGGATATTTTTATATGAACGGGAATCACCCTGTTGTATTTGTTAACACTGCCAACCATGCGCTGGCTGGTCATGATGCAAATAGACGGATATGGAAGTGGGAATATATTCCATGGCTGAAAAATGCTCCAATAATTTATGGGAAAAAGACCAGAGAAGAAATAAACCGTGAGTTTAAAAAGTAGAAATTATGAGCAATATTAAAGAAATTTCTTTTCAAAATGCAAATCGGGCTAAATTAGTAACAACAGCAGATGCACTGACTGATGCGATCCTGAGCCTGTTAATACGGATGGATCCTATGAAGTTAAGGTCACTATGATTTTCAACGATAAGCAGCTTCGAGAAAATGCCATTTTCTATAGCATATATAGGGTATGTCGAAGAATATATTATGGCAGGACCTGTGATATTGAAACTTTTAAGATCATTGTAAAAAAAGATCAAAAAAATAGTGTATTCACTTTTGCAGATATTTATAGCGGTGAAAATCAACTGAAAGAGGATACAATGGCCGAGCATGATACAGGAGTTCGTGTGCATAAAGAATATTAAAAGGTGGTGGAAAAGTAATGGTACGAGAAAAAGATTTAATATTTAGTTGGAATAATATTGAGGAAAACGATATTGATAGAAGTAGTCTCATAATGTTCCTAAAAGATGATCTCAATATAAAATGGGTAGAAAATGCAGAAATTACAAAAAAAGATGATAAAATTATAATCTCAGATGATGATAAATCGGCCGAAATAGCACTTGATAAAAAAGCGACTCTAAAATTCGGTGATCGAACTTATAATCTGGAAGTAAAAGAAGAAAATGGCAATCTGAACATCTATAAAGAAACCGAACTAGAGGGTATAGGTAAAGGTTTCGTGGGATTTCATGGTATTTTCTTGATAGCAGTCTACCATATTGGGTTAACTATTCTTTTGTTATCCAGTCTTATGTATTTTTTATCAGCAATTATTGATGGATATAATTTAAAAATTCTCAATGTCATATTTACTAAAGAAGCAAACTTGATTGTTATTGTAGCTCTATCTGGTGCGCTTGGCGGCTTGGTGCACTCACTAAGGTCATTTTACAAGTATGTCGGCTATCGGAAATTAGTATGGAGCTGGTTTGCGATGTACATTCTTTTACCTTTTGTTGGGACATCTATGGGGCTCGTTTTCTATTTAGTTATCCGTGGTGGTTTCTTTTCACCACAGGCAGGGGTTGAGCAAACAAGCCCATTTGGCTTTGCTGCCCTTGCAGCCCTTGTTGGATTGTTCTCAGAGCAGGCAGTGCTTAAGCTAAAAGAAGTCTCAGAAATAGTATTTAGTAAAGGTGAAGCAGGAGCAGATAGCATAGCTTCAGGGCATGAGAGCGGGGTTGAAGGAAAAAAGTGAAAATAATGTCTGGAACTCACCCGCACCTTCCGCATCTTTGTCTCATCCACATTCAGCGACCTGAAAGTAGAGTGAAACGCCCTGCAGGAGCGTTTATTCCCCTACCTGCGCGAACTCTGCCAGCAGCACGGCGCGCGCTTCCAGCTGATCGACCTGCGCCGGGGAGTGAGCGAGGAAGCTGGATATGATCAGCAGACCATGAAAATCTGTCTTGGCGAGATTGAGCGCTGCCAGAAAACTTCGCCTCGCCCGAACTTCATTGTGCTGCTGGGCGACCGCTATGGCTGGCGTCCCCTGCCGGCAGAAACTTCGGCTTAGGAGTTTGAAGCGATACGCTGTCAACTCCAAATCAATGACAAAGCTATCTAGGCTGTGAACTGGCATCCTACTGATAGAAAGCTCGCACTTGCGCTCGTAGCATGTAAAAGTACTAATGGCATCGCCTCTTTTGGTCCACTTGAAATGACATGGGTTTTTCCAAATCGTGTGGGCACGTCAAAAGATTCGTAGGGTACAGGCCAAAGGGCAAGAACAGCGTCATAAGCAGCCATATATTTTGCTTCATTTTCAGGTGTTTTAAATATTGATGAATATCTGCTCATATATTTAATCTCCTGCTACAAGGGCGAGCTGGCGGGCAGCGATATCCGCTATCCGCCTTTCGGACTTTGTAAGTCCGAAGACGGGAAACAAGCCCGGCGAGTAGTGCAACCGCTTTTACAATCTACCACATTTCTTTGATCCTCCTTTTTCAGGATCATATTTGCTACATATTCACTATTCATACTCCACTCCGTTACCAATAAAGAACTTAATTTAAAACATATAATAGTATCATATAATAGTATCGGTCAATTCTGCTGACGGTTTTAAGAATTTATATTTACAGTCAACGTATTGCACTACCCTCATAAAGATTAATTATGTGAGCAACCCGAATAAAAACGGCATGGCGTTACCGGTTATTATGACTCTGCCGATCATAGTGGGGGGAATATATTATCTTCACCGCAGGAAAAAAACTATAGATAATACTATATGAAGAGGGCATATGTTCAATAATGTTAAACTATCGTTGTTTCTGGCATCCAAGTCAATGATGAAAGGAAATAAAAGCACACAGCTTTTAATAATCTTTATGAGATTGTCGGAAAAGTCCTCTAACTTTAAAAAATTTTAATTATTGTTAAGACAAACTGTTCTGAATATTTTATCCAATAAACATTATGTAGCGAAGCATTTATATATCTTTAGAGTTATTTATA
>JBAQLI010000304.1:0-4959 GCA_049301735.1 Candidatus Methanoperedens sp.
ATATACAAGAGTGTGAATAATAGAGCATTCAGCTTTAAGGAAGGTTTACAATTAGAAATAGAGCGGTTTAACTCTAATAGTTGTGTTTTTGAGGCAGGATATAGAATAAATATCAAACAACCTGAAAAGCCTTCATCCTATTTCTTATGAACATCCTCCGGCTCAAACATCTTCTCCCCAAGAACCTCCCCCTCGATCGTCCTGTAAAAACACGACCTGTATCCAGTATGGCAGGCGCCTCCTATCTGTTCGATCTTGAGTACAATAGCGTCAGCGTCGCAGTCTATCAAAATATCGTGAACGATCTGTTCATGTCCTGAGCTTTCCCCTTTCTTCCAGAGTTTGCGCCTTGACCTGCTCCAGTAATAACCTCTTTTTGTCTCGACGGTCTTCCGGAGAGCTTCCCTGTCCATGAATGCGACCATGAGAACTTCCCCGGTTTTATAATCCTGGGCTACAGCCGTGATAAGTCCATCTTCAAATTTCAAATCCTTAATATCCATGAGCCTCAAAGGAAATGAAAATTTTATCCACCGCTAACAGCAGGGAGAATTGATATCTCATCCGCATCCTTAACAGGACTGTCAAGACCGCTTAAGTGTCTTATATCCTCGCCGTTCACGTATAAATTCACGAATCTTCGTACTTCGCCCTTATCAAGAATACGTTTCTCAAAATCAGGACCGAACTGCTGGATGAGCTTATCAAGAACTGCTTTTACAGTCGTATCCCCTAATTCAAGTATCGTTTCGCGTGCATGTGTCACATTGCTTAATGCTGAAGAGAATCTTATTTTAACCATTTAAATCACCTTTATCTTTATATCGCTATAGCCGTCTTCTGTTCATGAATATCAAATTTTGGCGCAAAAAGACGCTCAAACTCGCTGATCATGGGTTTTATCACAGGCGGGCGCTGCAATGACTTGAGCAGGGTATCCTGCGCCTTAAGACCATTTCCAGTCACATAGACAACGACCCTTTCATCTTTCCGGATATGTCCGCTTTCAACAAGCTTCTTTAAACCTGCGACTGTTGTGCCGCCTGCCGGTTCTGTGAATATGCCCTCTGTTCTTGCAAGAAGATGTATCGCTTCAATTATCTCAGTATCAGTAGGTGATGCCGCAAAACCGCCTGAATCAAGGATGGTCTTCTTTGCATAATATCCGTCTGCAGGATTACCTATTGCAAGGCTATGCGCTACAGTTTCAAAATTCCTTACAGGAATGACTTCGCTGTTGTTCTGGACGGCAGTCGATATAGGGGAACAGTTCAGCGGTTGTGACCCTGATATCTTGAAATCTGCTTTGTCAACGAGGCCAACGCGTTCAAGTTCCTTGTATCCTCTGGAAATAGCACAAAGTAGCGCTCCGCTGGCCAGGGGTGCAATAACATGGTCAGGAACCTGCCAGTTCAACTGTTCGGCAGTTTCATAAGCCAGCGTCTTTGAACCTTCAGTATAATATGGGCGGATATTGATATTCACGAAAGCCCAGTCCGGATGGGAATCTGCGACCTCGCTTGCAAGTCTGTTGGCATCATCGTATGTACCTTCCACAGCAATGACATTTGGCCCGTAGATGAGCATCTGCACGATCTTGCCAAGCTCGATCGTGGCTGGTATGAAAATATATGCAGGAAGTCCTGCCTTTGCCGCATGGGCGCCTACTGCTGCTGCAAGGTTTCCCGTACTTGCGCATCCCACGGCTTTGATATCGAATTCAAGAGCCTTTGAAATTGCAACAGATGTTACCCTGTCCTTAAATGAATTTGTAGGATTCACCGACTCATCAAGGATATAGAGTTCATCAAGCCCCAGCACTGCTCCCAGACGCTGGGCCCGATGTAATTTATTAAAACCAGCACCAAGGTCGACACGCTTCTCCGATTCAAGGGGCAGCATGTCCGCATATCTCCATATGGATTTTGGACCCGCAGCAATCTTCTCTTTGCTTATATGATCTGAAATATAATCCCAATCGTAATTGACTTCAAGAGGCCCGAAGCACTCATAACATGTATTCTGGATACCTGCAGGATACTCAGTTCCACATTCCCTGCATTTTAATCCGATGACGTGACTCATTAACTTCACCTCTGCATACTACTACATTACCATATATAATATTTACTATACCGATTGATAACCTGTAGTAATATTACAGGCGAAAAAAGAGCGTTCAATCAATATCAGGTTTGTCTTTTGTATCAATTCCACTTCTTACATCTACTGCAATACCTTTTTTAAAGACCTGCATTTCAAGGGCGGACAATACAGTTTTTCCTGTTGCAAGCAAGCGGTCATTTTCATCCACTATAAGAACCTCCTGCCCTGCCCGAATGTCCAGATCAACTGCCACAACATGACGCGAAAAAGCGGTCTTGCCTTTTGCAACAAATGGCGCAGCATCACTGTTTACAACAACTCTTTGTCCAGGATACTTGATAAATCCATGGAGCTTACCTGCCCCTTTCATGCTCAGGGTCAGCATACCGTCCTTTGCCCTGACCGTTGCTATACGCTCGTTATCAAGAAGTATCTGGCGGATCCTTTTTGTGGTTGAGAACTGGAATTTGACCTCATCCGAAAAAAGGATTTCGCCAGCACCGCGGCCGAACTGATAATCAGCAATTGTGCGGACGCGTTTTATGTGAGATTGTTTAATATCCATTTGTTGAGGTGTTTGATCCATTTAATACCCTTAAATAGAGTATATCTTATTTCATTATATCCCTTAAACATTTAATAAATTATAAGTGTTCATGTGCTGATTATCAATATATGCAAACAATCACTTCAGCCCGCATGGCAGCCATAGACGCAAATTGTGAATACCTGGGGATAAAACGCCTCCAGCTCATGGAAAATGCCGGCGCTGCCGTTGCCTATGCAGTGAAAGAAAGAATAAGCTCAGGAAAGGTTGTGATCATTGCAGGCAGGGGTAATAACGGCGGGGATGCTTTCGTTGCTGCACGACATCTGGGTGGTTATGATGTCACCGTGATCCTGATTGGAAAAAAAGAAGATATCAAAACACCAGAAGCGCTGCACAACTGGAATGTCCTTGAAAAAACATCAATTCCGCTCATCGAAGCCACGAATTCAACAGCCTTCGATCCGTCCATATTAAAGAATGCAAAGGTTATCATTGACGGGATCTTTGGAACAGGCGTGAGAGGGAAAATCCATGAACCTGACTCCACTATTATTGATCTGATAAACGGCTCCGGCGCTTTCGTGCTTTCCGTAGATGTACCATCAGGCTTTGATCCTGATGGTGGGGTATTTGACAAAGCAGTGCATGCAGGACTGACGCTTACGTTTCATAAAATGAAAACAGGTTTCCTTTCACAAAATGCCCAACAATATACAGGTGAAGTCCATGTTGTTGATATCGGAATACCAATTGAAGCAGAATTTTATGTCGGGCCAGGTGATATACAGCCTTTCTTAAAAAGACCCGCGCTAAGCCATAAGGGCGATGCAGGAAGAATCCTTGTTATCGGGGGCGGCCCATATTCAGGAGCACCCGCACTTTCTGCACTTTCTGCACTTCGGGCTGGCGCTGATATCGTTACAGTTGCTGCGCCAAAGAATGTTTCGGACATCATCGCCTCGTATTCTCCAAATCTCATTGTAAAAAAGCTTACTGGAGATATACTTGTTGAAGATGATGTACCGATTATTTCCAGGCTTATTGAAAAACATGATGTGGTTGTCATGGGTATGGGTCTTGGGAATGCAGATGAGACCCTTTTGGCCATTGAAAAAATAGTTCCATTATGCAACAAAACAGTTATTGACGCCGATGCTCTATCCCCGCAATTGGTGTCTCTTCTGGATAAAAATATGATCCTGACGCCCCATGCTGGCGAGATGAAAAGGTTGTCTGGTAATGATGTCCCGGATGAGCAGAAAGAAAGAATTGAATTCATAAAAAGTTTTGCACAAAAAAATGAAGTCACAGTATTATTAAAAGGTGCAATTGATCTAATTTCCGATTGGTTAGAAGTCAGAGCCAACAGGACTGGTAATGCAGGCATGACCGTTGGCGGAACAGGAGATGTCCTTGCAGGCCTGACAGGAGCCCTTTTTGCAAGGTGCAAATCTCCTCTTGAAGCTGCTGCATGCGGAGCATTTATAAATGGTGCAGCTGGAGACATGGCATTTAAGGAATTTGGATATGGTCTTCTGGCGACTGATATCATTGATTACATCCCGGCTGTGATGAAAGTATGAAATTCTCACATATCGAGGACGGCAGGGCTAAAATGGTTGATATCAGCGAAAAACATGATATTTTTAGATGCGCAACAGCCACAGGTGAGATACAATTAAGGCCGGAAACAATTGCAGCTATCAAGAATATGGAAATTCAGAAGGGGGCGGTTCTTGAAACTGCACGCATCGCTTCTGTTATCGCAATAAAAAACACTTCTTCTGTGATTCCCATGTGTCATCAGATACAGATAACGGGGATTGATGTTCAATTTGATCTTGGAATGGGAAAGGTGAAAGTGACAGTTGAGGTAAAATCCATTGGAAAAACCGGGGTAGAAATGGAAGCGCTTCATGGAGTAAGCGTAGCGCTCCTTACAATATGGGACATGGTAAAATCAGTGGAAAAAGATAAGACGGGGAACTATCCATCTACAAGGATCAAAAATATCCTGGTACTTGAGAAGATCAAGCAAGAAATAGAATAGTGCAGGTCAGGCGCCTAATAAAAACGATGGGTCGAAGGAGACTGAGGGTACTAAAGGCATTAGGCGCCTGATTCTACAGCAATATTAATGATGATTCAATAGTATTTAATATTAAATGTTTTATTCTTAAATATGTATAATTATGCTCATTATCATAATTGTTCTAAAGTAATACACAAAAACTCTCAGGAAAAATCTGTTCTTAGAAGAATAGCGTAGTTATCAGGCGCCTAATAAAAACGATGGGTCGAAG
>JBAQLI010000305.1:0-5551 GCA_049301735.1 Candidatus Methanoperedens sp.
TATAAATAACTCTAAAGATATATAAATGCTTCGCTACATAATGTTTATTGGATAAAATATTCAGAACAGTTTGTCTTAACAATAATTAAAATTTTTTAAAGTTAGAGGACTTTTCCGACAATCTCAAGAGATGTTATTAGATATTCAAGACGATTGGAACGCCCCGACGTTCCCCATCGAACTACAATCCCCCCATAAAATAACCCGACAAGCACCAAAATTACTTCATACAGTGTCATTTTTACAACCTTCGTGTAGCAAGAATTTAATGATATTTATGGTTTCCGATTCTAATTTACGTGCTCGTTTTCAGCGCAAAAGTAACGAACCAGCCGGATTGGAAATCCGGGGCATCAGAAGGATGCTCGTTAATTTGGTGCATATGTCAGTTTCCTTGCTTTTTCATAATTCAAATCAGGTGCAAGTAGTCTGAATCTTAAATCAATTTAACCGTTTGATTTTTATCTATTAATGTATTGAGTAATGAATCTATATCTGTTTTTTTTATCTCAATTTGCTATCGTGGTTGAATTTGAATTAACGATGGATTTATTTGATGGTAGTTTGTTGGACATAGCTTCTAACCTGAGAGCAATTTCTTTATAAGGATAAGCTCCGACTGGAAAACCATAAAGCATATCGAGTTCATCATCTACAATCTCACGTTTTAGAAACTCTTCCCTAAGTATTGAAATATTCAGACCGTATTGCATAAAATAGAGGTTTTTAGTATCCCTCGAATATGCATTTTCATCTCTATCCAGAGAAAATTCCAATAAATTCATGGAAAGATTAAGAGTCTGTTCTTTAAGTTGCTCATTATTTAGATTGGGAGGCAACTTGCTGGACAAGGCAGCTAATCTGAGTGCAATTTTTTGAAATGGGTAAACATCTTCTAAAGAATAATAGAGCCTTTCGAATTCTTTATCTTCAATCCCATGTTTTAGAAATTGCTCCTGAAGGAACGCAACTTTCCCACTGTATTCATTAAAATAAAGATTTACAGTTTCCGCACGATAGTTCCCCCAATCTTTTGAACGTATATCCGGTTCATTTTTATCTCGTTCGAGTGCAAATTCTAATAGATTTTGAGAAAGCCCAAAAGCTTGTTTTTTAAGTTGCTCGTCACTTAAATTTAAGTTGCTTATTCCTATACCAATAGGATTGGAAAAATCCTGGTAAAACCAGCGTCCAAATTCTTGGTAGTTATAACTACCTTTATATTTATCTTCAAAATTGGAAACTAAATTCCAATTTGATTTAAAAATATTAGGTCTGCAAGACATTGCATTATAATAATTTTGAATTTGTAAATCAACATGAAATACGGCAGTTAAAATACCATTTGGCGCAATTTTATTTATATTAATCTTGGAATAACAAGAGGTTGTATTTCTGCGTTCCAGACCTTTAGATATTATATACTGTCCTAGTTTAATGTTATAATCAATAATACCATCATCTTCTTGAACAGAATAATTAACAATTACACCTGGAAATTGAAATTCAAGAACAAAATTTTCCAGATAAAAACTATTTTCATTTTCAACTATCAACTCATAATATTCATTAAGTGAATAATCTTGATTAAAGTATCCTGTCCACCATCGTTTTACTTGTGGAGGGGCTTTATAAAGGCCGATTCTTATTTCTGGTTCTTCTATAATATAAAAAACAAATTGATACTGCTCATTGTTGTTGTTTTTATCAACAATCTTTAAAGTAACTGTATAGGCATCTGGTCTAAAACTGTTGTTTGGTTCAAAAATAATATTATTTTTCTCAAATTTAATCTTACCCTTTATTTGCCCATTTTTTGAACTCACTACATTTACCTCAGACCCTTGTAAACTGATACCTGAGCCATCATCTTTGACCTTGATTGATATGTTGGTTACATTTGTTAGATATTCGCCATCATTCGGGAAAAAGGATTCTATAGTAGGTGGTTCGTCATCTAGGTAATAAAGATACGAAATTGACATTAATAATTTAGTGAAAATGGGTGAAAGAATCAATGGAGCTAAAATACTTCCTCCAATAAAAGAGATGATAGATGCTATTATTAGCATCCAAACAGGTAATTTATACCGCTCTAATTTTTCAATTAATGTCATTAGTTAATGTAAATTGATTTATATAACTTAAACTTTCGTAAATCAAACCATGTTTTCAGCTCCAAAATGTTAAAGAAATAAATACTCATTATTTCATGGCTTTTAGAAATATGCGCGCCTAATGTTCATGTCTTAAGAATCTCTTCAGGCTTCATCACCTCATCGAGCATAAAACCCCATCGTTGCAGTCACCGGTATACCCCGTACGATGTACGAGGCCTGTATAAGATGAATCAATCCCTATTATCTCCTATTTTTCAACTGCATGCTAATTGAATTGAACGGTTCTATATGGAGAGCTTGGGAATCAAGGAATGTGATAAAGGTTGGATACAAATGTAACCACAACCAACCATAATCCTGTAATTATATTGTGTTGCACTTTTACAAAACTACCAACACAAATTGAAGCTTTATCATTTACTCTATTTCTTTGATCATTTTAACAAGCTGATCCGATAGATCTTCGAGCATGGTCTCCAGGGTTTTTACCTTTTCAAATATATCCCTGATCTTTGCATTCTGGGCAGCTTTACCATCCTGTTTCCCGGCTGATATCTCTTCTTTTTCTTTCCTCTTCTGGCATGATGCACGATGCCTGCCTAACCCTCGTGTATCGAACTTATTTCCGCAGAATTCGCATATTACACCAGCCATATCCCGAAGATGGACATTCTTGTTTATATAATACCCTATTTGACGCCTTTATGGTATTCCTGGAGTGATTTCACTTCGATACGGTTTTCACGGGCAGCCCTGATCCCTTTGGCAGCTGCACGGCCTGCACCGTAGTCGTGAAGTAAGGGATCTTGTATTTAATAGCAGATTTACGGATGTAGCTGTCATCCTGGACACTCTGTTTGCCAAGTGGTGTGTTAAGCACGAACTGGATCTCCCTGTTTTTCATCAGGTCTTCGATATTAGGCCGCCCCTCCTGCAATTTATGGACATACTCGCAATCTATCATATTTTCCCTGAGAAAATCAGCAGTACCTTCAGTTGCGATTATCTTAAAATCCATTTGCGATAGTTCTTTTGCGATAGATAGCGCACCTTTCCTGTCAACAGGTGCTACCGTGATCAGCGCGCAGCCTTCAAGCGGCAGTGTAAACCCGGCTGCAACCTGCGATTTATAAAAAGCCATGGCAAACGAATCCGCCATTCCGAGAACTTCACCAGTTGAGCGCATCTCAGGTCCAAGCACCGGATCGACCTCAGGGAACATGTTGAACGGGAAAACAGCTTCCTTGACCCCGAAATGAGAATACCTTCGACACCAGGGGCACAGTCCGCGATGCACGCGGATTCGCTTCAAGAATGTAAACTTTGCCATTTTGTATTGCGTACTGGATATTTATAAGCCCGATAACTTTGAGTTCAGCTGCAATCCGTTTTGTGTATTCTTCAAGAATTTTGATCTGTTCATCCTTTATCCCGATCGGAGGCAACACGCGCTGTCACCGGAGTGAATGCCTGCAAGTTCGATGTGTTCCATGATCGAAGGTATGAATACATCAGTGCCATCTGATATTGCATCAACTTCGCATTCAAGTGCATCTTCAAGGAACCTGTCAAGAAGCATGGGTTTCTCAGGTGTGATCTCAATTGCGCCTGCTACATATTTCCTGAGCATTTCCTCATCATAAACAATCTCCATACCGCGCCCGCCCAGCACATAAGAAGGTCTGACCATAAGCGGATAGCCAATGCGGGCAGCGACAACAAGCGCTTGTGTTCCCGAATAATCGAACTCTGCTGCCTGGCCGATAAGGATCGGCCCAGAACCAATGATCAGTATTTTGTGGATGTCCTCTCGTTTGGGCAATATATTCACCTGCCCCTTAGAGAGGTTTAGTATTTATTATACTTTTGATTCGATCTACACTTTACACTTTTAAAAACGCCGCCTGTTCCTGTCACGCTGCTGCAGTTTTCTGGATATGGGCTTATTCGTCCTTCTTTCAGGCTGCCTGATCGCAGCCTTCGCAAATGCAGGCAATGGCTCTTCTGTTATCTCGACATCATTTTCTTTCAATACTCTTCCAAAATTATCATAATCCGTTCTTGAAAGAATGTTAATTGCTTTTCCTTCTGCCCCTGCTCTTGCTGTTCTTCCGATCCTGTGGATATACTGCTTGCTCTCACGGGGAATATCGTAATTGTAAACATGTGAAACGCCGTGGATATCCAGGCCTCTTGCTGCCACATCTGTGCAAACAAGGACGCAGAATTTTCCTGTATGGAATTGCTGCATCACATCATTTCGTTTATACTGGGTCAATCCCCCATGAATAGCGAGGGCATCTATACCTGAAAACCTGAGATTTTTTGTAACTTTGTCAGTATTTCGTTTGGTATTGCAGAAAACCATGACAAGGTCTGAGTTTTCGTTCTTCAAAAGATGCAGCAGCAATGAAAATTTTTGTTCATCTGCTACATCATAATAGGTCTGTACCAGTTTTTTCGGATCAACAAAAGAATCCACGGAAACCTGGAGAGGTTCGTGCATATAGCGCCTTGAAAGCTGCACTACTTCTTTATTGATCGTTGCCGAGAACAAAAGAGTCTGCCTCTCTTGCGGGCATTTCCGTATAATTTTTTCCACATCATCCTTAAATCCCATATCAAACATCCGGTCTGCTTCATCAAGGACAAGTGTTCTTACTTTGCCTAATCGAAGTGTATTTCTTGCGATATGGTCAAGTAACCTGCCGGGTGTTCCTACAACAACATCTGCTGTCTTTAATCCCCTGATCTGCGGATTTATTCCTACGCCGCCATAGACCGCAATAATTTCTAAAGGTTTATACTTTGAAAATTTACTTAAAGCCTGGGCGACCTGTTCAGCAAGTTCTCTTGTTGGAGTAAGGACAAGGGCCTGGATACCTCTTCCTTTTTCAGCGTTCTTTAATATACCTGCAGCAAATGCAAGCGTTTTTCCCGACCCTGTTGCTGACCCCGCTATAACATCTTTTCCCTCAATGATCAAAGGAATCGATTTTTCCTGTATTTCGCTGGGGCTTTCAAATCTCTCATCTCTTATTGATCTCAAAACAGGCTCACTTATGCCCAGAATTTTAAAATTTTCCATAATTTTTATGAAAAAGCGTAATTGCTCTTTCTTTCTAACCTCTTTAATTTATATTTAAAACAATTAAGAGCTATAAACACAACTTTGTAAAAGTTCTTATTAATTTTCTACTTAAAAGCTTTATGACAATTTGCTTAACTACTTTAATTTATATAGTTAAGTAGGACGTAATATGAGTTTAAGAGATGATAAGCTTTTTGTACTATGGTACTATGGGAAGCCATAGCGTCAAGATAGACTTGTTACTTTTTAAATATATAACTAAATATTTTAATTTATGTGTTTCGCAGCATCCTTATTATTTTCTTAAAATGAATAATAAACGGTCAAATATTCTGTAGTG
>JBAQLI010000306.1:0-6009 GCA_049301735.1 Candidatus Methanoperedens sp.
ATTTAAATGTAATTTAAGCAGTTATTATTTAAAAATAAGTTATATAATATTTATTTACTGAAATTAATAAAAACGCTATCGAGAAAAATATTATTTGAGACGCACGAAAGGTACGGAATACGGGTTAAACTCCTTGTTTGGCTTGCATCGCTGCCGTGATAAGGTCCATCTGTCTCTTCATGGTCTCCATTTCTGCGTCGCGCTTTGCCATTTCTTGAGTTAGCTTTTCTTGATTCACTTTAAGCTCTTGGTTCTCCTCTGATAGCTTTGATAACTGCATACTGGCATCAGCGATTTTAATTGCCTCTGGTTGTTTTAATTGCGTTAATGGTTTTCTTTTGGCATCACTGCCGGATTTTTCAAGAGTAGCTGTGATAACATCTTCATCCGCCAAATGTGTATAACGACCAATCATCCGGCTATCCCCAGTCCATCCTAACTTTTTTCTGATAATGGATTCTTGATATCCTCTAACAACCATATCACAGGCTTGCGCATGTCTAAATTTATGTGCTGAAACTGGTTTATCTATTTCCGAATTCTTACCTATTTTCTTGAGGAATCGCCATACGGCCGGCTCTGATAAATCAAAAAGAATATCACTTTTATTTACTGCACTATATGAAATATAATTCCTAATATATTGTGCTGAAAATGGGCATAATATCCTTCTGTAATCATTACCCGTCTTGAATTGTGGAACACTAATTATCATACCCTGATCAGTTTCTTGGATATCTTTAGCCCTGATTTTTAGAATTTCCCCTATTCTTCCTCCACTTTCAAACAATAATGCAATCAAAGCCTTATACATATATGAATCTGTAGTTTCAATCAATTTCTCTACGTCCTCAATTGTTAGAATATCCTCACGTTTTAGGTTATTCTTTATATTTTTTATTTTAATATTGGCTATCACTTCCATTTTTTGTAACCATTTAAAATAAACCTTCATTATAATTTTAGCCGCTTCAACTGTACTTGGCTTGCTTGTTTTCTGAAGTTGTAATATGTATTTTATTGCATCATCATTTGTCCAATCGTCAATTGACTTAAAAAGATTCATTGGTGTGAGATACATTCTATAATTTGTTATCGTTGAATCCTTTAGACCATTAGATTTTTGCCATTCAAAGAACTTATTAAGCATGATATCACCTAATTGTCTAAAAAGGTGTTAAATGTATATATAATTAACTTTGAGGAAAATATGTTCACAATAATCACAGGCGCGCAATTCGGAGACGAAGGAAAAGGCAAGATCGTGGATATGATGGCTTCGCAATACGATATTGTGGCCAGGTTCCAGGGCGGGGATAATGCAGGGCACACTGTCGTAGCAGAAGGTAAAACATACAAACTGCATCTTATCCCTTCGGGTGTGCTTTTCGATGCGCGCCTGCTTATAGGGCCGGGTACTGTGATGAATCCTGGAATATTGATGGAAGAGATCGCCATGCTCTCCGATAACGGCGTGGAAGTTCCGCCATCAAAGCTTGGCATCGACGCAAAAACAAGCATCATAATGCCATATCATGTTGCGCTGGATGGTCTTCGCGAACAAAAACGCGCCGTGAAAATCGGGACCACGAACAGAGGGATTGGTTTTGCTTATGTTGATAAAGTGGGGCGGGAAGAGATACAGATGGCAGATATTGCTGATAAGAGCCGTTTCATGCGAAAAATTGAAGAAATAGCGCCCCAGAAAGAAGCAGCGATAAAAGAAATGGGGGGAGACCCGAAGATCGCACGGTCAGAAATTGATGCATATCTTGAGATCGGCAAGAAATTAAAACCATACATCACCGATGTTTCAAAAGAGATAAACCAGGCTTTAAAAGATGGTAGAAAAGTCCTCGCCGAAGGTGCACAGGGGACGCATCTTGATATAATTCACGGGACGCAAAAATTTGTCACCTCTTCAAGTACGGTCGCAGGTTCAGCATGCGCCGGGCTGGGTGTAGGCCCGACAAAAGTGAATGAAGTGATAGGAGTAATAAAGGCATATATCACACGCGTTGGAGAAGGGCCGCTCCCGACAGAGCAGAAAAATGAAGTGGGAGAACACCTGCGTGAAAAGGGCGGCGAATTCGGGACTACGACCGGACGCCCCAGGAGATGCGGCTGGTTTGATATGCCCCTTGCGCGAAAAGCCATCAACCTCAATGGATATACATCCATGGCTCTCACAAAACTCGATGTACTTTCAGGGCTTGGCTCGATAAAGTTGTGCCTTGGATATGAAATGGAGGGAAAAAATATCGATTACATGCCTGAGCTTTCCGATGATGTCGCCCGATGCAAGCCCATCTATATCGATATCCCTGGATGGCGTGAAGACATCACAGATACCGAAAGTTTCGTGGACCTTCCGGAAAATGCCAGGCTCTATGTTGAATTACTTGAAGAATTGATGGGGGCAGATATTGGATATATTTCTGTGGGGCCAGGCAGAAAGCAAACTTTTATGAAATAACTTTTTTCATAATCAAGTCAAAAACATATCTCTTCACCCTTGGCGCCACGTTCCCGCAACCCCTGGAGAAGTCAATAAACCATCCTTTTTCTTCAAGCAGCCTCCTGAAATGAGTTATTTCGAAATCCTTCTTGAAAGTATAGAAGTGGACATACCCTCCCGGTTTCAAAATAGAATGAGTAAAATCCAGGAAGAAGTCCTGTCCATAAGGCGCTGGCATCACGATCCTGTCAAACCTGGTTTTGAATATTTTAGTAACATTTCGGGCATCGCCAAGGATGATATTTGCTTCAATGTGGTTCAGTTCAATATTTTTTCGAAGATATGTGCATGCTTCCCTATTGTTATCAAGTCCGATGATGTTGACGTTCCTTTGTTTTTTTATCGGGATGAGGAACGGCCCGACACCTGCAAATAAAACAAGGACATCTTCACCATCATTTACTTTTTGCGCGATCCTGCCCCGCTCATAATACATTTTTCCTGAAAAAAATGTTTTTGTTACATCCAGTTGGAATATACAGCCGTTCTCCCTGTGCCTTGTGGTTGTCCTATTCCCGAGCAGCAGTTCAAAATCCGCTACACGCGCAGCACCTTCGATTTTATTGAGCTTTCGAAGGACTGTTTTTAGACCTTTATTATGAATTGACAACGCCTCTGCAATAAGATATTTTTCAGGATCAAGAGATGAAGGGATGTTAATTATCGCGATGTCTCCGATAACTTCGAAACCTTTGGGAAGGAGCGCGAGTTTTTCGGGAGGGAGCTTGTTCTGGAGGAGGGAATGGAGGGACATATTCAGGCGTATGATCAGATAATTTTGTATCGCTACCGATCATTCCAATGTACCTGTGCATTTAAAGATATATCCCCATTGTTGATAATCTCATCGTTTAAGCGCGCTTGCAAGCATTATCGCCCTTGTATAATGCCCCCCGACGCGTGAAGTATCCACGAACACTTTCTCCATCAATACAGGCGCGCCATGACCGTATCCTCCACCCAGGAACACAAGCGTCCTGAAAATCAGGTTCCCCGATATCCCATCAGGCGCCATTATGAAATTCGCCTCCTCGATCGCGTCTTCTATTAATATTGAATAATTCTTTGCTTTGATCCCGAGTGCGGATACTTTTCTGGTCACAAGTTCGGCATCTTCAAGCGTCCTGTCCACGGTCTTATCCCGCCCCATATCCTCAAAACGCCCGCCTGATAGTATTCCAACTTTCATTTCCACACCGAGGCGCCTGAAATGCTCCGCCCCGCGTTTTATCAACTCGACTTTGTCATCAACAGAATTTCCTTCATCAATCCCAACAGGTGCAAGGAAAAATGTCCGTCCATCTGCTGTTTCTAATAATGCCACCCTGTACAGCTTATTCACATTCAGCGATCTTTTAAGCTCAGAAAGCGTCTTTGTCGCACTGAGCGTTCCCCTGACTGCCCCATCTATTTTACCGGAAAGCAGCAATTCGATCAATTTCTCTGGAGGCTCATTTGAATGAATTATCTCAAGGTCTGTGCCTATCGTTTTTATCTCATTTTCATCCCCAACAAGCACAACATCCGAATATTCACTTGCAGCCTCTGCGCTCCGTATCAGTTTTTCTGAGACTTTGCCTATCCCAAGGCCAATACGCGCATGATTCTTTCTTGCTTTTATTTCGATATCGAAAAGAATAGACATATTGGATTGCTTTATGATTTCTTACCCAGCTCTTTTGAACGCTCGCAGGCCGCGATCACTGCATTCATCATCGCGATGCGTACACCCTGTTCTTCCATGACACGAAGCCCACGGATGGTTGTGCCGCCAGGGGATGTCACCATATCCTTTAATTCTCCTGTGTGACTCCCGCCATCAAGCACCATTTTTGCAGAACCAAGAACGGTCTGCGCCGCAAGCAATTTAGCAGTGTTCCTGTCAAGCCCTTCATGCACACCGCCATCGGCAAGTGCTTCGATTATCATGAAAATATACGCAGGGCCGCTTCCGGACAATCCCGTTACGGCATCCATAAGGTTTTCCTGTACTGTTACTGTTTTTCCAATCGCACTAAATATATTTCCTGCAATTTCCATATCCTCTTTTGATACAGCGCTTCCCGGACATATTGCCGAAGCCGCTTCTTTCACTGTTGCCGCAATATTGGGCATCACCCTGACAACTTTTGTCCCACGGGGCAGGTTATTCTCATAAGTATCTATGGTAACTCCGGCAGCTATTGAAATAATCAACTGGTTCTTTATTGAGCTTTTGATCTCATTTACGACTGCGGGAACTACCTGTGGTTTTACCGCAATAATTATTATATCGGAATTGACCACTGCATCGCAATTTTCCTTGCAGGTATTGATCGCAAGGTCAGTTTCAAGAGCCTTTAATTTCACTAAATCCATATCACTGGCATAGATGTTCCCTGAAGGAACGAGCCTGGCATGAAGTATGCCTTTGATAAGGGCTTCGCCCATTTTACCTGTCCCGATAAATCCAATTTTTTTATTTTCCATGCCTTTTTTTGTCATTGAAATCTAACACATTAAAGAGATGAAGCGATAAAAAGATTATCGTGGATTTACAAGAAATAAGGAAGCTTACCTTACCATAGCAACTTCCACCATAGAAACATCCACATTTTCAGCAATATATGCAGATACAGGTTCGGAAGCATCGCCAAAGCCAGTGATTGAGAAGGATAACATATTATTTAGTTTCACCGGGCGCAGCCTCCAGGGGGCATGCTTTATTTTTACACCATAGACCTTGCCAACGGGTGCACGTGCATATACCCAGAACCGATCAGTCAGGAAACTCTCAAGGCTTCCTTCCGAAGGCGTGAATGGGTCAGCCATATCTATATCCCCCTTAATATCCGGGGTATTAATGACAACATGGTCGTCGCGTATGTTAAAATCAAGACCACAGGCAAAATGATAGGGCATGCCGAATATACGCGCCCCGAGCGCGGGGAGGATGCGATCAACCTGAGTGTTCAGAAGTACAATTCCCCGTCCTGTATCTGCTTTCACATAGGTGCGCACATTAAGCTGGTTGTACTTGAGAAAGATACTGCTAAGGGGCAAAAGTAAACCCGGGGAAGGCCCTATCGCACGTAGCGCGACAAGGCTTACGTATGCATCGCCATTAAAGAGATCAAGGCTAAGACCTGCGGGGATGCGCGGCTCAAGCTGAGCTATGGGCGCACGCCAGTGAATAAAGAATGTATCATACCAGAGCATCCGTCCGTAATTCATTAATCCCCGCTCATCTTGAACCTCTGCCGGATATGCAGAGCAGCTTAAATTATCCTGATAAGGTCTGACCTTAGCGCATATATAGTTACCCTGGCTCCTGGCCCTGCATACGAATGCGAAGTCGGCTATGAACCCCTGTTTCATAAATGAACATGAAAAAAACAACGAACTAATAGTCGAATAAGAAAGAGCGGTTGCCCGCCCTTCCTCTTCTAAGAACCGTACTTGCGACTTTCACCGCATACGGCTCAAGCATCCCATAACCCTTTAATATCGGG
>JBAQLI010000307.1:0-12231 GCA_049301735.1 Candidatus Methanoperedens sp.
TATAAATAACTCTAAAGATATATAAATGCTTCGCTACATAATGTTTATTGGATAAAATATTCAGAACAGTTTGTCTTAACAATAATTAAAATTTTTTAAAGTTAGAGGACTTTTCCGACAATCTCAAAGGTGAAATTCTTGCAATCCTAAAAATCTCAGATATCTCGAATAAATTCCTAAAAAACTATAATCCTCCATGGGAGGTCCTCATGGTCGATGACCTTGGAGGGATATTATATGATAGTTCTCATAGGTATAAAGAAGGCACAAAATATCCAAACGCTTATTTCGAAAATAATGGAAATGAGAAGGAATTGATAGCCTATTCTCCCATCACCTGGCGCAATCAAAACTGGTCAATAGCCGTGATATCCCCAGCCTCAGAAGCTGACTCCTTGATAAATTCGGTATATGTAAAACAGAATCAGTTTATAAGAGTAGCGGTTGGTTTTATTATATTGAGCAGCTTTTCAATTATTTTATTACTCTTTGGATGGAATAAATCTCTTGAATATGAAGTTGCAAAGAAGACAAACGAACTTAATGAATCTAACAGACTTTTACAGGATGCCAATGAGAAATTAAAGATGATTGATAAATTAAAATCAGATTTTCTGTCAATGGTATCACATGAATTGAAGACACCACTTACTGCCATGAAAGTTTCTTCAGAATTTCTATTGGAAAATGATTCAAAAACAAGTACCAAGGAGGAATTATTACAAATTTTAATAAGGAATATCGATCGTCTAACGCGCCTGGTAAACAACCTGTTGGATATTTCCATAATTGAGTCAGGCAAACAGAAATACAGTATGGAAATACTGGACCTGCATGATATCATTGATACTGCCGTTGGCACCGTAAGAAGTCAATATGAGAAAAACAGATTGAATATCACAACTGATATTCCAGAAGATCTTCCGAAAATCAATGCAGACAAAGATAAAATCATTCAGGTATTCATAAATCTTTTAAGTAATGCTCTGAAATTTACCCATGTAGGCGGAAATGTAGAGATTAGAGCTTTTGAATTTGAGAAATATATAGAAGTATAGAAGATCATGGAGGCTCCATCAGAGCTGAAAGTTCTCCCTCAAAGGGGAGTGTATTCATTCTTACATTCAACAAATAAACCAGCTAATTATATTTTATAATAACTCATTATCACAGTCATGCTTGCAGTTAAGGCTGAAGGGATATATAAATTCTATAAGAGTCAGGACGGAAAAAAAGAGGTACTGAAGAACATTTACATCAATATCGAGGAAGGGGAGATATTTGGCATCCTTGGGCCGAACGGGGCAGGTAAAACCACGCTCATATCCATACTTTCAACACTATCGATACCGGATTCCGGGAAAGTGGAAGTTTTCGGGATCGATGCATTAAAAGATCCCAATAATGTAAAATGTATCGTTAATATCAGCAGTGGAAACCCAAATTTCCCATGGAGCCTCACGGTTTATGAAAATCTTAAATATTTTGCATTGCTTTATGGGTTGGAAAACACGGAAGGATCCATAAATAATGTAATTGGTATGCTCGAACTTGAGACGTTCAGGAATACGCGGTTTGATTCGCTTTCAACAGGTACAAAACAGCGTCTTTCCCTCGCAAAAGCCCTTCTTAACGACCCGCGCCTGCTGTTCCTCGATGAACCTACTGTGGGTCTTGACCCGGATATGGCTATAAAGATACGCAAATTAATTAAAAAAATCCATGACGAAAAAGGGATCACTATTGTCCTGACAACACATTATATGAAAGAGGCTGAACAGCTGTGCGAACGCATTGCTTTTATCAAGAATGGCGAAATAATCGCGAATGCTGCGCCCGGTGAACTGAAGAGGCAAATGAAACTTGGCGAGAAAATAATTATTGATTATGAAGGCAAGTTTGAAATTTCCTCACTGAATGACATCCCGAAAATCCTGGATATCAAATATGAGACCGGAAGAGTTGTGATCGTTGCAGAGAACATTGAGTCCATACTTAATAATGTCTTAAAGAAGTTCTGTGATGTTCATATCAATAATATTGAGATTTCACAGCCTGATCTTGAAGATGTTTTCTTGCAGCTTGCGCATTAATATAATAATTTTTCTTATTCTAACAGCCACTTCCATAATGGCATATAAATTACTTTCTTACCATCTACTATCTCTTCTCCTTCATACTCCCAGGTTATTACAAGCAAATTGTTGCATTTAAATTCTTCCTCTGCCCTTAATAGACCTGCGATCTCTCTTTCTTGTATATCTTCCCTGCTTGAAGCATTTGTCACCTGGATAAGCTGCTTTACCGGAAGACCTTCCCTGATAACAAAATCTACTTCCCTCTCCTGATGATCCTTCCAGTAAAATATTTCAATTAATGGGCTTTTGGACTTTGTCCTTTGAAGTTCTATCGCAACCAGATTTTCCATTAATCTTCCCCGGTCCTGTGAAAATTTAAACCCGGCAAAATTAATAAAACCCGGGTCCATACAATAAATCTTTCTGGGATACTGCATTTGATCCTTAACTTTGTATGAATATATAGTAAGATCAAAGAAAAGGAACGCCTCTTTCATAATCGAGAAGTATTTTTCAAAAGTAGGTACTGATACTTTAATTCCCATCGAGTTCAGCGTGCCTGTTAACTTTGTGAAACTTGCCAGTTTTCCTGAATTTGAGCATAAAAAATACGCAAGGTCCTCAATAATTTCACCCCTTCTTTTTGCTTTCGGGAGTATGTCTCTATTTATTATATCGGAAAATAATGTCTGTATCAGTTCTTCTTTACCAGACGGGAGTAAAGTGACTTCCGGGAATCCCCCAAACTCTGAGTATTCCCTGAAATATTCTTTTATCAAAGCGATATCCTGTTCAATAAAATATTCTTTTATATAAAAGTTTTTGAATGATATGAATTCCCTGAAGCTTAATGGATAGACATGTGTTGTTAAATGCCTGCCTGTAAGCAAATAGCTCAATTCGGATTCTGTTAATTTTGAAGTTGAACCTGAAATGAAAATCTTTATTTTCCCTTTAAATTCATCATATATGCTTCGTATATATTTTTCCCATTCCCCGATCCTCTGGACCTCATCAAGGAAAATAAAAATAGTCTTATATTTTTCGAAAAGCCTTTTGGCATGGATAACATCTATCAGGTCATTGAAATAATCCGGTGTTAAAGGCAGCAATTTCCTGTTTTCAAAGTTTATGTATATAGTGGCTTCTTTTTCTATTCCGGCATCGAGAAGTTTTCTAATGGTAAAATACATTAAATAAGTCTTTCCAGCCCTTCTTGGCCCTACAATATCATTTATAAGATCGCTTTCTATTTTCAGACTGATAGCTCTCTCTTTCGTGTCTGGAAGTTCTTTTCCCCAGTACTCTTCAACGACTGATCTTAACTTATCTTTATGATTTTCCATTATATCGTAAAGATAACTTTATGATATTTAAATTAATTGATGGTCAAAAAGAAGATAATCGCTTATTTTCCTATATATACTAAGCGGGATATAGTTGGACTATATGGCAAACACATTAGAATATTTAATTTGCGTAACAAAATCAAGATTGACATTATTAAGATTAAATGCAGGAGATAAATAATGCCTCGCTACAATTCCTTCTTGAATATCCCCGAACGTCAGCCTTTAATTTTTTCTGCGGGATTTTATTGCAATCAATGCGGTGCAAAAATCAAAGTATGCCGGGTTGCCAATTGCACACATATAAATAAGTGTAAAACTGCAAGCGATGGGCAGAATCTTGAATAAATGACAACCATAATCATAAAAGAAGAAAATTCCACGCTTAATGATGAGATATTAAAAGAGTTAGGCTATATCCTGAAGTGGAATGTATGGACTAAAAAAGTTGAAATGACCTGGATCAGGGAAGAAATCGAGAGGCTCCGGGTATTGAAGATTCCCAATGTCGAAATTGTACTGGATTAGAAATCGTCATAGAGAATATATGATTATGATTGAAGATCTTTCCCTTCGATAAATGGCATATTTTTCTCTTTTGAATATTTGATGGCATCTTCTTTCGTGAGCGCTTTTCCCGTTCTGTCATCAAGCATTTCACATACTACCATTGAGGGAGAAATACCAGCTTTTAATGCAAGTTCTATGGAAAGCTCGGTCTGCCCGCGCCTCTCGTTCAGGAGACCTGTGGCCGCGCGAAGCAGCGCGACATGGCCGGGCGACCTGAATTCATCCCCGAAATCAATTTTCTCACCTTTCATGACCTTATCAACTGTTTCACCGACTTTTCTAATGGTAAGGGCTCTATCGTTATCGGTTATGCCTGTAAAAGTTTCCCTGTGGTTAACCCATAGTGAAAAAGATGAACGGGAGTCGTAAGGGATATCTCCTTTTTTTTCCACAAGACTGATAAGGGATTTATGACCATTTTTCGAGACACTTCTTAGAATATCTGACATGAAAGGCAATCCCAGGCTGTCTGCGGCTTTTCCATATATTGCAACGCATATCAGCCCTCCGCCGTCACGGCGCATGAGAGCGACATCAGCCGGTGTTATACATATAGCCGGGATCACAAGATCCGTTTCTCCTTCCCTGTCCTCAGCATCAAAAAGAAGTATCATTTTACCGTTTCTTAATGCATCGATCGCGCTATCAAGACTCATTTTATCACTTCCACATTAACATTATGGCCATCTTTCAGATCAAGGTGATCCCGAAGATTAACAGGCGCTATTATTTCAATAATATCTTCCGGATAATGGGTTCGCTCAGGGGTAATTACAGCACCCTCAATATCGCAAATCCTGACCCTGAAGCATGAACCTTTCCCGAAGGTCCTGTTCTGGTCTGTAAAACCAGCGATCCTTATGCTTTCTGTTATTTTCTTACGCAGGTCAATGCTTTTTGCATCAAGTTTGATGTTCAGTGTGCCTGGATACGGGTCAAAACCCAGCTTTTCCAGGAACTGTGTCCTGTAGCCCTCAAGTGAAATGTAATATTGTCCTTCCCCCAGCCCTGTAATTAGCTTTCCACTTAAGATTTTGATGCTTCCATTCCCTGAAAATATCTCAGTGTAATCGTACAATTCCTTATGAAGCGCATTGATCCCATTTTTTGTTATGGAGATCAACTGCCCATCAGGCAAAAACTGCCGTGAGATGAGCTTTTCCTCTTCAAGAGCCTTGAGCTTTCGTGCTGCTGTCTGCTGGCTCAGATCCAGATGTGCTGCAAATTGTATTGATGATAATTCCAGGGGTTTGTGGTGCGCGCCAAGAAGCGCAAGTTTTTTCAAAGATCGTATATCCATATAATCCACTCATTATTGTATATCTATATAGTCCACTCATTTTTGAGCTGCTACTCAAATATGGGTTTGTGAGTGTATAAAACTTTTCATTGATCATTTTGCAGCCGGATATGATCCCAGTATTTTTAGCATTCCAACCTTGCTCTTTATTTTCAAGAGCGTTTCCCTTATGGTTTTATCTTCAATGTGCCCTTTAATATCAATATAGAAAACGTAATCCCCCAGGACTTTCTTGGTTGGACGTGATTCTATCTTTGTCAGGTCAATATTTCTGCTGGCAAATTCGCCAAGTATCTCATACAGGGCTCCGGATCTGTTTTTCTCAAGATACACAATAATAGATGTCTTATCATTACCTGTGGGAACTGGCGATGTTTTTCCTATAACAATGAACCGGGTGAAGTTCTCCTTCACATCCTGTATATTTTCATCCAGTATATTCAAACCATACATCCTGGCCGATTCCTCGGATGCTATTGCAGCAATTTCCTTAGATTCCGATGCAAGTTTTGCCGCATGGGATGTACTCAGGTCTGACCTTATTTCGATTCCTTTGAAATTATTCTTAATATATTTCCTGCACTGGGATAAGGGCTGAGGATGTGACATAATTATTTTTATGTCCTCAAGATCTCCTTTTGAGAGAAGGCAGTTTTTTATCTGGACTACTACTTCACCTGTGATTTTTAGCTGGTATTCCATCAGGAGGTCAAGAGTGAGTGTGATCGAGCCTTCAAGGGAATTTTCAATAGGCACTATGCTGCAATCAACTTCTTTTCGCAAAAGTGCATCAACGGTATCAAATATATCATCATAAAATCTTAAATCAGCTTTATCGTCCCATTGTCGTACAGCTTTTTCCGAATACGTGCCCTTAGGTCCGAGAGTTCCTATTATCATCTGCTCCTTATATTGATGCGTAAAAGAAATAGTTTGTTGCTTAGCAAACTTTTAAAAACAATCCATCTTATTATAAGTGGAGATTGATTTGAAGCTTGATAAATACATCCCGATAATTGGCATGGCTTTCATGCTGCTACTTGTGCAGCTTATTGCGATCGCTTTGAGCAAACCGCTTGAGGTTAATAACTTTAAGGCATTTGAAGATCCAAACGATACAGGAAACGTTTTCGTCTGGGTTGCAATAATTCTTATTTTCACTGCATTCATTTTTCTTATAATAAAATTGAATAAGAAATGGATTCTCCAGGCTTTTATCCTGATCACAGTAGGCTGGACTTTAACGTATGTCTTCTATGCGCTTTTTTCAATGTTCCCAATGTTCATAACACCCGATACGAACCTGATCTTAACAATTATAATCTCCGCTGCCCTTACAGTTATTTTGTATAAATTCCCTGAATGGTATGTAATTGACATAATAGGTGTGATACTGGGAGCCGGTTCTGCTTCAATTTTCGGGATATCCCTTAATATCGTGCCAGTGATTCTCTTACTTATTGTGCTGCTTGTTTATGATTATATTGCAGTATACCGGACAAAACACATGGTGGCTCTCGCGGAAGGCGTTATGGATTTAAGACTTCCCATTTTACTTGTGATCCCGAAGCACTGGAATTATTCATTCAGGACTGAAAAATTCGATAAAGAAGAACGTGAAGCCTTCTTCATGGGACTGGGAGATGCTGTTATGCCAACTTTGCTTGTTGTTTCAGCAAACGTTTTCATCGCCAGGACTACTTATTATTCATTCCCACTCATTGGCGCAATAAATATCCCGGCAATTGGCGCGATCCTTGGAACATTCCTGGGATTTTCCGTACTTATGGTATTAGTTATGAAAGGCAAACCCCAGGCGGGTCTTCCATTCCTTAACGGCGGGGTCATCCTGGGATATGTTGCGGGGAGCCTGATCGCCGGCTCAAGCATATTTGGAGGATATTTTTAGGTTAGACTTTAGGTTAGACGAATCAGCGGTATTTCCTATCGTTAATCTTATTACCTCCGCTTGTTAATATTATCTTAATGAACGGGACTACTTTACAGGTAACTATAAAAGGGGTATATCTTATTGAGAAAGCGCCAGGCCCGGTGCCGATCGTATTGCTGGAAGATGAGGCAAAACGCATGATGCCGATATATATTGGAATATCTGAAGCGATATCCATAAATTCTGCTCTTAATCATGAAATACCACCCAGGCCGATGACACATGACCTTTTTGTCTCTTTAATAACCCGTCTTGATTCAACGATAGATGACATCCTGATAGATGAATTAAATGAAGGGGTTTATTATGCGAGGATGATAGTTTCCATGGATGGAAAGCGTTTTGAACTGGACGCAAGGCCAAGCGACTGCATAGCGATTGCTCTTCGATGCGGCGCCCCGATACATATAAGGGATAGTGTACTTTCAGAAGCGGTAATGTCAAAAGAAGAGCTTCAAAATATAATACCTCTTGAAAGTTACATTTCAGGATGATCACTTTCACGTTGCTATCGAAAAACAGATACGTTAAGTGATCAATCTGGAAGAGCATGGGTTTTGAAAGTAAAGGTATCTATACAGTACACGAATTCACACTGGCGGTAAAGAGTGTTCTTACCCAGGGTCATTTCAATGATATGTGGATCCGCGGGGAAATATCGAATTTTACGAACCACGGCTCAGGTCATCGTTACTTTACATTGAAGGATAAAAACAGCCAGTTGCAGTGTGTCATGTTCAAATGGTATGGAAGAAATCTCAAATTCGAACTTGAACACGGCATGAAGGTCATTGTTTTCGGGGATCTGGATGTTTATGAGCAAAAAGGTGTTTACCAGCTAAAAGTCAGGGATGTTCGGCCTGATGGTATCGGGGAACTCTACAAAGCATATGAGCAATTGAAGAATAAACTTGCCATGGAGGGACTTTTCTCACCTGACCATAAGAAGACGCTTCCCAGGTTCCCTAAAAAGATCGGTGTGGCAACATCCCCAACAGGTGCTGTTCTTCATGATATTCTCACAGTGCTTGGAAGGAGATATCCGGTCAATATTCTTTTTATCCCGACAGTGGTGCAGGGTGACAATGCAGGGCAAAGCATTGTCAGGTCACTTGATATGCTAAATAAAACTGATGCGGAGATGATCATCCTGGGTAGAGGCGGAGGCTCGATTGAAGACCTGTGGGCTTTTAATGAAGAAACTGTAGCGCGTGCGATTTTTAATTCAAGGATACCGATCATTTCAGCAGTAGGACATGAGACCGATTTTACGATCAGTGATTTTGTGGCAGATATCCGGGCGCCGACGCCTTCGGCTGCTGCTGAAATTGCAGTCCCTGACCGCCTCGAATTAATAAATCACATTACGAGGCTTGGGCACAGGTTGATCGAAAACCAGAGACGATTTGTTGGCGAAAGCATGTCCTATCTTTCTGACCTTGAGGATGGTATAGCGCCACATCTTTTTATAGAACGATTGACACAGTACATCCAATTTATTGATGAACTCACCCGGAGGCAAACAATGAGTATAGGACGGCTTATGGAAGTTAAGCAGGCGCTTTTGAATGCCTATGCAGGAAAACTTGATGCAGTAAGCCCGCTTGGAATACTTTCAAGAGGCTACAGCATTACATTGAAAACGCCTGGAAAAACACTTGTGCAAAGTATAGAGGATGTTGAAAAATCCGATGAGGTTTCTATAATTGTGAGCGATGGAAAAATAAGATGCAAAGTTAATGATAAAGAGGAATGCAAATGGAAATGAGTTTTGAGGAATCACTTACAGAACTTGAGGGAATAGTAGATAAACTTGAGAAAGGACAGCTTTCACTGGATGAGAGTTTGATGCTTTTTGAGAAAGGGATAAAGCTTGTGAGGGGATGCGACACGAAGTTAAAGAGTGCACAGCAGAAGGTGGAGCAATTGATAGAAGAGAATGGGCAGCTTAAGGAAGAGCCGTTTGAGGTGAAGGGATAGAAATATCAAAAGTTCTGTCACTTTATTTATATGTCAAAACAAGAATAATCAACCACGGAGGACACAGAGAGCACGGAGATTTTTTTCCTCCCTTTTTTAGACAGATTCATTTCTGGCAGCGAACATACACTAATATTTTGGAAATCGTATTATCTTTTCATATTGATCGAAATGTTCATCAAAAGCGAAAGCTTCAGTAATTCCAAACCGTTCCATAACCGCAAAACTTGTGCAATCCGTAAAACTAAAACCTTTATCACTATATTTTACAAAAATCTCCCATGCTTTTTCCTCATCAGAGGATGAAACACGAATAAGAGTGGATATTGTTTCATTCCAGAGTTTTCTGCCAATCTCAACTGCATTAATGTAGCCAAGACGAGCTTTGACAAGTGTAATTATTTCATCTGCAACATAATTCGTGGTTATTATCGAATGATTCAATGAATCTTTGAACTTAAGGGCAGATGTATGATCTGAATCTGTTTTATCAAGAAGGGCATACCATGCACTTGTATCAACAAAAATCGGCAAAAAGTATCACTTCAATAAAGGTAACTATCGTGTTTTCGTGCAATATTTGTTTTTCCGCTACTTCCAATCCCAATTATCTTTGACAATTCTTTCTTCTGGGCATTCAATAAAGTTGCTTCTTCATCCGGTATAAGTATAAGATGAACATGCTTATGATCCGGAAGATCTACTTTTTGAAGAGGTTTGAAAATACCATCCTCGTAAACAGCGGCTATCGTTTCTGCCATGATATTATAATAATAAACCTTATTTTAAATAAAGATTCCGCTGTTCGTAGGTGTCACCCAACCTCCCGCAGTAGGTATGCTCGCAGTTAAATTATTAGGGGTTTCTAAGGACTTCTTGAGTGCGTCCCCACTTGCACAGCGCGCCTTGGCTAATATAAAATAAAGCCGAAGATTATATCTTATTCCTTTCTACTCAGTTTTTTCTTTTTCAGGATATTCCTTTATAGTTTCACAAACCAAACATGTTATAGAAAGTAAATTATGAGCGACAAAAACCAAACATCTTCAAAACACCAGAAATTAAGCGGAGAAAAGAAGAAAAAGAAAAGTGGATGGATCTCAAGAAGTTCTGGTTCTGGAAAGAAAGAGCATAAAGATACAACGATTGTGTATACAAGAAGACCAAATGAAACATATGAGGAATATTTGGCTTCACTGGAAACTCCAGAAGAAGAAGAAAAAGTATAATTTTTGTTAGCAGCAGAGTTGCGGGATTAAGATCAAATAAAATATGAATCAAAGACGTTTTCAGGAATATAATTGGCCTTGCGCTACTTGCTTTCAATTATTGCTTCTTGCCTGAATCCTTTATGAAATCCACCTTTTTAAAAGTTAGTTATAAGTAGTTATAAGTTTCTTATAATTAATATTATGTCGGAACTCACAACGATTCCTATAATGAAAGAAACACGAGATGCCCTTAAAATGCTTGGTATGAAGGGTGAATCATATGATGCGCTGTTAAGAAGGCTGATTGAAGCAGCAAAATGTCAGATGTTATATAGAGAATTGGATGAAATACAACGCAAAGGCGATTATATTAAAATCGATGATATAGATGCCCTATGACCTTTTCATAAGTCCTTCCGCCTTAAAAGTATTAAAAACACTTGATTCAAATGTGAAGGATTCGATCAAAACCAAATTGAAGCTTTTGGCATTGGATCCTTTTGATAAAGATATTAATTTCACACAATTAAAAGGCAAACACCAGCCAATTTATTATCGGATAAAATCTGGAGATTATCGAGCTATATATCATATTGAAGATAAAGGAATTTATATTGATAAAATTGGGCACAGAAAAAACATTTACAGGGGATATTAATATGGTAGACATTGACTCAATTCTAACTGAAGAGGATTATCTTTCTTTGCATGAATACAGAAAAGAAAAAGCTTCGGACATACTCACTTCTCATGAGAATCTAAAAACTGAATTGGGAATATGATGTTTAATATTGAATATTCAAGGCAAGCGGTCAAATTTCTAAAATCTCTGATAAGACGCTTATTTTGCGCATCCTCTTTAGGGAAAAAGAACAGCGTGAGAAATCACCGCGACTGTCCGAGCACCGGGGGGACTGTCGCTCAGCCTCCCGCAGTAAGTACGCGCCCGCAGGTGGATTCGGGCCGAACCCACTGGGAGACGTGCTTAGTGCGGCGCTCATCACCCATCATATTAAACGATTACGTTCAAAATGCCGTTAAGTTATTAGGGATTTCTGAGGATCTTCCTGAGCACGTCTGCGAATGCGCGGCGCGCCTTGGCTAATATAGAATGAAGCCGAAAGTGGAATGGAAGGATTAAATTACTATCATACTTTCAAAATTTTTACATAATACCAATTGGATAAAATATATTTTGTTGAGGATAATAATTAAAATATCTTTTAAAAATACATAAGTTATATATATAGCGATGTTATTTATAAAAGAGGTAAATTATGAGTATTTTTAATTTAATTCAAAGTAAAATTGATACTGCAATAGACGATAATTCAATGCTCTTATTCAATCAGAATGATGATTTAAAACAAGGTTCAGATTTTATGTTGTATTCGCTTGGAGTATTATTTAAAAATATCGAGTTTGACGAAATTGAGGCGGGAATTGTGGATAGCGCGTTCCGGGGAGAAAGCCATGATTACGGAATAGATGCGATATATCTTACTGGGAATAACGATATAATAACTTCACCAGATGAATTGGAAGGATATGATGATAATTCAAAATTTGAATTTCATATCTTACAGTTTAAAAAAGGAAGGGGTGTTGATCAAGGAAGCTTATTAAAATTTAAAGAAGGATTAAATGAAGTTTTTATTAATAATAACCCATAGCGTCATGATTCGCTTGGATTATATAAATAACAATAAATAAATTTATATCGCACTCGCTTATAGCCCTAAAAATGATTGAATTTCGTTTTAAAAATAACCACAGAGGGCACAGAGGACAC
>JBAQLI010000308.1:0-4093 GCA_049301735.1 Candidatus Methanoperedens sp.
AAATTATCTGAAGTCAATTGGAATAAGTTATTAAAGTAAAGTTGTTACGACCAAAAATCAGCTAAATTCTGGAAGGCACCGGGGTGCCTGCTATTGCTTTCAATTTTTGGGTGGGAAACTTGGGTTAAAGATAACACTCAACCAAATCAAATACTAACATTAGAACTTATTAAGGAAATTCATAAGAGAATAACCAAAGATACTTTTGAAAATAAGGCGTACGAAGGAGCTTTTAGAACGGATAATGAAGTTAGGGTATTTAGAGGTGACCAGATTATTTATGAACCACCCGATTACAGTCGTATTAATAAACTCCTGGAAGAAGTCTGCAATTTTTCTAATAGTGAGCCCACCGAATTTTATCTACACCCTATTGTTAAAGCAATAGTGCTTCATTATATGATAGGATATATACATCCATTCAATGATGGAAATGGAAGAACTGCAAGAGCTCTCTTCTATTGGTATTTAATTTCCCATAAATATAATTGGCTCGAATATATTGCGGTATCAACAGCGATAAAAAATGCACCTGGTCAATATATGCGGGCATATCTTTACTCCGAAACAGACAATAATGACATTACCTATTTTATAAAATTCAACTTGCGACAGCTCGATATTGCGCTAACATCATTCGAAAAATACATTGAAAAAACAAAGTCAGAAAATAAGACGATTCTTGAAACAATCAGAAGCAATCCAGACTTAAACTTCCGACAAGCAGAATTGATTATTAATATGAGTAAAAATGAAAGACCAATAACTTTTAAGGAGATGCAAGAGTGGTATCATATAAACCACCAGACTGCAAGGGCAGACCTTTTAGGCTTAGAAAATTTAGGTTATCTACACAAACATATGACGGGAAGACAATTTATCTTTCTTTTAGACAAAGAAAAATGTATGAATGTAATGAATACCTCAGATAAAAAAACAGATATATGACCTTGAGATTTTGAAAGTTTCAAACCCTGTATCGATATCATATCTTAAAAAACCAGTTACGATGGACAGGTTGGGGAGTGGGGGTTAGTGTATATAAAAAATGACCTGCCCATCGCAACCCCTGCAACATCATAGTTATATATATAATTTACGATTTTTTCCTTATATTTTTGTGTTGGTATTCTTTCCGCAATATACTTCTGCCTTGTCCCATATCGTAAAGAATTTATCCCTCAGCTCTTTGGCAAGTTTTTCATCCCTTATATTGACCACTGCGAAAAGTTCATCGGGATTCAGGGGATTCAACATCTGGAGCAATACATTTTCCCCATCGATGATATCAAAAGGCGTAGCTGGGATCGTAGCAAGGCGGCAATTGAATTCCTTTCCAATATGCCTCATCAGTTTCTTGATGATCGGTGAATCCTCAAGCTTATTGAAATCTACACTACTGTTAAGAATTATTTTAACCTCAACACCTTTTTTTATGGAATCGTAAAGAGCCTCCATAATTCCAACATAGTTCTCTTTTAAAAGCACATTTTTAATTCTCTCACTGGTCATTCTCGAAGCCATAAAGAACAGCAATTCTTTCTGGGAACCCGAGATGATCTCCCGGACAAGCTCATGGGATTCATTTCCTATGGCTACTGTCCAGAATCCTTTCTCTGTCTTCCTGGCAACAACTCCTGAGAGTTCATTTTTAAGGTCATTGGCAAGAGCTTCAATTTCCTCTGAAGCCTGCTTTAATTCCTTCTGTTTTGTAGTTGAAAGACTTGTCAGTGCAGCGGCAGGGTCAACACATGCATATCTGCGCGGTCTTGTATCCTGTGCCCTGACAAGATGAACTTCTTCGAGGCTTGAAAGTACACTATAGATGCGTCCCATTGGTATTTTTGCATTCAGCGCAATCTCATCAGCCTCAGCATCTCCGAGTTTTAGAAGAGCAATATAAGCCTGTGATTCATAGCTTGTAAGTCCGAGTTTTTTTAGCTTCTCGATCACAGGGGGATTATTTTACATATTGGTATTTAAATGTTTTCAATTTAAACAACTTCAAAGTTGTTTAAAGCACAACATTTTAAATACTTGCATTTACAAATAAGCGTGAAATCCAGGAGACTTAATGGCTGATTTCCTTCAAACCAATTTAACAGGACTTGCGCAAATACAAAAAAAGCACACAAAAATATTGGCTATAGCAGTGATTCTTATAACAATATTCCTGGGTATAGGCCTTAAGGACCTGACCATAAATTCGGACTTCAGGAAAGAAATGCCAAAAGAACTTCCGATCTTTAAACTCAATGACCGCATTACTGATAAATTCGGGGGGCAGGATTCTGTGGTCATCGCTGTGGAGATCGATGATACAGTAGATTCAAAAACTTCGGTAAGGGATATACGTGACCCAAGGGTGATACAGGCCATGATCCTGCTGGATGAAGACCTGAGGGGCGAAACAAGCGTAACAAGCGTCAGTTCGCCTGCAAGTTTTTTCAGGGGGCAAAATGGAGTAACACCTGAAAATATAACAAAAACCCTTCGCAGCAATCCAATGGCCGATGGATTCTTCAGTAAGAACTATAAGATGGCGCTCATGTTCGTGGGCGCCGATATAGGCACAGGAGAAGAACAGATACAGAATTTTGATGATCTTATCCAGGAGCATATCGAAAATACGCCAAAACCTACAGGTATAAAATTGGGGATAACCGGGGCGCCCATAATCCGCATGACCATTTTTGACCTTTTAAAAAGGGATGCTGTTTTAACACTCGCTGTTTCGGCTACCATAATCCTGCTTTTGCTCTTTGTCATGGAGCGCTCATATACTCATGGATTGCTGGTATTTGCTCCCCTCTCCCTTGGATTGATATGGACGATGGGAACACTCGGCTGGCTAGGAATCCCGCTATCTGTTGCAACTGTGGGTCTATCCTCCATGATCCTGGGACTTGGAGTCGAATATGGCGTATTCGTGCTGAGCAGGTATAAAGAAGAAAGAGCCAAGAACATAAACCAGCTTGATTCCATGAAGACCACAGTTTATGCAATCGGCACTGCAGTTATAGGTTCAGGGGTGACAACCATCGTAGGCTTTGGAGTTCTTTCATTTGCAAGCGTTCCAATGATCCAGCATCTTGGCCAGACACTTGCCCTGGGTATAGCATATTGTCTCCTTGCCGCTCTTTTTGTCAATCCTGTTTTCATTCTCCTGGAAGAGGACTATGAATATTGGAATACACACAGGAAGCTTGAGAAACTCGCTATAAAGAAAGAAATGCATGCACAGAGGGTGAGGTAAATATAATATGATCAAACCCCTGGAAAAATATTCAGAGCTTATTACAAGACATCCTTTCACTGTACTTGTGATCATGCTTCTGGTAACAGCATACGCTATACAGATGATCGGTACGATCGAAACAAAAAAATCCGATATGAATTCAATGCTTCCAAAGGATGTGGATTCAATAACCACACTGAAAAGCATTGAAAATGAATTCGGAAGCACAAATTTTGCGTTGTTTGCGGTGGAGATAGATCCTTCTAATATCGGCTCTGATGAAGTGCGTGATGTCCGGGACCAGCGGGTATTGCTCTATTTGAACCAGCTGTCAGAACTTGCTATCCATACTGAAAATGTTATTGAAGTAACAAGTGCGGCGACTGTCCTTAAAAGTATTAACCAGGGGAGACTCCCGCAATCAGAAAGGGAAGTCCAGGAACTTGCAGGGAAGAACGGTCTGCTTGATAATTATATCAGCAAGGATTATACTATTGCTCTAGTGAGGATACAAACTACCGATGATGTTGATCTTAAGTCACTTGAGATCGAGCTTGATAAGATAATCAACGAAGTCCCCCAGCCTCCTGGTGTCACAACGACTCTCGGTGGTGTGGCAATGGAAGGGGTTGTCATGGAGAAAAATATCGGGCCTGATATGGCAAAGACGTCCCTGTATTCTCTTATAGGCATACTGATAATCATCCTTGTGTTATTCCGTTCCATTAAACCCAAGTTTCCCACCCAAAAATTGAAAGCAATAGCAGGCACCCCGGTGCCTTCCAGAATTTAGCTGATTTTTGGTCGTAACAACTTTACTTTAATAACTTATTCCAATTGACTTCAGATAATTTC